>NZ_JBDTEM010000260.1:0-9915 GCF_039922535.1 Rhodoferax sp. | reverse complement strand
GTGCGCGAGCAGCTATTTAAACTGCAGCGTTGTGGATTCAGCCGACCAGCGCGCCGCCCACAAACACTTTCAGTTCGCCCGGTGCAAATGCGACCCAGCTTTCGTTGGTGGTCAGGGGCGTGGTGGCGACCATGGCGACGCGGTCGTCTTTGCCGGTGTGGTCGGCAAAGTTGATGCTCAGGTCGTCATCTTTCAGCGTGGCCTGGGCAAACGGGTGTTGGCGTTCCACGTAGTACAGGCTGGTGGTGGCGTGGGCCCACAGCGCTTCGCCGTTGCTGAGCAAGAAGTTGAAGGTGCCGTGGCGGGCGATGCGGGCCGCCAGCTCGCGCAGGGTGAGCGTCAGCTCGGCCACGCTGGGCACCCCGGCGTGCGACTTGGCCAGCTCTTGCATGATCCAGCAAAAAGCCTGTTCGCTGTCGGTGCTGCCGACCGGTCGAAAGCTGCTGTGCAGGCGCGGGGCGAAGTCTTTCAGGTCGCCGTTGTGGGCAAACACCCAGTAGCGGCCCCACAGCTCGCGCACGAAGGGGTGGCAGTTCTCCAGCGCCACCACGCCCTGGGTGGCTTTGCGGATGTGGGCGATGACGTTGCGGCTTTTGATCGGGTAGTTGCGGATCAACGCGGCCACCGGCGACGCGCAGGCTGGCTGGTGGTCCACAAAATGGCGCAGGCCCAGGCCTTCAAAAAACGCAATCCCCCAGCCGTCGCTGTGGTGGTCGGTGCGGCCACCGCGTTCGGCAAAGCCGCTAAAGCTGAACACCACGTCGGTGGGGGTGTTGCAGTTCATTCCTAAAAGTTGGCACATCTCTGAACTGTACCCGCAGTGGCTTGGGGTTTTACGCCAGCTTGAAGAACGCCTGCATCCGCGCCAATAGGTCTTTGCTGCGCACTGGCGGTGCGGCGGTGGCCGACTGCTGCAGCCGCGCGGTGAATGCGGCGCGGCGCTGGGCCAGCAGGGTGGCGATGTCTTCGGCCAGCGCCGGGCGGGCGGCCAGCACCAGGCCAAAGCCTTCCTTGTCCAGCCGGTAGCACTCCACGTCGGTGACGGCCCGCACGGTGGCGCTGCGGGGCTCGCCAGTGAGTAGGCCCATTTCGCCAAAGAATTCGCCGTCGTGCAGCGTGGCGACGGTGGTGCGGCCGGTGCTGCTGTCCACCACCACTTCGGCATCCCCGTGCAAGATCAGGTACAGCCAATGCGCCACCGCGCCCTGCCGGGTGATGGCGCTGCCCGCCACAAACGGCGCGTACACCAAATGCGCGGCCAGGGTTTGCTGTTCGGCATCGGGCAGGTTGGCAAACAGCGCAATGCTGCGGATGGCGCGGATGCGGCGGGCCTGTTCGCGCTGGACGTGGGCGTTGCGCGACTGCTCGTCTTTGCTGGCCACCAGTCGCTCGGCCTGCGGCAATCCCAAGGGGATGCCTTCGCGGGCCAGGGCGGCGAGGGCGTGGACGCGGACGGCCGAGTCGGTGGGGTCGTCAAACTGCGGGTCGGTCAGCCAGTAGCGCAGGGTGTAGTGGTTGTAGCCCGCGCACACCTCCATCAGCACTGCGCTGGGTGGGGGCTGCAAGGCGACGTGGGCGATGCTGGCATCGGACACCGCCAACTCCAGCGTGCGCAGTACCGTACCCGGCAGGGCGCTGTGGTCGATGTTGAATTGCAGCATACGCCGCCACAGCAGGGGTTCGCCAGGGCGCTTGCGCAGCACCTTGAAGCGGTTTTTCATCAGCCAGCTGTTGGGCACCACCACGGTCTCGCGGTTGCGGGTGACGATCTCGGTGTGGCGCCAGCGCACATCCACGACCTGGCCGCTCAGCTCGTCGATCTGCACCCATTCGCCCACCCGCATCGAGTTGTCCAGTTGCAGCGCCACGCCGCCCATCACATTGCCCAGCGTGTCCTGCATGGCAAAGGCCACCACCGCGGTCACGATCGCCGAGGTGGCAAACAGCTGGGTCGGGTCCACGCCCGCCAGCCGCAGCCACACCAGCCCCCAGGCGAGCGACAGGGCGGTCAGGGTCAGGTCTTGGGCGATTTGCGGCAACTGCACCCGCAGGGCGGGCAGCAGCACCCGATACACCAGCAGCGTGCCGATCTGTATGCCAGCCCACACGGTAAACACATGGGCGCTGTCGCGAAAGATGCCCATCAGCAAAACGTGGTCCTGGGTGGCCGCCAGCAGCGCCAGCACCTGGGCGCACCAGGCCAGGTTGAGCAAAGCCCAGGTGGGCCGCAGGGCGCGCTGGAGCAGGGGGCGCAGCAGCCGCAGTGCACCGGCCAGCACGGCAATCAACAGGGCCAACGCCAGCAGTTCTGGGCGGAGCAGTCCGGTGGTCCAGGAGGGCATGCGGGGCTGTCAGGAGGCGGGTGGTGCGGCGGGCAATGGGGCCGCACAGGCTGGGCAGATGCAGGCCAGATTCCGTGCCGCTGCCGGTATGTCTGCCAACGTGGCCGGGCTGAAGTCCACAGCCAGGCACCAGCACGGGGGCTGTGGCAGCCCGGTGCTGCGCGCCAGTTCCATGGCGCACCGATTGGGCTGGCCACACAGCGGGCAGCTACGTGGGTCTGGCAGATGGGCGGCAACAGGCATGGGCCATGGTACTGAGCTTCTTTACGAAATGAAACAGTTTTCCAAGAAAAAATATAGCAAAAATCGGTGCCTTGCGCAGATGCAGAGCGCATATGAAGCTATTAAATAAGTAGCAATCGATATGAGGGGGCAATTGCGGTGGCGGCAGCCACGCGAGGGAGCACCCCTGGCAACGCATATTGCAAATAAAATCAACTTAATAAAATGGTGCCCCCCTTCAAGGGTATGAGCGGTTTTTGGGCGTTGGAGACAAGTCTATGGAATGGTGGCGTGTGATGGGGCCGCGGGTGGGCGTTCGCATACTGTGTGCCGTGGTCGGTGTCGGCGGATGCTTGTCTGCTGGCGCTGCGTCCAGCGCCAGCCTGTTGCCTGCGACGACACAGGAGGCCCAGGACGCGGCCGACTTGGCCGATGCCAGCGCCGATTCGCCTGTGCAACGGGCCTTGTCCGCCATTCCGGTCAAGGCCTCGGCAGACAAGCCTACCGCCGCTGCCCCCACAGACACGGTGCAGAAGCCTGCCAGCCCGGCTTCTGCCCCTAAACCGGCTCCCACCTCCTTGGGCGAAACGCTGCACGTCGCCGTCAAAGACGCTGCAGTCCAGTCCGGTGCCATCGAGGCCAAGCAGTACCTGAGTACCGAATTCGGTTCGGATGCAGCGGCCGATGCCGACGCCGATAGCAATGTACTGCGCCGCCGCGCCAACCGTAGTGGCAGCGAAAACGCCACCGCCAATAACGCACCGCCGCGTTCCGAAGAGCAACTCAAGCTGGACGAAGAGCAGGCCTCTTTTCTGGCCTCGGCCCTGGTGCGAGAGGTCGTGCCCTGGGCCATCGGCGCAGCGGTGTTGCTGGGCTGCTTGCAGGGCCTGCGCGCGATGCTGGTCTTCAGCCGTCGCCAGACGGCGCGCAAACACAAGCACCGCAAACCCAGCAGTACCCGCAACGCGCGGCTCTGACCGCCGTAAAGATCTGCAAATAGCCCCCGCGTCCGCAGGGGCAGCCCCAGCAGGGAGTGTGCGCGGTTAGAATTCAGATGCAACTAATTCTTATTTGCGTAGTTCGCTCTGCGGCACCGGGAGGAGCATCCCCCGTTGCCCCTTCATTCAAAGTGTGCATATGAAAATCTCCCTTCCTTTTTTGGTTCGTGCCGTGGCCTTGGCTGCAGGCGTGTGGGCCGTCTCTCTGGGGGCCTCTGCCCAAAGCGCCGAGCCGCTGGTGGTCTATAACGCGCAACACGTCAGCCTGACCCAGGCCTGGGCCAATGGCTTTACCAAGGAAACCGGTATCCCGGTGGTTTTGCGCAATGGTGGCGACAGCGAACTGGGCAACCAATTGGTGCAAGAAGGCAAGGCTTCTCCCGCCGATGTGTTTTTGACCGAAAACTCGCCCGCCATGACCCTGGTGGAGTCGGCTGGCCTGTTTGCGCCGCTGGACCCGGCCACGCTGGCCCAGGTGCCCGCCAATTTCCGCCCCTCCACCGGCCACTGGATGGGTGTCGCCGCGCGCAGCACGGTGTTTGTCTATAACAAGAAGAAATTCACGCCCGAGCAGTTGCCCAAGTCGGTGATGGACCTGGCCAGCCCCGCCTGGAAGGGCCGTTGGGCCGCATCGCCGTCCGGAGCCGACTTCCAGGCCATCGTCAGCGCCATGCTGGAAATTAAGGGCGAACCCGCCACCGCCGCTTGGCTCAAAGGCATGAAAGAAAACTTCACCGCCTACAAGGGCAACAGCACGGTGATGAAGGCCGTGAACGCAGGCCAGATCGACGGCGGCGTGATCTACCACTACTACTATTTCGGCGACCAGGCCAAGACCGGTGAAAACAGCAACAACGCCGCGCTGCATTACTTCCGCAACGAAGATCCGGGCGCTTTTGTCAGCATTTCTGGTGGCGGCGTGCTGGCCACCAGCAAGCGTGCCAAAGAAGCCCAGGCCTTCGTCAAGTGGGTGACCAGCAAACAGGGCCAAGAGATTTTGAAAACCGGCGATTCGTTTGAATACGCCGTGGGCGTGGGCGCACCGTCCAACCCCAAACTGGTGCCGCTGGCCGATTTGCAAGCACCCAAGGTCGAGCCTTCCAAACTGAACAGCAAAAAAGTCTCGGATCTAATGACCCAGGCGGGCTTGCTGTAAATCCCCGCAGTGTCTGCCGTTCCGTCTGATTTACACCGTGCGCCTGCCTTGCTAGGCGTGCCACCAGAGGGCATGCGCCGCTTTAAGGGCGCGCGCCTGTCGTGGGTGGGCGCGGCTGCGGTGGTGGTGTCGCTGTTTGCGCTGCTGCCGCTGGGCTTTGTGGTCTGGGTCGGCTGGCAAACCGGTTGGGAAACCGCCGCACCGCTGATTTTTCGGCCTCGCGTGGGCGAGCTGCTGGTCAATACCGCGCTGCTGGAGCTGGTGACCGTGCCGGTCTGCGCCGTGTTGGCGCTGGCGTTGGCCTGGCTGACCGAGCGCAGCGACCTGCCCGGTGCCCGCACCTGGGCGGCGCTGGCCGTGGCCCCGCTGGCCGTACCCGCGTTTGTGCACAGCTATGCGTGGATGACCGTGACGCCCAGCCTGCATGGCCTGGCGGGTGCGGCGCTGGTGTCCACCATCGCCTATTTCCCGTTTATGTATTTGCCCTTGTCGGCGGCCCTGCGGCGGCTGGACCCGGGCATGGAAGACGCAGCTTCGTCGCTGGGCCTGGGGCCGTGGGCGGTGTTTTTCCGCGTCGTACTGCCACAGTTGCGCCTGGCCTTGTGTGGTGGCGGGCTGCTAGTGGGCCTGCATTTGCTGGCCGAGTACGGCCTGTACGTGATGATCCGCTACGACACATTTACCACCGCCATCGTCGATCAGTTCCAGTCCACCTACAACGGCCCGGCGGCCAATATGCTGGCGGGTGTGCTGGTGGTTTGCTGCTTTGGCTTGCTGGGCTTGGAAGCCCGCCTGCGTGGCCACGAACGCTATGCCCGTGTCGGCACCGGTGCCGCCCGCATGCCGGTCCGTAGCCGACTGGGCCGCTGGACGGCGCTGGCCTGGCTGCTGCCTTTTGTCACCAGCCTGCTGGCGCTGGGCGTGCCTTTGTTTACGCTGGTGCGCTGGTTGATCGCTGGGGGGGCAGCCGTGTGGCACCTGGACGTGCTGGGCGCGGCGCTGGGCCAAACCCTGGTGTGGGCAGTGTTGGGCGGCGTGCTGACCACCGTGGTTTCGGTGCCCATGGCCTGGCTGTCTATCCGTAAACCCGGCAAGCTGCAACGCTTGGTGGAGGCCTGCAACTACATGGTTGGCTCGTTGCCCGGTGTGGTGGTGGCGCTGGCGCTGGTCACCATCACCGTGCGGGTGGCTCTGCCGCTGTACCAAACCGTGGCCACGATTCTGCTGGCCTATATGCTGATGTTTTTGCCGCGTGCGCTGGTCAGCCTGCGCGCCGGCATCTCCCAGGCGCCGGTGGAGCTGGAATACGCCGCCCGTAGCCTGGGCCGCACGCCCACGCAGGCGCTGTGGTCTATTACCCTGCGGCTGGCCGCACCCGGCGCGGCGGCGGGCATGGCGATGGTGGCGCTGGGCATTACCAACGAGCTCACCGCCACTTTGTTGCTGGCCCCCACCGGCACGCAAACCCTGGCCACCGCGTTTTGGGCCTTTAGCAGCGAAATCGACTACGCCGCCGCCGCCCCCTACGCGCTGATGATGGTGCTGCTGTCCATGCCCATGACCTGGCTTCTTTACGTGCAATCCAAAAAAACCGCAGGCCGCTGATTCATGAGCTTTCTGGAACTACACGCCGTCCGTAAAAGCTACGGCCCCGCAGTCGCGCTGGCCGGGGTCGATCTGCAAGTACCCGCAGGCAGCCGCACCGCCATCGTCGGCCCGTCCGGCTCGGGCAAAACCACGCTGCTGCGCATCATCGCGGGCTTTGAAGCCCCGGATGCAGGCCGCGTCACCTTGGGTGGCCAGCCATTGGCCGACGGCCCCAACGCCGTCCCCGCCCACCGGCGCGGCATTGGTTTTGTGCCGCAAGAAGGGGCTTTATTTCCGCATTTGAGCGTGGCCGACAACGTCGGCTTCGGCTTGGCCCGCAACGCGCCCGACCGTGCCCAGCGCATCACCGAACTGATGCAGATGGTGGCGCTAGACCCCGCCATGCTGGCCCGCCGCCCGCATGAACTCTCTGGCGGCCAGCAGCAGCGTGTAGCCCTGGCCCGCGCGCTGGCCCAACGCCCGCGCCTGATGCTGCTGGACGAGCCGTTTTCCGCCCTGGACACCGGCCTGCGTGCCAGCACCCGCAAAGCCGTAGCCCAGCTGCTCGGCGCAGCCGGTATCACCACCATTCTGGTCACCCATGACCAGGCCGAAGCCCTGTCGTTTGCCGACCAGGTGGC
Source organism: Rhodoferax sp. (assembly GCF_039922535.1). GTDB lineage: Bacteria > Pseudomonadota > Gammaproteobacteria > Burkholderiales > Burkholderiaceae_C > Rhodoferax_B. The sequence goes on along the minus strand of NZ_JBDTEM010000260.1, from coordinate 2,969 downwards.
GGTGATGCGCGCGGGTCGCCTGGCCCAGGTCGGCTCTCCGCACAGCCTGTACCTGCACCCCACCGATGCCGCCACCGCCCAGTTTTTGGGCGAAACCATCGTGTTACCCGCCCAGTTGTCGCAAGGTTGGGCCACCTGCGCCCTGGGCGTGATCGCCGTCAACGACGGCCAGCGCAAAGGCCCGGCACAAATTATGTTGCGCCCCGAGCAGTTGCAACTGGCCCCCGTGCCCGCCAACGCCATGGATACCGATGCCGAGGCCTGCCTGGGCGTGGTGGAAGACATCGACTTCGGCGGCGCGCTGTGTGGCCTGACCGTGCGCCTGCTGGGCAACCCGCAGATTGACGCGCCTTCCGCTGCCGCCGCCCTGCTGGTGCGCAGCCCGGCCATCCACATCCCACCCGTGGGCGCCACCGTGCAAATTACCGTCATGGGCCAGGCCCATGTGTTCGTGGACGCGGTCGCTTAAAAAAAGTTGTCAACCGAATCCCCGGGTGCCTCGTTGTAGGTGCACAAGGAGATTCCCGATGACCACTACGCACAGCACCACCGAATACAACTGGCCCTCCGACGACCGCGATCGTCGCCGTATGCCCGCACGTTAAAACGCCAACCGGGTATTCCCCCGGCACCCCCGGCGCGGTGAACCCCCGTACAACGGCAGCTTAGGCTGCCGTTTTGCATTTATGGAAGAAATAGGCCATTGACGCAGGTGGTACCTGCGGTGGCAGCTATGGTTTCGGTAGTAACGTGCTCCACGGTCTTTTCCCACAAAAAAGGCACCCGAAGGTGCCTTTTTTAAATGCAAAATTGGCCTCTAGCGCATATTCAACCTGCGCTGGAAGCTACTAATTCAGTAGCATCTTGCTCAAGCCATACCCGCCTTCACCTTCAGCCGCCAGGCATGCAGCAGCGGCTCGGTGTAGCCGCTGGGTTGCTCCAGGCCCTTGAACACCAGATCGCAGGCTGCCTTGTATGCAGCACTGGTGGTGAGGTGGCCCGCCATGTTCTGGTATACCGCGTCGCCCGCGTTCTGACCGTCCACCACGGCGGCCATGCGCGTAAAGGGTTTTTTCACGTGCAGCTCAGCATCTACGGCCAAGAGTTCAACCCCACCACCTGGCGCCTGGCCAGCATGAACATGGCCATCCGCGGGTTGGACTTTGACTTTGGCAAAGAGCCCGCCAGCACCTACACCCGCCCCCAGCACCCCGACCTGCGCGCCGACTTCATCATGGCCAACCCGCCCTTCAACATGAAGGCCTGGAAAGAAGGCGTGCGCGACGACGACCCCCGCTGGAAATACGGCGTGCCGCCCGACGGCAATGCCAACTTCGCGTGGATGCAGCACATGATCCACCACCTGGCACCCCACGGCAGCATGGCCCTGCTGCTGGCCAACGGCTCCATGGGCAGCAACACCAACAACGAGGGCGAAATCCGCAAAGCGCTGATTGAGGCCGACCTGGTGGAGTGCATGGTGGCCTTGCCCGGCCAGCCGGGCAAAAGCCATGAGCACCCCAGCATTCGACTTTGCCAATTTGCTTGCTGCTATCGAGCACACCCACGCGGCCTTGGCCGACCAAGCTGCCAAGGCCGTCAATATCAGTTTGACGCTGCGCAATTGGTGCATAGGCTTGTACTTGGCGGAGTTTGAGCAGAACGGCACCGACCGCGCCATTTACGGAGCCCGCTTGATGGACGAGGTGTCCGCCCGCCTCAGCCGGCAGGGCGCAGCGGGCGTGGCCGCGCGCAGTTTGCGGCAATACCGGCAGTTCTATCAGGCGTATCCACAGATTTGGCAGACAGCGTCTGCCAAATCGTTGCAGGCCTTGCTACCCAAGCCAATTTGGCAGACGCTGGCCGACCAGGTGAAGTCGCGCATGCGGACCAACGTGGTGATGGAGCGCAAGTTCAGCGAGCGGCTGCAAGCGGCGCTCAACCGCTACCTGAGCCGCGCAGTGGAAAGCGCCCAGGTGATAGAAGCGCTGATCGCCATGGCCAAGAAGTTTCGCGAGGCGGCGCTGCGGGGCGACAAGCTGGGGCTGAATGCGTCTGAGCTGGCTTTTTACGACGCAATTACCGACAACGAAAGCGCCGTGCGCGAGCTGGGCGACGCGGTTTTGAAGAAAATTGCGGTGGAAGTGACCGAGAAGCTGCGCAATAGCACCTCAGTCGATTGGCAAAAGCGCGAGAGCGTGCGCGCGCGCCTGCGCAACCTGGTGCGCATCACCCTGCGCCGCTACAAGTACCCGCCCGATTTGCAGGAAGAGGCGATACGGCTGGTGCTGGTGCAGGCGGAGCGGTTATCGGATGCTTGGACAGCCAGATAAGCAAGAGGCCTATGGCATACGCGAAAAAACGGCACCCGTAGGTGCCGTTTTGTTGAATGAAATTTAAGAGAAATCGGCCTCCAGCGCATATTTAACCTGCGCTGGCAGCTACTGATTCAGTAGCATTTTCCTCAGGCCGTTCCCGCTTTCACCTTCAGGCGCCAAGCGTGCAGCAGCGGCTCGGTGTAGCCGCTGGGCTGCTCCAGCCCCTTGAACACCAAATCACACGCCGCCTTGTATGCCGCTGACGTGTCGAAGTGCCCGGCCATCGGCTGGTACAGCGCATCGCCGGCGTTCTGGCCGTCGACCACGGCGGCCATGCGCTCGAAGGTTTCCTTCACCTGCGCTTCGGTCACGACGCCGTGCAGCAGCCAGTTGGCCATGTGCTGGCTGCTGATGCGCAGCGTGGCACGGTCTTCCATCAGGCCGACGTTGTGGATGTCGGGCACCTTGGAACAGCCCACGCCCTCGTCAATCCAGCGCACCACATAGCCCAAAATGCCTTGGGCGTTGTTGTCGAGTTCCTGCTGCTTGTCTGCGGTTGACCAGTTCGGCGTGGTGGTGACGGGAATTGTCAGCAGGCCGTTCAGCAGCGTGTCGCGCTCGGCGTTGGCGTCGATCTTTTCCAGTTCCTTT
>NZ_JBDTEM010000259.1:0-2823 GCF_039922535.1 Rhodoferax sp. | reverse complement strand
TTCGTTGCAGATCGGCATGATGACGGCGGTGCGTGCGTCCGACGGCAGCACGGTGTTTGCCGCGCTGCGCGCCGACAGCGCATGCGGATCGCCGCGCAGGGTGACCCAAAAGCCCATCACGGCGGTGACCGTGCCCGCCGACACCCAGGCAAACAGCAGCGCAAACAAGCCCAGTTGGGCCGCCAGCAACAAATCGCTACCGGCACCCGGCTGGGCGCGCCACAGCAGGGCGGTGGCAAACACCGTGGCGCAGGCGATCCAGAACAGCAGCCAGTGGCGGCGCTGCTGGGCCACGGCCTCCCAGGCCGGTGGCAGCACCTGGTGCTGGGCGGCGCTGGCGCGCCAGGGCGCATCGGCGGCAGCCTGCTGGCCGCGCAGGCGACCTGCCAGGCCCAGCCAGGGTTGGGCGCGCATGGAACCGCGTTGGATGGGGGGCATGCCGGGCGAGGAGTTAGGTGTGGAGGTGTGGTTCATGGTGCTGCCTGGATGTAGGTCCATGTTTCGCTGACAGTGTTGGGGCCCGTGCTGGTGGGGGCGGTAAGGAAGGCGCGCAGCTCCACCGGCTGCGCGGGGTTCAGCGTTTGAACGCGCAGGGCCATGCGCCATGCGCCAGTAGCCTCTACGCGGTAGACGTTGGATTCGGTGATGCGGGCATTGCTGCTGGCGCTGGCCACGGCTTTCAGTTCACCTGTGGTGGGCAAAGCGGGGCCGGTGAAGTCCACGATGTACTGCCGCTCGTTGGGTGCTAGCGTGGCAAAGCTGTGGCCTACGCGGGTTTGAGATACCCAGGCCTGGGGCGGACGCTGCTGGGCGTCGCCCTGCCAGTCCACCCGCCAGGCGATGTCCAGCGGCTGGCCGGGGGCGGGCAGGGTGGCGGGCACCCAGTAGGCGACGATGTTGTCGTGGGTTTCATCGGGCGTGGGCAGTTGCACCAGCTCGACCCGGCCCGCGCCCCAGTCGCCCAGCGGGGTGACCCAGGCAGAGGGGCGGCGCTCGTAACTGGCCTCGGTGTCTTCATAGCTGCTGAAATTGCGGTCGCGTTGCATCAGGCCAAAGCCTTTGGGCGCGCGGGTGGTGAAGGAGGTGACCAGCGGGCTACGCGGGTTTTGCAGCGGCCGCCACAGCCATTCGCCCTCGCCGCTGGCCAGCATCAGGCCGTCGGAGTCGTGCACCTCGGGGCGAAAGTCGGTGCGGCTGGGCTGGTTTTCGCCAAAGCTGAACATGCTGGTCAGCGGGGCGAGGCCCAGGGTGCGAATGGGGTTCTTGGGCGTGTCGCGCAGGTACAGCCGGGCTTTGACGGTCGTGCGCGTCGCTTGCGTGGTGTCTTTGCCGGGCTCGATCTCGAAGCGGTAGACCCCGGTTACGCGGGGCGAGTCCAGCAGGGCCAGCACGGTCATGGCGGTGGCACCGGCCTTGGGCCGGACCATCCAGAAGTCGGTGAAGCGGGGGAATTCTTCCGGTCCGCCGCCTGCTGTGTCCACCGCCAGGCCCCGGGCCGACAGGCCGTAGTGCAGCCCGGCGCTGAGGGCGCGAAAGTAGCTGGCCCCCTGGAACACTACCAGCTCGTCCTTGTAGGCCGGGTTGTTCAGCGGATAGTGGACGCGAAAACCCGCGTGACCGATGTCGCCCCAGGTGTCGGGCTGCAAGGTGTTGGCACCGTAACTAAAGTCTTTGGGGTTGAAGGTGAAGGGGCGCTCGCCTTCCGGCGTGATTTCATGCAGGCGCACCGGCTCGGTCTGGTACTTGCCCAGGTGGAAGAACATCAGCTCGAACGGCAGTTGCTCGGCCCGCCAGGCGGCCTGCTCGGGTTTGAAGCGGATGTCGCGCATCTGGTCGTAGGTCAGCTTGCGCAGCACATCGGGTGTGCGGCTGGGCACGGGGCTGTATGGCTGGGCTGCTAGCGTGCGGGCGCGTTCGCCCAGGGTGTCAAAGTCGGTGGGCGGCGTTGCGGCCAGTACCACCAGCGGGGTGACCAGCAAAAGTGCGGCCAGAGAACGGTTCAGACATTGCATGCCCAAACCTAGTGCAAACCCTAGGCCAGCATGAAAAATTCTTACAGATCAATCACTTAGCTGACTTTATGCATGTTCGGCGGGCTTAGGCGGCCTGTAAAGCGTCGCTGATTGGCGACAGGCCCCAGCACCCGGCCCTGTGTGCAGTCCGTAAGTGCTTGATGGATAAGGGAAAACCCGCTGTCGCTAGCGGGCGACAGGCGACTCGGGGCTGTCGCCATCGGGCGACTCGCTGCCCGCATCGCCCCGGAACAGCCCCGGTGTCAGCCCGTGTTTTTGCAGCAGCCGGTAGAACTCGGTGCGGTTGCGTTCGGCCAGCCGGGCGGCATCGGCCACCTGGCCGTCGGTGAGCTTGAGCAGGCCCACCAGGTAGTCGCGTTCAAAGCGGTTGCGGGCTTCGGTAAAGCCCAGCACCTCCACCGTGGGCACGCGCAGCGCCCGCTGCACCAGGGCCAGCGGCACCAGCGGCGTGGTGCACAGCGCGCAAACCTGCTCCACCACGTTGTGCAACTGCCGCACGTTGCCCGGCCAGGCGGCGGTGGACAGCTGGCCCAGGGCATCGGGTGCAAAACCTTTCAGCGGCTTGTGGTACTTGCTGGCCAGGCGCTGCAGAAAATGCTGGGCCAGCAGGGCGATGTCTTCGCGCCGTTCGGCCAGCGGCGGCAGGGTCAGGGTGACCACATTGAGGCGGTAGTAGAGGTCTTCGCGGAAATCTCCGCTGGCCAGCGCGGTCTCCAGGTCGCGGTGGGTGGCCGAGACGATGCGCACATCCACATCCACCGACTGCTGCGCCCCCACGGGCCGTACCTGG
>NZ_JBDTEM010000258.1:0-3976 GCF_039922535.1 Rhodoferax sp. | reverse complement strand
GCGGATGCCGTTGAATCGCCGCGGTGAAGGCGGTATGTGGTTGACCAGCACCCGGCCTGCCGTCATGAAGGAGGCGCCTCCGGCAGCCATCAAGGCACGCCCTACGGCAAAGCCAACCAGCGAGTCGCTGGCACCGCAGACCACCGCGCCGCATCCGAATAGCGCGCACGAGAGCTGTATGAAGAGCCGCCAGCCCAGGCGCTCCATCACCCAGCGGTGGTGCGAAATCATGCCGATGGCGACCACCGCATAGAGCGTGGCCACCAGGCTGTATTCCTCAGGGCTCGCCCCGATGCTGCCCATCACCGGCCCCGCATTGAAGGCCACCACACCGGTTTGCATGAACTCGGCCAAAGGCATGGCTCCAATCAAGGCATATAGCAGCCAGTGGGGGGAGGCAGTGGTGGCGGGCGGCGGCAGAGCAACAGAATTGTTCATGGTTGGCTCCGTCAAATTAGTGCTGAAGCGGTTCTTTCAGCGGAGCACCCTGGTCGCCGATCAGCCACGCCAGCAGTTTTGCCGGTTGTGTGTTGCTGGCATTTTTGGACACCAGGTGGCCGATGCGGGGTGTCTCGTACCAGGACTGGCCGGCCTTGTAGGTCACCGGTGCCTGGCCTTCAAGCTGCGACACGATCTCGCCCTCAAGCACATAGGCAAAGACCGAGCCGGAGTGGACGTGCGGCTGCGATGACTGTCCCGGTGCGTAGCTGACGACGGCCATCACCACCTGCTTACCCGCAACGTCTGGCAATGTCTGCTGCTGCAGCGGGGTGATAGCTTCCTGCCCGGCTGCGTCACCATGGGCCAAAGCCCATGGGCTGAAAAGTACGGTGCATGCCGCGAGCATCACCGCGATGGTGGATCTGGTCTTCATCGAAGTTCTCCTCAAGCTGCCGGCATTTTTCGGAAACCGATGGACAGGCGGTTCCAGCTGTTGATGGTGGTAATGGCCAGTGTCAAATCCACCATCTCGCGTTCACTGAAGTGCGCGCTCAGGTTGTGGTAATCCTCGTCGGATGCATGGGTTTGCGCAATGTTGGTGATGGCTTCCGTCCAGGCCAGCGCGGCACGTTCCCGGGCCGAAAAGAATGGCGTTTCACGCCAGACCGATACGGCATACAGACGGCGCTCGGTTTCGCCCTTTTTGCGGGCATCGCTGGTGTGCAGATCCACACAGTATGCGCAGCCGTTGATCTGCGATGTGCGCAGTTTGATGAGCTCCATCAGCGGGGCTTCCAGGCCCAATTTGATGACCGCCGCCTCCAGGGCGATCAATGCCTTGATGGCATCGGGTGAGGCTTTGTAGAAGTCGATTCTTTGTTCCATGGTGTGCTCCTTGGGGGGTTGATAATGCACAAATGGTAGGTCTGGCGATGGTCGCTGCAGGCGGCCAATCCGAAGCAATTGCAGGAGACCATTGCATGGAATTGCATGTCGTCATCGAGGGGAAAAAGGACCTCACTGGCCAGCTGTACCGCCAGATCAAAGAAGCCATTCATGCCGGTCGACTCGCCGCAGGCGAGCAATTGCCGCCCTCACGCTTGCTGGCGGAGCAGCTTGGCCTCTCGCGCAAAACGGTATCTGAAGCCTATGCGCGGCTGACCTACGACCGGCTGGTGGTGGGCCAGGTGGGGGTGGGCAGTTTTGTCAGCGACCAACCATCCCGCAGGGCCCAGGCGGCGCACGCACCCGCGCTGGCCGGCGCTGCGGTCGCGGCCCAATGGCGCAACATGCCAACGCCACTGCGCCATCCTTCTCCGGCCGGCACCGCGCGCTATGAATACATTGGGGGTTCGCCCGACCGAAGCCTGTATCCGCAGGCCGACTGGCGCCGCTGCGTGCTGTATGCCTTGCGGGAATGCGCCAAGTCGCGCGGTATGTACGGCGAAACCGAAGGCTTGTTTGCGCTGCGTGAATCCATTGCCCGCCATGTCGCCTTTTCCCGCGGCGTGCGCTGCAGCTTAGGCGATGTGGTGGTGACCAGCGGCGCGCAGCAGGCGCTGGACTTGGTGGCGCGGGTGCTGGTGGAGCCGGGTTGCACGGTCGCGGTCGAAGACCCAGGCTACCCGCCAGCCCGATTGTTGCTGGCGGCGCAAGGCGCGAATGTCGTAGGTATTTCAGTGGACAGCGAAGGCATGGTGGTCGAGCAGATTCCCGACGGCACCCGCCTGATCTACACCACGCCAGCCCACCAGTTTCCGCTAGGCATGCCCATGAGTATTGCGCGCCGCCACGCCTTGCTGGCGCGGGCGCGGGCCCTCGGGGCCATCGTGATTGAGGACGACTACGACAGTGAGTTCCGCTACGAAGGGCGGCCCACCGATTCCCTGCAAAGCATGGACACACACGGCTCGGTGGCCTATGTCGGCACGTTTTCCAAAACCCTGTCGCCCGAGCTCAGGCTGGGCTACCTGATCGCACCGCCCGCCATCCTGGAGGCCGTGTGTGTGGCCAAACACCTGACCGACTGGCATACCTCTATCCCCGCCCAATGGGCACTGGCCAAATTCATGTCGGATGGTGGCCTGCTCAAACATATCCGGCGCTGCCATACGGCCTATGCAGATCGGCGCGAGCGCATCGTGCAGCGCTTCCAAGGCGACCTGTCACCCTGGTTTGAACTGGTACCGGCCACTGCGGGCTTCCATCTGGCTGCACTGTGCAAACAAGCTATCGATATGAAGTTGCTATTGACTCTGGCACGAAGGGTGGATGTGGGCCTGTATCCGTTGGATGTTTTCTACCATTTCGCACCTCCACGGCAGGGCCTGATACTGGGCTACGGTGCCATCGATGCAGCAGACATCGACACCTCGCTCAACAGGGTTCGCGACATCCTGCAAGAGATTGCTTAAGCGCCTGTTCACGATGTGCTCAGCGCACACGCTGGGCCGGGTGATTCCCGCACCTTGGCCCTGCTGGATTGGTTGCCGCTGTGCGTGCGGATCGGCTCGCGGGTCTGGGCGTGGGTTAGTGCCTGGGCTGGCTACATTAGCCTGAACAAGGAACCCCATGCGCCTGCGCCACATCGAAGTTTTCAACGCCATCATGCTCACCGGCAGCGTCAGCGCGGCAGCCCGGCTGATCAACGTCACCCAGCCGGCCGTCAGCCGGGTGCTGGCGCACGCCGAGCTGCAGCTGGGCTTTCCGCTATTCCAACGCACCAAGGGCCGGCTGACGCCGACCAACGAGGCGCAAACCCTGTACCCGCACATCGAGCGCCTGTTTGCCCAGCTCGACGACGTGCAGCGCCTGGCCAACAGCCTCAAACAAGGCCACCAAGACGGCGAGCTGCACATCCTGACCGTGCTGGCGCTGAGCTACGAGGTGCTGCCCCGGGCGCTTAAGCTGTTCCGCCAGCAGCATCCGAATGTGGTGGTGACCATGGACGCGCTGCATTCGCCGCAGATCATCTCGTCCCTGGTGCTGCAAGAGGCCGATGTGGGTTTTGTTTTCAGCGCCATCGCCCACCCTTCGCTGGAGCAACGCCACCTGGCCGATGGCCGCATGGTCTGCGTAGTACCCAAGGGCGTGCTGAGTGCCAAGCAAGTCAAACATGGCGTGGTGAACCTGGCCGACCTGGCGCAAACGCCGGTGGTGAATATCGATGTGCGCGACCCAGTGGGTTCGACCCTCAGCCACGCCTGCCGGGAGGCCGGGGTGGGGCTGTCATCGGCCATAACCGTGCAGACCTACCACGCGGCGCTGGCGCTAGCGCACCACGGCCTGGCCGTGGCCCTGGTGGACAGCTGCACCGCTTTGTCTGCCGACGCCAGCAAGGTTGATGTGCTGGTGCTGGAGCCGCAGATCGTGGTGCCCATCAAGGCCTTGCGCGCGGTCAACCGACCGGGCTCGCTGCTGGCCAGCGCTATGACGCAGTGTGTGCAGCAGGTGGTCGAAGCCGCTCTGCACCCGAGCTGACCACACCCCGGCCCAGCAGTCCATCGGCCAGCACCTGGGCCGTGCCAAACGCCAG
>NZ_JBDTEM010000257.1:0-21665 GCF_039922535.1 Rhodoferax sp. | reverse complement strand
CTGAACAGCGGCGCGTCGTCACGGTAGCGTTTGACGCGGGCCGCGTGCTCTGGCATCACGTGGGCCATGAACTGCTGGGCCTGCTCGTACACGTCGTCGGTGTCGATCAGGATGTCGCCGATGTCGGTGTTGAAGTAGTCGCGGATGGCGCGGATCACCAGGCTGGATTCCTGGTAAATCAGGAAAGCGCCCTTGCCCTGCTTGCCGGCGCCGTCAATGGCAGTCCACAGCTTGAGCAGGTAGTTCAGGTCCCATTGCAGTTCAGGCGCGCTGCGGCCGATACCGGCAGTGCGGGCGATGATGCTGGAACCGTTGGGGTATTCCAACTGGTCCATGGCTTCTTTGAGCTCGGCCCGGTCGTCGCCTTCGATGCGGCGCGATACGCCACCGCCACGGGGGTTGTTGGGCATCAGCACCACATAGCGGCCAGCCAGCGACACAAAGGTCGTCAGGGCAGCGCCTTTGTTGCCACGCTCTTCTTTTTCGACCTGGACCAGCAGTTCCTGGCCTTCGCGGATGGCATCTTGGATACGCGCCTGGCTGGCAGACACGCCCTGGGCGAAGTATTGCTTGGAGATTTCTTTGAACGGCAAAAAGCCGTGGCGGTCTTCGCCGTAGTCGACGAAGCAGGCTTCCAGCGAGGGCTCGACGCGGGTGACGACGGCCTTGTAGATATTGCCCTTGCGCTGTTCGCGCCCCTCGATTTCAATTTCATAGTCGAGCAGTTTTTGCCCGTCCACAATCGCCAGCCGGCGTTCTTCCGACTGGGTTGCGTTAATCAGCATCCGTTTCATGGTGCGCTTCCTTTGACTGGACCAGCATGGGTCCAGAAATGTTCTTCAATTCAATACGGCCCAAATCGGGCCTATTGATGCCTGAACCAACGCGCGGAAACAGCCGGAATGACCCCAGACTGCACTAGGTAAGCCGGAGCTCACAGGGTGACAGTGGGGGGAGGTGGAGGGAAGCGGGGAGTGTGTTGGCTTGAAAAGCTACTGATTTAATAGCTGCTCGCGCATGGTAGATCTGCGTTAGGGGCGATTCCATGCCAAAAACCGGGACCATGGCCGGAGCCATCATCCACCGCCAGCAGGTTTGAAGTATCGCCATCAACACAAGAGTTCTCGCTTCGATCCGTTGCACAACATGCACCTACAGCGCATGCGGACAAGTTAGGGGGTATTCCGTATCTGTATTTCCATCGCGTCAGCCCGCCCCATCAACTTTTGCCGCCAACGGAGCGTGAATAGCTCGGGTGGGCAGCAGATCGCCTTGGGTGGCATCGACTTCGCAGCGGCGTAGATGCAATGCTCTAAACTGTGGTGAATCAAGCACTTACGACACGACGCTGGTGAAAAATATTATAGGTGCTAACGCCCCACCCCCCATGCCAGAAGTCAAATTCATTACGGTGGACCCCGACGATGCCGGGCAACGGCTGGATAACTTCCTCATGCGCCACCTCAAAGGTGTCCCCAAAACCCACGTCTACCGCATCATCCGCAGCGGCGAAGTACGGGTGAACAAGGGCCGGGCCTCCGCCGACACCCGCGTCAACGGTGGTGACGTTGTGCGCTTGCCGCCCACCCGCATCTCCGAGCGTGTGGCAGAAAAAGCCGAAGCCATGGCCGCAGCACCCGCCCCGGCGCGCGAATTCCCCATCCTGCTGGAAGACGAGCACCTGCTGGCGATTGACAAACCGGCGGGTGTGGCGGTGCATGGCGGCAGTGGGGTCAGCTTTGGGGTCATCGAGCAACTGCGCATGGCCCGCCCCAAAGCCCCGTTTCTGGAACTGGTGCACCGACTGGACCGCGAAACCTCGGGCATTTTGCTGCTGGCCAAAAAACGCAGCGCACTGAAGCACGTCCAAGACCAGTTCCGCGACCGGGAAACCGGCAAGACCTACCTGGCCTTGGTGATCGGCCAGTGGCCCGCCAATAAAAAGGTGCTGGACAAGTCTTTACACAAATACCTGCTACCCAATGGCGAACGCCGGGTCAAGGTGGTGGCCAAGGACAACCCGGACGGCATGCGCTCCCTGACCCTGGTCAAAGTAGCACAACATTTTGAAGGTTTCAGCCTGCTGGAAGTGACCATCAAAACTGGCCGCACCCACCAGATTCGCGTGCACTTGGCTTCGGAGGGTTTCCCCATTGCGGGCGACGATAAGTACGGCGATTTCGAGGCCAATAAGGCCCTGGTGAAACAGGGGCTCAAACGCATGTTTCTGCATGCCTGGCGCTTGCAGTTGAGCCATCCCGCCAACGGTGACAGCATAGTGTTAAATGCCGCGTTGCCAGAGGAGCTTCTTCGGTTTTTACCAGCGAAACCGGTGTCAACGCAAAGCTGATGTTGGTTTACATCCACCCCTGAATAAGGGATGATCCGGTTACCTTTTGCTACCTGCTACATTTCGGGCTTATGGCCGCTGTTGAACCCTTCACCAAAGAAACCTCTTCTGTTGCGCTTCCCGGCTTGGGGAGGGTTCTGATATCTGCAGGCAAACTCGGTCAACGTGCGGCCGAAGACATCTACCGAAAATCACAGTCCAACCGCTCCAGCTTTATCGCCGAGCTAATGTCCTCCGGCGCGGTGTCGGCATCGGACTTGGCGCATACCATGTCCACCGCGTTTGCCGCGCCTTTGCTGGACATGGATGCAGTAGACCGCCACCGCCTGCCCAAAGAGCTGCTGGATACCAAAATTTGCCAGGCCTACCGCGTGGTGGTGCTGAGCAAGCGCAATAACCGCCTGATCGTCGCCACCGCTGACCCCTCAGACCAAGAAGCCGCCGAAAAAATCAAGTTCTCCACCCAGTTGGGTGTGGACTGGATCATTGCCGAGTACGACAAGCTCTCGCACATGGTGGATGCCAATGCCGTCACCACCAGTGAGGCGATGGACAACATCATCGGCGGTGACTTTGACTTTGATGACACGACCATCGGCGCACCCGCCGAGGCTGCCGAAATCAATATGGCCGAGGTGGAAGATGCCCCGGTCGTCAAGTTTTTGCACAAAATGCTGCTCGATGCCTACAGCATGCGCGCGTCGGATTTGCACTTTGAGCCCTACGAGCACAACTACCGTGTGCGCTTTCGTATTGACGGCGAACTGCGCGAAATCGCCTCGCCACCCGTAGCCATCAAGGACAAGCTGGCATCGCGTATCAAGGTGATCTCGCGCCTGGATATCTCGGAAAAACGCGTGCCGCAAGACGGCAAGATGAAGCTCAAGATCGGCCCCGACCGGGTGATCGACTTCCGGGTCAGCACCCTGCCCACGCTGTTTGGCGAAAAAATTGTGATCCGGATTCTGGACCCGAGCAGTGCTAAGCTGGGCATTGACGCCCTCGGCTACGAGCCGGAGGAAAAAGAGCGCGTAATGCAGGCGATTGGCCGCCCCTACGGCATGGTGCTGGTCACCGGCCCCACGGGTTCGGGTAAAACCGTGTCGCTGTACACCTTCTTGAACCTGCTGAACAAGCCCGGCGTGAACATCGCCACGGCCGAAGACCCGTCCGAAATCAATTTGCCGGGCGTGAACCAGGTCAACGTCAACGACAAAGCGGGCATGACCTTCGCGGTAGCCCTGAAGTCCTTTCTGCGCCAGGATCCCGATATCATCATGGTGGGCGAAATCCGCGACCTGGAAACCGCCGATATCTCCATCAAGGCGGCACAAACCGGCCACCTGGTGCTGTCTACGCTGCACACCAACGACGCGCCCACCACCCTGACCCGCATGCGCAATATGGGCATTGCCCCATTCAATATTGCCTCCAGCGTGATCCTGATCACCGCCCAGCGTCTGGCGCGGCGTTTGTGCCCTGCATGCAAGACACCGATCGATATTCCCCAAAAGACCTTGCTGGAATCGGGCTACAAACCCGAAGAACTGGATGGCTCCTGGAAGCCCTACGGTCCCGTGGGCTGCAATGCCTGCAACAACGGCTACAAAGGCCGGGTCGGCATTTACCAGGTGATGCCGATTTCCGAAGAAATTCAGCGCATTATTTTGCGCGACGGCAGTGCACTGGACATTGCCGAGCAGGCCAAGCTAGAAGGGGTGCGTACCCTGCGCCAAGCGGGTTTGCACAAAGTCAAACTCGGGTTGACCTCGCTGGAAGAAGTGCTCGCCGTGAGCAATGAATAGACGTACCAAGTCGTATTAAGGCATTCCATGGCAACAGCAGCGTCCAGAAACATCAAAGAATTTGTCTTCGAGTGGGAGGGCAAGGACCGCAATGGCAAGCAGGTGCGCGGCGAAACACGCGCTTCGGGTGAAAACCAGGTCACCGCGTCCTTGCGTCGCCAAGGGGTGTTTCCCACCAAGATCAAAAAACGTCGGATGCGCTCGGGCAAAAGCATCAAGCCCAAAGACATTGCCATCTTTACCCGCCAGCTCGCCACCATGATGAAGGCCGGTGTACCCCTGCTGCAGGCTTTTGACATCGTAGGCCGCGGCAACGCCAATGCCAGCGTTACCAAACTGCTCAACGACATCCGCCAGGATGTCGAAACTGGCAGTTCCTTGAGCGCGGCTTTCCGTAAATTCCCCCTGTACTTCAATAGCCTGTACTGCAACCTGGTGGAAGCCGGTGAGGCCGCCGGTATTTTGGAAGCCTTGCTGGACCGGTTGGCCATCTACATGGAAAAGACCGAGGGCATCAAATCCAAAATCAAATCGGCTCTGATGTACCCCATCTCGGTGGTGGTGGTGGCGTTTGTGGTGGTGGCGGTGATCATGATTTTTGTGATTCCGGCCTTCAAAGAGGTCTTCAGCAGCTTCGGTGCCGACCTGCCTGCGCCCACGCTCTTCATCATTGCGGTGAGTGAGATTTTTGTGAAGTACTGGTGGCTGATTTTTGGCGGCATTGGTGGTGGGCTTTACTTCTTCATGCAAGCCTGGCAGCGCAACATCAAGATGCAGCAGGTAATGGACCGGGTGATGCTCAAGTTGCCGGTGTTTGGCGCGCTGGTAGAAAAATCCTGTATTGCGCGCTGGACCCGAACCCTGTCCACCATGTTTGCCGCGGGCGTACCGCTGGTGGAGGCACTGGATTCGGTCGGCGGAGCCTCGGGTAATTCGGTGTTTCAACTCGCTACCGAGAAAATTCAGCAGGAAGTCTCTACCGGCACCAGCCTCACTACCGCCATGGGCAACGCCAAAATATTTCCGTCCATGGTGCTGCAGATGTGCTCCATCGGTGAAGAATCCGGCTCCATCGACCACATGCTGGGCAAGGCGGCCGACTTCTACGAAGCCGAGGTGGACGACATGGTGGCTGGGCTGTCCAGCCTGATGGAGCCCATCATCATCGTGTTCTTGGGCACCATCATCGGCGGCATTGTGGTGTCGATGTACCTGCCGATCTTCAAGCTGGGCCAAGTCGTCTGATGCCGGAAATGCAGTGGGTGGCGGCCCTCTTAGGCGGTCTTTTCGGGCTCATGCTGGGCAGTTTTCTGAATGTGGTGGTCTACCTCATGCCCAAAATCATGGAACGGCAGTGGGCGGCAGATTACGCCGAGATGCAGGGCAACGACCCAGCCCCCACCGAGCCGTTCAACCTGGTGGTGCCGCGCTCGTGCTGCCCCCACTGTGGCCACCAAATTCGCTGGTTTGAAAATATCCCGGTTGCCAGTTATATCGCCCTGCGCGGCAGGTGTTCGGCATGCCGTGCCCCCATCAGCCCCCGCTACCCGGCGGTTGAAATCGCCACTGCGGCCCTGTTCTTCTTTTGCATTTGGCACTGGGGGCCTACGGTCGCTGGCCTGGCTTGGTGCGGTTTTGCGGCCGCGCTGCTCAGCTTAGCCCTGATCGACTGGGACACCACCTTGCTGCCCGACGACATCACCCTGCCGCTGCTGTGGGCCGGGCTGATCGGTTCGTCACTGCATTGGACGGCGGCACCCATGTTTGCGTCGCTGTGGGGTGCGGTGGCGGGCTACCTGTCGCTGTGGACCATTTATTGGATCTTCAAACTGCTCACCGGCAAAGAAGGCATGGGCTATGGCGACTTCAAGCTGTTTGCGGCCTTGGGTGCCTGGTTTGGCTGGGAGGCCTTGGTACCGATGATTCTGATGGCCTCGGTGATCGGTGCGGTGGTCGGTATTGCGATGAAGTTCAGCACGGGCCTGCGCGAAGGCGGCTACATCCCGTTTGGCCCGTTTCTGGCCGGTGCGGGCCTGACCGCCATGGTCTTCGGGCCCAACGCTATCCTGCATTTTGTCGGTCTGTAAGGCTATGCCGCACTGCCTTCGGCTCGGACTCACCGGCGGCATTGGAAGTGGAAAAAGCACGGTAGCGCTGATGCTGCTTGCGCGGGGCGCTATCCTTATTGATGCAGATGCCATCTCGCGCCAAACCACGGCCCCACAGGGTGCCGCCGTCCCGGCGATCCGCTCCACCTTTGGAGCCGACTTCATCGCCGCCGATGGCGCCATGGACCGAGACCGCATGCGCGCCCTCATCTTCACCGACCCCAGCGCGAAAAAACGCCTGGAAGCCATCGTCCACCCCTTGGTTGGCCAAGCAATTGAAGCGCAATTCCAGCAGGCGCTAGCCCAAGGTGCGCGCTGCGTGGTGTTTGACATCCCCTTGCTGGTTGAATCCGGCCACTGGAAAGACCGGCTGGACCAGGTGCTGGTGGTGGACTGTTTGGTGGAAACCCAGGTGGCCCGGGTCATGGCCCGCAGCGGTATGGACGAGCCCGCCGTGCGCGCCATCATCCAGTCCCAGGCCAGCCGCGCCCAACGCCTGGCCGTTGCCGACCAAGTGATCTTCAACGATGGCCTGACGCTGGAGCAGTTGCGCCTGGAGGTGGGGAAAATCGCCCCGCTGTTCGGGCTATGATGCCGCCACTGGAAAAACCGCGTGATCCTCTACGAATACCCCTTTAACGAACGTATCCGCACCTATTTGCGGCTGGAGCACCTGTTTCGACGGCTCGGTGAACTGGTGCCCCGCGACCACCCGCTGGACCACCACTACGCGCTGACCACGATCTTTGAAGTGATGGACGTGGGAGCCCGCGCCGACCTCAAATCCGACGTGATGCGCGACCTGGAAAAGCAAAAGGTCATCCTCAATGGCTACCGGGGTAACCCGTCGATTGCCGAAGAAGTGCTGGACGATGTCATCGCCCAGCTCGACCGCTGCTACACGGCGCTGCACGAGCAACCCGGCAAAGCCGGCCATGCACTGACCGAAAACGACTGGTTGATGGGCTTGCGCAGCCGCGTCGGCATTCCCGGTGGCACCTGCGGCTTTGACCTGCCCGCCTACGCGGCCTGGCAATACAAACCCGCCGAAGTGCGCCGCCACGCGATCGAACAATGGGCCTCTACCCTGGCACCGCTGGCCGAATCCATCCACCATCTGCTGAAAATGCTGCGCGACTCGGGGGCGCCCCAAAAAGTCATCGCCCCCGGTGGCCAGTTCCAGCAAAACCTGCCGCAAGGCCGCACCTACCAGTTGCTGCGCCTGCGCATCGACCCGGACTTGGACCTGGTTCCCGAGATCAGCGGCAACCGCCTGATGGTGTCGGTGCGCATGATGCGCCACGAAGCCGACGACCGCCTGCACTCCTGCAGCGAGGACGCTTCTTTTGAACTCACTCTGTGCGCCTAATGACAGACACACCGCAAAAATGGGTCGCCTGCCCCACCTGCCAAGGCCAAAGTCTGTTTGCCCCGAGCAACGCCTTCCGCCCGTTTTGCAGTGAACGCTGCAAAAACATCGACTTTGGTGCCTGGGCCAGCGCCAGCTTCAGCCTGCCTGCAGACGCGCCGCCAGACGACCAGGTCTTCGGTGATGCCCGGCTGCAGTAAATATATATAAAAATAGGCTCTAGCGCAGGTAGCACCTGCGCTGGCAGCTACTTAATGTGTAGCACCTGAAAAATCTCGCTCTGCTGCCAGCCAGCCCAGCACGGGCACGGTTCCCGGTAAAACTGGACCGACTTGCAGCGGCAAAGACTGCCAGGCAGAGGCTTGGCCTTCACGCATCTCCAATTCTCCTGTCCAGACAAACACCTTGCAGAAATGCAGCCGTACCAGGGAATGTGGGTAATCCACCAGCTCAACCTTCCAGGGTTGGGCGGGTCCGATGGTGATGCCGAGTTCTTCCACCAATTCCCGGCGCAGGGCTTGCTCTACGGTTTCACCTTGCTCCAGCTTGCCGCCGGGAAATTCCCAATAACCCGCGTAAACCTTGCCTTCGGGGCGCGAAGTCACCAAAAAGTCGCCGTTGGGCTGCAACAGCACCCCCACAGCCACGTCCACGATGGCGCGGTCAGGCCCGCCTTCGCGGGGGCGGTCGGCATCGGCGACCAGCGGCTGGGTGCTCATGCCGACACGGCGTGTTGGCCCGCATAATCACGTGCAAACTGGTAGGCCACGCGGCCGCTGCGCGAACCCCGCTCCAGCGCCCAGACCAGCGAGGCACCACGGGCCGCCGCAATCGCTTCCGCCCCGACCCCAAACGACTGCAGCCACTGGGCCACGATGGCAAGGTACTCGTCCTGGGTGAAGGGGTAGAAGCTGACCCACAAACCAAAGCGCTCAGACAGGGAGATCTTCTCCTCCACCACCTCGCCGGGATGCACTTCGCCATCGTCGGTATGGGTGTAGGTGAGGTTTTCCTTCATGTACTCGGGCAGCAGGTGGCGTCGATTGCTGGTGGCGTAGACCAGCACATTGGGCGTGGAGGCGGCCACCGAGCCGTCCAGGATGGACTTCAGCGCCTTGTAGCCGGGCTCGCCGTCTTCAAAGCTCAGGTCGTCACAGAAGACGATGAACTTCTCTGGCCGGTCGGCGACCACGTCCACGATGTCGGGCAGGTCGATCAGGTCGGCCTTGTCTACCTCGATCAGGCGCAGACCTTGGGGGGCGTAGGTGTTCAGGCAGGCTTTGATCAACGACGACTTGCCGGTGCCACGCGCGCCCGTCAGCAAGACATTGTTGGCCGGTTTGCCTTCGACAAACTGCAAGGTGTTGCGTTGGATCTTGTCCTTTTGGATGTCGATCTCTTTCAGGTCGCTGAGTGCCATGCTGCCGATGTGGCGCACTGGCTCCAGCACCCCGTGGCCATTGCCTCGGCGGCGGTAGCGGTAGGCTATTGCCGCATTCCAGTCGGGGGCGACCACCGGCTGGGGCAGCGCCGCCTCGATGCGCTGCATCAGCTGCTCGGCGCGGTCGATCAGGCGTTCGAACTTTTCATTCATGAGCGGTAATCCGCGTTGATGGTGACGTATTCGTGGCTGAAATCGCAGGTCCAGACGGTATCTGCCGCAGTGCCACGGCCCAGGACGACACGCACGGTGATTTCGCTTTGTTTCATGACCCGCTGGCCATCTTCTTCCCGGTAGCTGGGGTTGCGCCCGCCATTGACCACCACGTGCACATCGTCCAGAAACAGGTCGATGCCAGTCTGGTCCAGATCGGTGATGCCGGCATAGCCCACGGCGGCCAGGATGCGGCCCAGGTTGGGGTCGCTGGCGAAGAAGGCGGTTTTGACCAGCGGCGAATGGGCGATGGCGTAGGCGGCCAGACGGCACTCTTCGGCGGTCTCGCCGCCTTCCACGCGCACAGTGATGAACTTGGTGGCACCCTCGCCGTCGCGCACGATGGCCTGGGCCAATTGCTGGGCAACTTGCAGCATCGCGGCCTTCAGGGCACGGCCATCGGCGCTGTCCATCGCGGTGATGGGTGCGTGGGCGGCCTTGTTCGTGGCGATGACCACGAAAGAGTCATTGGTGGAGGTGTCGCCGTCGATGGTGATGCGGTTGAACGAGGCATCGGCCAGGTCTTTGGCCAGTGGGCCCAGCAGCGCCTGGTCCACACAGGCATCCGTCGCCATAAAGCCCAGCATGGTGGCCATGTTCGGGCGAATCATGCCTGCACCTTTGCTGATACCGGTGACGGTGACGGTCTTGCCGCCAATCTGCACCTGGGTGCTGAAGGCTTTGGCGATGGTGTCGGTGGTCATGATGGCTTCGGCAGCGCGGCCCCAATGGTCGGCGCGGGCGTCGGCCAGGGCAGCAGGCAGCCCGGCGTTGATGCGCTCGTGCGGCAGGGTTTCCATGATCACACCGGTCGAAAACGGCAGGATTTGCTCGGGGGCCAGGTCCAGATGCTGGGCCAGCGCGATGCAGGTCGATTTGGCGCGCATCAGGCCGTCGTGCCCGGTGCCCGCATTGGCATTGCCGGTGTTGACCAAGATGGCGCGGATGCCCACACCCAGCGCCAGGTGCTCCCGGCAGATCTGCACCGGCGCGGCACAGAAACGGTTTTGGGTGAACACGCCCGCCACCGATGCGCCCTCTTCCAACAGTACCACGGTCAAGTCCTTGCGGTTGACCTTGCGGATGCCGGCCTCGGCAATGCCCAGCAGTACGCCGGGAACAGGGTGCAAGCCAGCAGGATCGGGAGCAGACAGGTTAACGGGCATAGTGGGCTTTCAAAAGGGCATGGAGATGTGAAAAACGGGCCGAAGCCCGTTGAAAAACCAAAGCTACGCCTAGGCTAGCTTGCCGTGGCACAGCTTGTATTTATTGCCACTGCCACAGGGACAGGGGTCATTGCGGCCCACGCGGGGCAAGTCGGCAGCGGTCTGCGGGCCGCGCGGTGCAGCATCGCTACGCACCTCGACTTCACCGGTTTCGGTGGGCGCGGTGTAGGTCACATTGGCAATGCTCTCGGCCCGGCTTTCCATGGCCTCGGCAGCTTCGCCTAGTTGCTCGTTGGACTGCACCTTAACCGTCATCAGCACCTTGGTTACGTCGTTTTTCACCGCGTCCAGCAACTGGCCAAACAACTCGAAGGCTTCGCGCTTGTATTCCTGCTTGGGCTGCTTTTGCGCATAGCCGCGCAGATGGATGCCCTGGCGCAGGTAGTCCAGCGCGCTCAGGTGTTCGCGCCAGTGGGTGTCGATACTTTGCAGCAGCACCATGCGCTCGAACTGGGTGAAATTGGCACCCCCCACCTGCTCCACCTTGGCGTGGAAGGCGGTATTGGCCGCCGTCAGCACGGTTTCCAGAATATCGTCGTCGGTAATGGCGCTGGCCGACTCTACTTGCGCACGCAAAGGCAGCGTCAGTTGCCATTCGTCCTGCATGGTTTTTTCCAAGCCGACGATGTCCCACTGCTCTTCCACCGTCTCGGGCGGCACAAACTGGTGCACCACATCGGCCACGCAGCCTTCACGCAGGGAGGCGATCTGGGCAGTCAAGTCTTCCGCGTCCAAAATCTCGTTGCGCTGTTGGTAAATCACTTTGCGTTGGTCGTTGGACACGTCGTCGTATTCCAGCAATTGCTTGCGCACGTCGAAGTTGCGGGCTTCCACCTTGCGCTGGGCGCTTTCAATGCTGCGGGTGACGATACCGGCTTCAATGGCTTCACCGTCGGGCATCTTCAGGCGGTCCATGATGGACTTGACGCGGTCACCGGCAAAGATGCGCATCAGCGGATCGTCCAGGCTCAGGTAGAAGCGCGAAGAACCGGGGTCGCCCTGGCGACCCGAGCGGCCCCGCAGTTGGTTGTCGATACGGCGAGATTCGTGGCGCTCGGTAGCAATGATGCGCAGGCCGCCGAGCGACTTCACCGTCTCATGGTCGATGGTCCATTGCGCACGCACCCGCTCGACCTCTAACACCTTGGCAGCGTCGTCGAGCGAGGCATTGGCCTCAACAGCCTTGATCGCCATTTCCAGATTGCCGCCCAACACAATATCGGTACCTCGACCGGCCATGTTGGTGGCGATGGTGATCATCTTGGGACGACCGGCCTGGGCCACGATGTCGGCTTCGCGGGCATGCTGCTTGGCGTTGAGCACCTGGTGTGGCAACTTCGCGTCGTTGAGCAGGCGGTCGATGATTTCCGAGTTTTCGATCGATGTGGTGCCTACCAGCACGGGCTGGCCGCGCTCATAGCATTCGCGGATGTCTTTGATGGCGGCTTCGTACTTCTCGCGCGTGGTTTTGTAAACCCGGTCGAGCTGGTCTTCGCGTTTGCTGACGCGGTTCGGCGGAATCACCACGGTTTCCAGACCGTAGATTTCCTGGAATTCGTAGGCTTCGGTATCTGCCGTGCCGGTCATGCCGGACAAACGGCCGTACAGCCGGAAATAGTTCTGGAAGGTGATAGAGGCCAGCGTCTGGTTCTCGGCCTGGATTTCCACACCTTCCTTGGCTTCCACCGACTGGTGCAAGCCTTCGCTCCAGCGGCGACCCGACATCAAGCGGCCGGTGAACTCGTCCACGATGACGATTTCACCGTCTTGCACCACATAGTGCTGGTCGCGGTGGTACAGATGGTTGGCCCGCAGCGCTGCGTACAGGTGGTGCATCAGGGTGATGTTGGTCGGGTCGTACAGCGATGCGCCCTCGGGCAACAGGCCGTGCTCGACCAGAATGCGTTCGGCATTTTCATGGCCGTCTTCGGTCAGGAACACCTGGTGCGATTTTTCGTCCAGCGTGAAGTCGCCGGGCTTGGTGACACCCTCGCCGGTGCGCGGATCGGCCTCGCCTTCCTGGCGGGTCAGGAATGGAATGATCTTGTTGATGGCAATATAGGTGGCGGTGTGGTCTTCGGCCTGGCCGCTGATGATCAGCGGGGTGCGCGCCTCGTCGATCAGGATGGAGTCCACCTCGTCCACGATGGCGTAGTTCAGGCCGCGCTGCACGCGGTCGCGTACCTCGTAAACCATGTTGTCGCGCAGGTAGTCGAAGCCGTATTCGTTGTTGGTGCCGTAGGTGATGTCGGCGGCGTAGGCAGCCTGCTTCTCTTCGCGCGGCATATTGGGCAGGTTGACACCGACGGTCAGGCCCAGGAAGTTGTACAGGCGCTCCATCCAGCGGGCATCGCGGTTCGCCAGATAGTCATTCACCGTGACCACGTGCACGCCCTTGCCGGACAGCGCATTCAGGTACACCGGCAGCGTAGCGGTCAGGGTCTTGCCCTCACCCGTGCGCATTTCCGAAATCTTGCCGTTGTGTAAGGACATGCCGCCCAGCATTTGCACATCGAAATGGCGCATCTTCATCACGCGCTTGGAGCCTTCGCGCACCAGGGCAAAGGCCTCTGGCAGGATGGCATCCAGCGTTTCACCCCCGGCCACCCGCTGCTTGAAAGACAGTGTTTTTTCACGCAACGCATCGTCGGACAGCTGTTCAAACTGCGGCTCCAACGCATTGATACCTTCGAGCGTCTTGCGGTACTGTTTCAACAAACGTTGGTTACGGCTGCCGAAAATTTTGGTCAGAAAGTTGGTGGTCATGGATGCGAGACCGCCACCGCCACAGAAGCCGGGGGGTGGCGATCGAAATTCCTAAATAATCTTGGAGTCAGATGAGGCTTTGACAGCAAAAGTCAAGCCACTAGGGCCAGTTTGCAATCCACAGCCTTGGGATTTTACTATCTGCCAGCGCGGACCCTAAACCGGTGCCACGGTGATAATCAAGCCCACCATGCGCCAAAGCAACCGCTCCTTCACGCTGCTGCAAGCCGCAGCCGACTCGCCCACTTTAGCCCGCTTGTCGGCTTTGGCACAAGACTCCACCGACCGGCTCAAAGCCATCAAGGCGCTGATCCCCGAAACCCTGTGGTCGGCCATTCAGCCCGGGCCGATTGACGGTGCCAGCTGGTGCCTGCTGGTCAATAGCAACGCCGCGTCGGCCAAACTGCGCCAGCTGACCCCGGCGCTGTTGGCACACTTGCGCACCAAGGGATGGGAGGTGACGGCGCTGCGCATTAAGGTACAAATGCGGGCCGCCACGCTGCACAGCAAATAAAAAAGGTTCTGGCCATTTCTGGACAGAACCTTTTGGGTGTGGTGCCGATTGTCGGAGTCGAACTGACGACCTTCCGCTTACAAGGCGGGTGCTCTACCAACTGAGCTAAATCGGCGTATTTCTTATTTTACAGAATCAGGCGGGCCATTTTGGCGACCCACCGCTTTTTACTTGATGCGCTTGAGCGCCGGACGGGACCCGCCTGCGGGTCGAGGCGGCTCCGGTGGCTCGTCACCACTGGGCTCTACGGGCGACAACGGAACGACTTTCGATGCGGTGTCTGCAGGGCGCTCAGCGTCTGGCACGCCCGCAAGGGCAAAGGGCTTTGCGGGTTCGTCCGTAGATGCGCTGGCAACCGGCGACGGGAAAGCCATGCCCTGCCCGTTTTCACGGGCATAGATGGCAATTACCCGGCCAATCGGCACCAGAATCTCGCGGGGTGTGCCAGCAAACCGTGCTTTGAATTCGATGAAATCGTTCCCCAGTTTGAGCGAGCTGGTCGCGTCAAAGCTGATGTTGAGAACGATCTCACCGTCTTTCACATATTCGCGCGGCACCTGCACCGAGTCGTCTACCAGCACCGCTACATACGGTGTTAAACCGTTGTCGGTACACCACTCGTAGAGTGCGCGAATCAGGTAGGGACGGGTGGAAGTCGAATCCAAGGCTTGCATGATGGACAACAGCAGCTCCGAGTTACTTGCGCATCACTTTTTCAGACGGCGTCAGCGCTTCGATATAGGCCGGGCGCGAGAAGATACGCTCGGCGTACTTCAGCAGCGGTGCAGCGTTCTTGCTCAGGTCAATGCCGTAGAAGTCCAGACGCCAAAGCAGCGGCGCAATCGCCACGTCAAGCATCGAGAAGTTTTCGCCCAGCATGTACTTGTTCTTCAAGAACACCGGAGCCAACTGGGTCAGCCGGTCACGGATATGGGCACGGGCTTTCTCCAGGGCCTTTTCGTTACCCTTGGAAGCACGGGACTCCAACAGGCCCACGTGCACAAACAGTTCCTTCTCGAAATTGAGCAGAAACAGGCGCACACGGGCACGGTCCACTGGGTCGCCGGGCATCAGCTGGGGATGCGGAAAGCGCTCGTCGATGTACTCGTTGATGATGTTCGACTCGTACAGAATCAGATCGCGCTCCACCAGGATAGGTACCTGGCCGTACGGGTTCATCACGTTGATGTCTTCGGGCTTGTTATAGAGGTCCACGTCGCGGATCTCGAAGTCCATGCCTTTTTCAAACAAGACAAAACGGCAGCGGTGGGAAAAAGGGCAGGTCGTGCCTGAGTACAACACCATCATGACGGGGGCTCCTAAAAATCAAAAAGAGTGGGATGCTTGGTGCCAAGCCCACTCTGTACATCCCGAACAGCAAGTCCGGGCCTGGTTGGGTAGATGGGGACTACTTCACGTCTTTCCAGAACGCGGCATTCAATCGCCATGTAATGAAAGTAAACGCCAGTAGAAACAACAGTACCCAGACACCGACGCGCACGCGAGTATTTTGGGCCGGCTCGGCCATCCATTGCAAGTAGCTGACCAGATCACCCACGGCCTGCTCGTATTGCAGCGGGGTCATGGTACCGGGGGACACTTGCTCCCAGCCCTTGAACACCTGCACCTCGTGGCCGTGCTGCTCGACTTCTTCATACACCGGCTTGCGGTTGCCTTGCAGCTCCCACAGCACATGCGGCATGCCCACATTGGGGAAGGCCAGATTGTTCCAACCGGTGGGCTTGCTTGGGTCGGGGTAGTAGCTGCGCAGGTAGGTGTAGAGGTAATCGGCACCGGTACCGCCATGACCAGAACGCGAACGGGTGATCAGGGTCAGGTCGGGCGGATTGGCTCCAAACCATTCCTTGGCCTGCTTAGGATCGATCGAGGCTTTCATGGTGTCGCCCACCTTGTCGGTGGCAAACAGCAGGTTGTCCTTGATCTGCTGCTCGGTCAGACCGATGTCGCGCAGGCGGTTGTAGCGCATGAAGGCCGCCGAATGGCAGCTCAGGCAGTAGTTGACGAACAGCTTGGCACCGTTTTGCAGTGCGGCCAGGTCGTTGGTTTTGTTGGGCGCTTTGTCCCAGGCCAGTTCGTTGCCTTCGGAGGCATGCACCGCCGAAGTGGCCGCGAAAGACAAGGTCAGGGCTGCAAGTACGCCGAGAATCAGTTTTTTCATAGTCAGAGTCTCCGGCTTAGTGCGCAGTGAAGGTAATGCGACTGGGCACCGGCTTGGGTGTACCCAAACGACTCCACCACGGCATCAGCAAGAAGAACCCGAAATAGAACAAGGTACCCACCTGAGAAACACGCCCACCGATATCAGAAGGCGGTTGCACACCCAGGTAACCCAGCACCAGAAAGTTGACGACAAACACGGCATACACGTATTTGTGCCAGCTTGGACGGTAACGAATGGACTTCACCGGGCTGTTGTCCAGCCATGGCAAGAAGAACAGGATCACCACCGCGCCGCCCATGGCGACCACGCCCCAGAACTTGGCATCGATGTTCAGCATCATGGCCACCACACCGGCGGCCACCAGCACGATGGCCGCTTTGACAAACACTGGCAGCTTGAACTTGAACACACCCAGCGCCGCGCCACCAACCACACAGGCGATCAGGGCGTACATCATTTCACTGGTGATAGCGCGCAGCATCGAATAGAACGGCGTGAAGTACCAGACCGGTGCGATGTGCAACGGCGTCTTCAGCGAATCGGCCGGGATGAAGTTGTTGTACTCCAGGAAGTAGCCGCCAAATTCGGGTGCGAAGAAGATGATGGCGGTAAACACCATCAAGAACACGCTGACCGCGAAAATATCGTGCACCGAGTAGTACGGGTGGAAGGGAATGCCGTCCAGCGGATGGCCTTCGGCATCCTTGGGGGCGTTGGGGCCCTTGATTTCCACGCCGTCAGGGTTGTTGGAGCCCACTTCGTGCAGCGCAATGATGTGCGCCGCCACCAGACCCAGCAGCACCAGCGGCACCGCAATCACGTGGAAGCTGAAGAAGCGGTTCAACGTGGCATCGCCAACCACGTAGTCACCCCGGATCAGCAAAGCCAGATCAGGACCTACAAATGGAATGGCCGAGAACAAGTTGACGATCACCTGGGCACCCCAATAGCTCATCTGGCCCCATGGCAGCAGGTAGCCCATGAAAGCTTCGGCCATCAGGCACAAGAAAATCGCGCAGCCAAACACCCAGACCAGCTCGCGGGGCTTGCGGTACGAGCCGTACAGCAGTCCGCGGAACATGTGCAGATACACCACCACAAAGAAGGCCGAGGCTCCGGTGGAATGCATGTAGCGGATCAGCCAACCCCAGGGCACGTCGCGCATGATGTACTCGACCGAGGCAAACGCCAGGGTCGAATCGGGCTTGTAGTGCATCACCAGGAAGATGCCGGTGACGATCTGCAGCACCAGCACCAGCAGCGACAACGAGCCAAACACGTACCAGAAGTTGAAGTTCTTGGGTGCGTAGTACTCCGACATGTGCTCTTTGTAGAGCTTGCTGGCCGGGAAGCGGTTGTCCACCCAGTTCAGCAGCTTTTCAGGGGCGCTGGCGTTGGGGGAGATTTCTTTGAAAGTTGCCATATGTCCCTCAAGCCTTCTTGTCTTCGCCGATCAGCAGCCGGGTATCGGAGAGATACATGTGCGGCGGCACCGGGAGGTTGTCGGGAGCGGGTTTATTCTTGAACACGCGGCCCGCCATGTCGAATGTCGAACCGTGGCAGGGGCACAGGAAGCCGCCCTCCCAGTCATTGGGCAGCGAAGCCTGTGGACCCGGAGTGAACTTATCCGACGGAGAGCAACCCAAGTGCGTGCAGATGCCCACCACCACCAAGAATTCAGGCTTGATGGAGCGGCCTTCGTTGCGGGCGTACTCCGGCGTGAACTCGGACGGATTGCGCAGCGATTTGGGGTCGGCCAGTTGGCTGTCCAGCTTGGGCAACTCCGCCACCTGCTCGGGCGTGCGGCGCAAGATCCAAACGGGTTTGCCACGCCACTCCACGGTCATCTTCTCGCCTGGCTTGAGGGCTGAAATATCGGCTTCAACGGCAGCTCCGGCGGCTTTGGCGCGCTCTGAGGG
Source organism: Rhodoferax sp. (assembly GCF_039922535.1). Taxonomy (GTDB): domain Bacteria; phylum Pseudomonadota; class Gammaproteobacteria; order Burkholderiales; family Burkholderiaceae_C; genus Rhodoferax_B. The sequence goes on along the minus strand of NZ_JBDTEM010000257.1, from coordinate 3,772 downwards.
CTGGAATGTACTCACGAAAGGGATGGCGGTAGCTACGCCACCCACTGCACCGGCGCAACCGGATGCGATCAACCACGTCCGCTTGCTGGTGTCGACTGGGGTGTCACTCATGGGGGTCCTCAAAATCATCACTCGTTTGGGGTCAACCGCGGATTGTAGCGGAGCGGTCTTGGGCGACTTCACGTGCCTGCAACACTTTATCCCGTGTGTCGAGGGCATTTTGTGGACAATACAGCCGTCAATTAATCTACAAGGGGACTTTTATGGGCATGATGGCCGAATTCAAGGAATTTGCAGTCAAGGGCAACGTGATCGATCTCGCCGTCGGTGTGATCATCGGCGGGGCCTTCGGCAAAATTGTGGACTCGGTGGTGGCTGATCTGATCATGCCGGTGGTCGGCATGGTGTTTGGCAAGATCGACTTTTCCAGCCTGTTCATTGTGCTGGGCAAGGTGCCCGAAGGCACGGGCATGGCGCTGGCCGACCTGAAAAAGGCCGGTGTGCCGGTGTTTGCCTACGGCAACTTCCTCACCGTGGCGGTGAACTTTGCGATTCTGGCCTTCATCATCTTCATGATGGTCAAGCAGATCAACCGCCTGAAGAAAAACGAGCCCGTTGCGCCTGTAGCCGCACCCGTCACACCCGAAGACGTGTTGCTGCTGCGCCAAATCCGCGACAGCCTGCAAAAGTAAGCACTACTTTATTTGTAGCTAATTGCGCCCTCTGCCATTGCGGTAGAGGGCTTTTTTATGCCTAAGATTTAGCACACCCCCAGGCTTCAGTGCTACGCATCTTTCTCCAACCCCCTTGCAGGGGGCAACACCAGCAGCCTGGCAAAGCCAGTTCTGCGGTGTTCTTGGAAAGAGACACTTCATCCCCTTGTTAGCCGCCGCGCCATGCGCAACGCCGCAATTAGGCTGGACGCATCCGCCACACCCGTACCCGCAATGTCAAACGCCGTGCCGTGGTCAGGGCTGGTGCGCACCAGGGGCAGGCCCAGGGTGACGTTCACGCCCTGCTCCACGCCCAGGTATTTCACCGGAATCAAACCTTGGTCGTGGTACATGGCCACCACCACATCGAACTCGCCGGGATGGCCGTTTTTGGCACGGGCGCGCATGAACACCGTGTCGGGCGCGTAGGGGCCGTGCACGTCCAGCCCCTCGGCGAGCGCGGCCTGGATAGCGGGAATGATGGTGTCGATCTCTTCGCGGCCAAACAAACCGCCCTCGCCCGCGTGCGGGTTCAGCCCGGCCACGCCAATGCGTGGTGCCCGCCCCAGGGCCGCGCCGACCGACCGGTGGGTGATGCGCAGGGTTTGCAGCACATTCTCGAAAGTCACCGCGTCTATCGCGTCGCGCAGCGACATGTGGATGCTGACCAGCACGGTGCGCAGCTCGTCGTTGGCCAGCATCATGCGTACCGGCACGTCTTGCACCGGCTTACCCAGGTAGGCCGCAGCCTCGAACTGCAGCAGCTCGGTATGGCCAGGGTACGGCAGGCCCGCCGCCGCCAGCGCCTCTTTGTGCAGGGGCGCGGTGACCAGTGCGGCCAACTCGCCGCGCAGCGCGGCGCGGCTGGCCCAGAGCACGCAATCGGCGGCAACTTTACCCGCCAAAGCACTCACTTGTGCAAATGGGACCGGCGCAAGAAGCTCCGTTATTTGTAGCACGGGAATGCAATGCGGCGGCACACTGGCCGCCTCGTCAGGCGTGGCGATCAGCGCCACCGGCAGTGCGGGCTGGCCGGGCCCACTGACCAGGGCGCTGGCCCGGCGCACCGTGCCTACATCGCCCGCGACGAAGCAGCCCTGCGTGGCATCCGGCGCGTCGCGGAAGGCTTTGGCGATGGTTTCGGGACCGATCCCGGCGGGATCACCCAAGGTAATGGCAATGGGGAGTGGCATCAGGCGGGGTTGTCTATGTCAATGAAGGTGTGCTCCAACCCGAACTGGGCGGCGACGTGGCCCGCCACCGCCAGGGCACCGTAGCGCTCGCTGGCGTGGTGGCCGCAGGCAATGAAGGCCACGCCACATTCACGGGCATAGTGGGCTTGGGGCTCGGAGATTTCGCCGGTGATGAACACGTCGGCCCCGGCAGCGATGGCGGCCTCAAAGTAGCCTTGCGCGCCGCCGGTGCACCACGCTATTTTTTTAATAGCTGTCTGCGTAGGTCCTACCTGCGTCACAGGTCGATTTAGCTTAAATTCCAAATGCGTGGCCAAAGCAGCCAGATGGTCGAATTGGCCGCCATCGGCACGCTGCCCCAGGAAGCCCAGGTTGTTGTCGCCAAAGCAGCCCACACCCTCCAACCCCAATTGCACGCCCAGCTGCGCGTTGTTGCCCAGCGTGGGGTGCGCGTCCAGCGGCAGGTGGTAGGCGTAGAGGTTGATGTCGTGGTGCAGCAGCAGGGCCATGCGCTGCTTCATCCAGCCCGTGACCGTGCCGTTCTGGCCGCGCCAGAACAGGCCGTGGTGGACAAAAATCGCGTCGGCCTGCGCGGCCACGGCGGCTTCGATCAGGGCCAGGCTGGCGGTGACACCCGACACAATGCGCCGAATATCGGCTTTGCCCTCGACCTGCAGGCCATTCGGCCCGTAGTCTTTGAAGCGGGCGGGTTGCAGCAGGTCGTCAAAGGCCTGCAGCAGTTCCGAGCGGGAGGTGGTCATCCCGAATTCTCTCAAGCTTTGGCTTCCACGTAGCCGCGCGAGGACATAGGCACCAGCGCCAGCAGCATGCCCAGCACGGCCAGGCCACCCACGTAGTAGGCGGGGGCCAGCGGGTCTTTTTGCAGCCACAGGGTCAGCACGATGGGGGTCATGCCGCCAAAAACCGCGTAGGCCATGTTGTAGGCAAAGGACAGGCCCGAAAAGCGCACCGCCGCCGGAAAAGCCCGCACACCGACGATAGGCACTACGGCGACGGAGCCGACGAAGAAGCCCACCAGCCCGTAGCTGCACACCAGCGCCGTGGGCGTGCCTGGCAGCCCGGTATAAAACCAAACGGTGGTGACGAGCAGCCCGCCAAAGCCCAGCAACATCACCAGCCGGGTGCCGAAGCGGTCGGTCGCCCAGCCCATCACGATGCAGCCGATGGTCAGCATCAGCGTGGCCACGGCATTCGCCTCCAGCGCCAGGGCGGGCGCAACACCGTGCACTTTTTGCAGGTAGTTGGGGGTGATCAGCACCACCACCACAATGGCGGCCGACAGCACCCAGGTCAGCAGAGCGACCAGGACACAGGCCGCACGGTGTTCGCGCAGAATGGTTTTCAGCGGCAATTCACGGGCCACGGTGCGGCGCTTGGCCAGTTCCTGGAACACCGGGGTCTCGTGCAAAAACCGGCGCAAATACACCGACACCAGGCCAAACACCCCGCCCAGAATGAAGGGGATACGCCAAGCGAAATCGGCCACGTCGGCCTGGCTGTAGTGGGTGTTGATGCCCACCGCCACCAGCGAACCCAGCAAGATCCCGCCGGTGATGCCCGCCGTGAGCGTGCCCACGCCCAGGCCATAGCGGCTGGCGGGCACGTGTTCGGCCACAAACACCCAGGCACCGGGCATTTCACCGCCAATTGCCGCGCCTTGCAGCACGCGCATGGCCAACAACAACAGGGGCGCAGCCACGCCGATGCTGGCGTAATTGGGCAGCAGGCCGACGAGGAACGTGGACAAACCCATGATGAGGATAGTGATCAGAAAGGTGTATTTGCGCCCAACCAGATCGCCCAGTCGGCCGAACACCAGCGCACCGAAAGGCCGTATTGCAAAGC
>NZ_JBDTEM010000256.1:0-2151 GCF_039922535.1 Rhodoferax sp. | reverse complement strand
CGATAGTGCACTTCGCCCACCGCCGCGCGGTCGAGGTCGAAGGCCTGGGCGACAAGCTGGTGGAGCAACTGGTGGACACGGGCGTGATCCGCACCTTGCCCGACCTGTACAAGCTGGGCTTTACGGCGCTGTCCGCGCTGGACCGCATGGCCGACAAATCGGCGAAAAACATCCTGGCGGCGCTGGAGAAATCCAAGGACACCACCTTGCCGCGCTTTCTGTTCGGCCTGGGTGTACGCCACGTCGGCGAGTCCACCGCCAAGGCGCTGGCCCGGCACTTTGGCAAGCTCGACAGCATCATGGATGCGAGCGTGGAGCAGTTGCTGGAGGTGGCTGACGTGGGCCCCATCGTCGCTCTGGCCATCCGCACTTTCTTCGACCAGCCGCACAACCGCGAAGTGGTCGAGCAACTCCGCGCCTGTGGCATCCGCTGGGAGGAGGGCGAGCCCGCCCAGCAAGCCCCCAAGCCCCTGGCCGGCCAGACCTTCGTCCTGACCGGCACCTTCCCCACCCTCAGCCGCGATGCAGTCAAAGATTTGCTCGAAGCCGCAGGTGCCAAAGTGGCCGGTTCGGTGAGTAAAAAAACCAGCTATGTCGTTGCTGGTGTCGAGGCTGGCAGCAAGCTGGATAAAGCCCTGGCCTTGGGCGTGCCGGTGCTGGACGAGGCCGGGATGTTGGCGTTGTTGCAGCCGGTGGCTGCGGCGGATTAGCAGTACATTCAACAGTCGCCATGAAGCCCTCACTTGCCCTCAACCAGAACCGCGATGCTATCCGCGCAGCCACCCGCCGTTGCCGGGCGGCCAATCCGCGCGTTTTTGGCTCGGTTTTGCACGGCAATGACTGCGAAGGCAGCGACCTGGATTTGTTGGTGGATGCCATGCCGGGTGCCACCTTGTTCGACTTGGGTGGTCTGCAGGATGAATTGGAAGAACTGCTGGGCATCCGCGTCGATGTACTGACCCCGCGCGACTTACCGCTGAAGTTTCGTGCACTGGTGTTGGCAGAGGCCGCCCCGGTGTGATGCCAAACAAGCTGCCTGCTTTGCTGGTGCTACTCCCAGGCGTGCAACTAGCAGCGGCAGCTTACGAAACGCCCCATTCTTAACCCCCACCATGACCCTTCACACCATCCTCAAAATGGGCGACCCGCGCCTGCTGCGCACCGCCCAGCAGGTGACCGAATTCGACACCGACGCGCTGCACCTCCTTATCTCCGACATGCTGGACACCATGCGCTCGGTCAACGGGGCGGGGCTGGCGGCTCCGCAAATCGGGGTGGATTTGCAATTGGTGGTGTTTGGCACGGCGGATGTGAATCCGCGCTACCCAGACCGGCCCGTGGTGCCACCCACGGTGCTGATCAACCCCTTGATCACGCCGATAGGCGACGCAGAGGACGACGATTGGGAAGGGTGCCTGTCGGTGCCTGGCCTGCGGGGCCTGGTGCCGCGCTGGTCGCGCATCCGCTACACCGGCTTCGATCCATATGGTGACCCCATCGACCGCACGGTGGACGGCTTCCACGCCCGCGTGGTGCAGCACGAGTGCGACCACCTGATCGGCAGGCTGTACCCCACGCGGATGCGGGATTTGACGCAGCTGGGCTATACCGAGGTGCTGTTTCCCGGGCTGGACCCGTCGGACGACGATTAAAAGGCGGTTTTCCAAGGTCTTAAGCCCGTTATACCCTGCGCGGGCCGCACTAAGATTCCCCTATGAAAGCTCTTTTATCCGCCACTGTGCTTGCCTTGACCTTGGTGGGCTGCGCCAAGATGGATGCCCAGACCCGCAGCTGGCTGTCCAGCAAGGTGCCCGCCTACGCGGCCGTGGACGGCGTGCTGTTTGAAGGCACGGCCACACTGTTTACCGACCGCACGGGCACGGTGCAACTCAGTTCCAGCCAGGCGCCCGACCAGGTGTGTATGGGCGACTTGCGCTATTCCGCCACCGCGGCCGGTGTGGTGGTGCTGCACTGCTCGGGCGGTGTGGAGGCGGCGCTGGACTTTCGAACCACCAGCGACACCAGCGGCTTTGGCTACGGCAGCACCGCCCAAGGCGCGTCGGCGGTGGCCTGGGGCATGTCGGCCGCCAACGCCGCCGCCCATCTACGGCTGCCGATAGTGCCGACAGTGTCAGTAGTGCCGGTAATGTC
>NZ_JBDTEM010000255.1:0-8178 GCF_039922535.1 Rhodoferax sp. | reverse complement strand
GGGAAGGCTGTCCGGCCTGACCTCGCGGCAATCTGTACTGCTGCGGCCATAGCCGCGTGACACCACGCCCACCTGCACCCCCCGCGCTTTCCAATGCTGCACCAAAGCCATCACGACCGGGGTTTTGCCCGAGCCGCCGGCCACCACGTTGCCGACCACGATGACCGGCACCGGGACGCGGCCCGATTTTTGGAGATGCACGCGGTACAGCAGGCGGCGCAGCCCGGCCAGCAGTCCGTACAGCTGCGATAGCGGCCACAACAGCCAGGCTTGCCAGCCACGCCGCTGCCAGATGCGCAGCAGGGTTTGTTCCACGTTATTTGGGAGTAGCCTGGGTGGCAAACGTGATCTGGTTCAGCCCGGAGCGGCGGGCGGCTTCCATCACGGTGATGACCGACTGGTGGGTGGCGCTGGCATCGGCGCTGATGATGACGACCATGTCTTTGCTGCCATGGGCGGCGTTGACCAGGGCCAGTGACAGGGCTTCGATGCTGCGGCCATCCACCGGGCCCTTGTTGATGGCGTAGCGGCCGTCGCTGCTGACGGCAACGATGATTTCTTTGGGGTAGTCGCGCTGCGCATCGGTGTTGGCCACGGGCAGGGTGATCTGCAGCTCGGTGAACTTGCTGTAAGTGGTGGACAGCATCAAAAAGATCAACACCACCAGCAGCACGTCGATGAACGGGATGAGGTTGATCTCGGGCTCTTCCTGGCGGCGGTGACGAAAGTTCATGGGGAGTGCCTTCGCGGGGTTAAGGGCGCTTGCGCACGGCGTTCAGGTGGCGCGCAAACTGGTCGGCGGCCAGTTCCAGCGTCACCAGGTATGCGTCTACCCGCGCCCGGAAGTAGCGCCAGAAGATCAGCGAAGGAATCGCCACGATCAGGCCAAACGCGGTGTTGTACAGCGCCACCGAGATGCCGTGCGCCAGCTGCGCCGGGTTGCCGCCCATGCCGCCGCCGTTGCCCTGCGAACCAAAGATATCGATCATGCCGATCACCGTGCCCAGCAGGCCCAGCAAGGGCGCGGCCGAGGCGATGGTGGCCAGGGCGCTGAGGTATTTTTCCAGCTTGTGGGCCACTGCGCGACCGGCGCCTTCCATGGCGGCACGCACCTCTTCGTCGCTGCACTTGGGGTGGGTGTTGAGCACCCGCAGGCCGCTGGCCAGCACTTCGCCAAGGCTGGAGTTTTGCTCTAACTGGTTGACGATGCCGGGGGCGGGAATGCTGGTTTGCGAGACCGTCAGCACCTCGTTGAGTAGCTTGGGCGGCACAATTTTGGAGGTTTTGAGGCTCAAGAAGCGCTCAATCACCAGGGCCATGGCCAGGATGGAGCAGGCAACCAAGGGCCAAATCGGCCAGCCTGCGGCTTGTATGATCGAAAACAATATAGCTTCTCCGCACGAACCGGCGGGCGCTGCCAGCGGGGTGCGGCAAGGCCAACAAGTTGTTTCAAGTTAATAGATGCCCGCTGATTATGGCTTAGCCGCCCAGGTGTCTGCCGTTTTGTTCCATGCGCTGTGGGGCTCATAGGTCACCCACATTTCCTGTGGATAACTTTGTGAAGAACTTGGCTGCAATGGCTGCAAATCCAGCGCCCATGCGGGCTTGTGACACTTCGATGAAAAATTAAGCAGAAAAATCCCAATTGAAATCAAGCACTTACCACAATAAATCAGCTCCCTTGAAAATGGCTGGGCGGTTTTTGGGCACCTTGGCGACAAAGTCCACGCCTGTGGAGCACTTCGTATCCGAATGTTGCGTTTTGGCGCGCCAACACTGATGGTCGGCCACCCAAACCCAGCATTGGTGCCGCAAATTTGGCCAGTTGGGGCGCTGTGCCGCGCCATTGCTGATACCTTGGAGGCGCGCTTCAATCCTGTGGCGGTGCGCGGGGAGATTTCGGGCTTCTCGCGCGCTTCCAGCGGGCATTGCTACTTCAACCTCAAGGATGGGCAAGGCCAAATCCGCTGTGCCATGTTCCGCCGCGCTGCGAGCCTGCTGGACTTTGCGCCGCGCGACGGCGAACTGGTCGAGGTGCGGGGCCGCCTGGGCGTGTACGAGCCGCGTGGCGATTTGCAGCTGATTGTGGAAAGCATGGGCCGGGCCGGCCAGGGGGCTTTGTTCGAGCAGTTCTTGCGGCTCAAGGCGCAGCTGGAGGCCGAGGGCTTGTTTGACCCTGTCCGCAAACGCCCGCTGCCCCTGCTGCCGCGCGGTATTGGCGTGGTCACGTCCCTGGGTGCGGCGGCTTTGCACGATGTGGTGGCGGCCTTGCAGCGCCGCGTGCCGCACATCCCGGTGGTGCTGGCCCCGGCCCTGGTACAGGGTGCAGCAGCACCGGGCGAGCTGGTCAATGCGCTATTAAATCTATACCAGTACGCGCAGGCAGAGTTTGGGTCAGAGGCCGATTTGGTGCCTAAAAATAGCGTGCATATCGACCTGATCCTGCTGGTGCGCGGCGGTGGTTCGTTGGAAGATTTATGGGGCTTCAATGACGAGCAACTGGCCCGCACCATCGCCCGCAGCCCGGTGCCCGTTGTCAGCGGCGTTGGGCATGAGACCGACTTCACCATCGCCGATTTTGTGGCCGATGTGCGCGCGCCCACACCCACCGCCGCAGCCGAGCTGGCAGCCCAGCCGCGCGATGTCTGGCTAGGAGCCCTGGGCCTGGCGGGCCAACGTCTGCAAGATGCCGTGACGCGCCAGCTCGACACCCAGGCCCAGCGGCTGGACAGCGCCGCCCAGCGCCTGGGCCGCCCGTCCGGCCTGGTGGCGCGCCAGCAGTGGAAGCTGGGCCAGCAGGCGCAGCGGCTGCGCTATGCGGCGCTATCGAATATAGAGCGAAAGAAATCCACCCATACGGCGGCAGAGGCTTTTTTCCCTCAGAAATTTAAAACCGCCCTAGAGCAGCAACACGCACGCCTTGACAGGGCAGACCGCAGTCTCTCTCTGCTTGACCCGCTGCTGGTGCTACAACGCGGCTACGCCTTGCTGCGCACCGCCGAGGGCGTGCCCCTCACCAGCGTGCGGCAGGCAGCTCCTGGGCAGGTTGCAACGGCCGTCCTGGCCGATGGTGAGGTTGATCTCCATGTCCTACAGACGCGCCGCAATTAGTTCCTACAATTACTCCGTTAGATACCAAACCACCACCCACCCACGAGGAAAAATATGGAACATACCCTGCCCGCACTGCCTTACGCGATCGACGCTTTGGCCCCCGCGTACTCACAAGAAACTCTGGAGTTTCACCATGGCAAGCACCACAACGCTTACGTGGTCAACCTCAACAACCTGCAAAAAGGCACCGAGTTTGAATCGCTGACACTGGAAGAGATCATCAAGAAGTCCAGCGGCGGCATCTACAACAATTCGGCCCAAATCTGGAACCACACCTTCTTCTGGAACTGCATGAAGCCCCAAGGTGGCGGCGAACCCACCGGCGCATTGGCAGCAGCCATCAACGCCAAGTTCGGCTCTTACGCTGAATTCAAGGCCGCCTTCGTCAAGTCGGCTGTGGGCAATTTCGGTTCGGGCTGGACCTGGCTGGTAAAGAAGCCTGACGGCACGGTAGACATCGTCAACACCGGCGCTGCCGGTACGCCCCTGACCACCGCCGACAAGGCTCTGTTGACCGTGGACGTGTGGGAACACGCCTACTACATCGACTACCGCAATATGCGTCCCAAGTTTGTCGAAACCTTCCTGGAAAAGCTGGTGAACTGGGGCTTTGCCGAAGCCAACTTCGCTTAAGTTCTCGCGCCCACAAAAAAGCCCGTCTTAGACGGGCTTTTTTTTATTTGGCCATCTCGAAGGGCTTGCCGCCGAGTTTGGCACCGGCCTTGATGCCTTTCTTGGCAAACCAGCCGACGTTCATTTCCAGCACGTAGCGCACGGGTTTGTCGGAGCAATGCGAGTCCGTGGTTTGCGGCTTCATGTCGGCCAGGTTGACGATAACCCCATGATCGTCCACGAAGGCGGCTGTTAACGGCAGGATGGTGTTTTTCATCCAGAAGCACTGGGTCCCGGGCTGCTCAAACACAAACAACATGCCTTCTTGCTGCGGCATATCGCGGCGGAACATCAGGCCGATTTCGCGCTGTTCGGGGGTCAAGGCCAGTTGGGTATCGATCTGGTAGATGCCTGCCGTCAACGTGGTGCGTGGCAGGTTCATTTGCGGGCCGTCTTGGGCCAGGGCGGATACGCTGACCAGCGATAGCGCCAACACGGCGTGGATGGCAAGGGACATGGTTTTGGGCATGGCGTGGCAGTTTGTGAAATAGAGAGATTTTGGCAGCAGTGTGCTGCCTATTCGCTTACTTTACGAGGGGTTGACGCAGCGTTGGAGCGCGGCTGTCAGCAAGCTTAAAGCTAAACTGGATAGGCTATCCATTTTTAGCCATCCCACGGAGCCTCCATTTCCATGTACCAGCACATCACCATCCCCGCTGAAGGCACAAAAATCACCGTCAACGCGGATTTTTCCCTGAACGTGCCCGACCAGCCCATCATTCCCTTCATCGAAGGCGACGGCACGGGCCAGGACATCACCCCGGTGATGCTGAAAGTGGTAGACGCTGCGGTAGCCAAAGCCTATGGCGGCCAGAAAAAAATCCACTGGATGGAGGTTTTTGCCGGTGAAAAGTCCACCAAGGTCTACGGCCCCGACGAATGGCTGCCCAAGGAAACCCTGGAGGCCATCAAGGACTACGTGGTGTCCATCAAGGGCCCGCTGACCACGCCCGTGGGCGGTGGCATCCGTTCGCTCAACGTGGCCTTGCGCCAGGAGCTGGACCTGTACGTGTGCCTGCGCCCGGTGCAGTACTTTGACGGCGTGCCCTCGCCAGTGAAAGAGCCACATAAGACCGACATGGTGATCTTCCGCGAGAACTCCGAAGACATTTACGCTGGGATCGAGTTTGAAGCCGAATCCGACAAGGCCAAGAAGCTGATCAAGTTTTTGCAAGAAGAAATGGGCGTTAAGAAGATCCGCTTCCCCAACACCTCGGGCATCGGCATCAAGCCCGTGTCGCGCGAAGGCACCGAGCGTCTGGTGCGCAAGGCCCTGCAGTACACCATCGACAACGACAAGCCCAATCTGACCATCGTGCATAAGGGCAACATCATGAAGTTCACCGAAGGTGGCTTCCGCGACTGGGCGTACGCGCTGGCGCAAAAAGAGTTTGCTGCCGAGCTGATCGACGGCGGCCCATGGATGCGCTTCAAGAACCCCAAGTCGGGCAAGGAAATCGTCGTCAAAGACGTGATTGCCGATGCGTTCTTGCAGCAAATTCTGTTGCGCCCCGCCGAATACAGCGTGATTGCCACGCTCAATTTGAACGGCGACTACATCTCTGACGCGCTGGCCGCCCAGGTTGGCGGTATCGGCATTGCGCCTGGTGCCAATATGTCGGATTCTGTGGCCTGCTTCGAAGCCACCCACGGTACCGCACCCAAGTACGCGGGCAAGGACTACGTGAACCCTGGCTCCGAAATCCTGTCGGCCGAAATGATGCTGCGCCACATGGGCTGGTTCGAGGCTGCCGACCTGATCATTGCGGCCATGAAGCGCTCCATCGCCAGCAAGAAGGTCACGTATGACTTCGCGCGCTTGATGGAAGGCGCGACGCAGGTGAGCTGCTCGGGCTTTGGCGAGGTGATGATCGAGAATATGTGAGCACATGCGCCTAGTGGCGCGCCGCTTCCAAACCAGGCCCTTGCGCTGTTGAATCGCAAGGGCTTTTTGACTTATGTTGACGGTTCTGGCTAAGGTTTCTTGGGAAAACGTTGCATCCAAGATTTTCGCAGCAGATGCGGCACCAGCAGATGCATGGGCATGCGCAATGCGTGCGAGCGCACGTACAAAAGCCACCGGGCCAGCTTCGTCCAGCGGCTGTCGCAGCTGGGGTGGTTGGGCTGCAGGGCCAATCCCAGCATCCAGGCCATCAGCGCGCGCGAGAACTGGTTGGGGCCCATGTGGTCTAGGCGGTCCGCCAATGGGGACGGTGGATTGAAGTTAAAGAGACGGCGCAGATGGAACAGGGCATGGAACAGGGGTATCTGCAGGCCCAGTTCGTCGGCACGGTCTAGCAGGCTATTCCAAAAGTCAGCCTGGCTACTGAAGTCTTTAAGCAGATCATGCAGGTCTAGCAAGTCACGCAGGCCATGTCCGAATTCACCTTCTTGGAATAAGTGCACGGCGCTGTGCAAAACCATATCTGCAGGCGCCAGCACGTACAGCCCTGGGTAGCCAAGAAGTGGTTGGATTCCAAACAGTAGTTTTTGGCCATCTACCTTGAACCGCGAGGTCGGCGGGGTAATGGTGTGGTGCAAGTCAATATACGAGTTGCGGTGCACATGCCTCAACGGGGGGATTTCGTGCATCCACTGCCGGTAATAGCGCTCGTTATAGGCATCCCGCTCATCGGAAATCCAGCCTGCGCTGAACAAGGCGCTTTCGGTTGGCTCTATTTTTTCGCGTGGAACCAGAATATCGATGTCGGAAAACAAGCGTCCACGCGCGGTCGACAGATTGGCCATCAGGTAGGCAGCACCCTTGAGCAAGACGATGGGTGTGTCGACATCGTGCAACGCACGGCGTATGCAATCGACTTCCCACCGAACCTCATGCTGTTGGCGCTCTGCAAGCCGCAAAGCTCCTTCTAAATGGGGGCGAGGGCCGTCTGGCACTTCGGTTAGAAAGCCTGCATCGGTGTGGCGGTACGCCAAGCGAGCTAACAGGCTTGCTTGGCGCGCTTGGCCAAACAAAGCCTCCCATTCAAGGACTGACAGTTGGGGCTTCCAATCGGGCTGGGCCCATACATTCGTCAGCAAGTTGGTGCTCAATCGTTTCTCCTGGCGACCAAATCATCAAATGCGACTACCGCATCGTCGAGTTGACTGTACTGAAAGTCATAGCAATCGCTGGCATCAATAACCTTGGAGAGCACCTCGAACCCTTTGAGACCCAGCACCATGTAGTTGAATGAATTGCGACCCAACTCCAGCATGCTATTGGCCTTGGAGCGCGGGGTCATTTGGGCGGATGAGCCCCTTACGTATTTGGGGAACACTACCCAGCGTGGCTGGGCAGTTTCGTGGAGTCGCTCAATGTGCGCCGATGGCACTTTCATCAGCGAAACATCGCCTTTGGAGGTGTCATGCACGACCTTGCTGAATACCGCACCGGGAACAAAATTCCGCATCACGTCGATCGATTGGTTCTTGAGGCTGATGGGACGACCTAGCGGCGTGATGGAGGTGTCGGTGAGCGAAATCAACGCCAGCTCATCCGATAGCAGGCGCCAGCCGCGGTGGACAAGGCCTGCACACAAGGTGCTCTTGCCCGATCCAGGCGGGGCCGGCAGGATGACAGCGCAGCCCTCTTTCTCGATGACCGCGGAATGCAGCAAAAGATAATGGTGTGCATGCATCGCGATGCACCAGTTCATAGACCATTCCAGCAGAGGGAACGCGTGGTCTTCGGGCAAAGGAATAAAGGGTTCCATGCCATCGAATTTGAAAATAGCCTGGCGTCGCGACCACCGCCGCCAGCCCGATCCCGAGGCAATCGTGACGGTGTAATCCACAAAATGGCTGTCGTTCAGCACCGCATTGTTGGCGTACAAGGCGCTAACACCGTCTGCAATAGATTTTATAGGGGAAATAATTCGAAATGAAAATGGGCCGATTTTTAGAATCAGCCCATTGTTTTTGAGTTTATTTTGAATGGTGGAGGGTGAGAGTTCTTCTAATTTCACGCGCTGGTCACTTCCGCCAATCCATGTGTGCAAAATTCACTGCAAATGGTTTCAACCAACTCCACCAAGTTTGAACTATCGGTCAAATTCGGAATACTGGCTAGTTCTGCAGCCAAGCTCCTCGAATTTTGAACACCATCGCATAAAGTATTCAGAATAAAAGCCCGGATGGAGTCCATTTGATGGGTTTGACCCGACCCTTCATCAAAAATGACGTACTCATCGTTCCATGATGCCCAGTGCAGTTGTTCGCACGGCAGATTGTTTTGGGATTCAAAATGTCCATGTTATCGAAAACAAGCACGTCTTTAATTTTAATCCCGATGTAGTGAGAGGGGCATCCAATTGGGTTTCTGTAAACCGCTACAACGGCACTGAAATGAATACTCCGCGTGCGTTAAAGAAGTTACGTCAGGATGGCTAC
>NZ_JBDTEM010000254.1:0-3817 GCF_039922535.1 Rhodoferax sp. | reverse complement strand
GCGGGGCTTGCAGGCCCTGGCCGGTGGCGGCGCGGTACAGCACGTCCATCACGCCGCCGTGGGCCACCACCGCGATCAGCTCGCCGGGGTGGCGCGCGGCCAGGGCGTTCACGCAGGCCAGCACGCGGTCGCGAAAATCGTTCAGGCATTCGCCGCCTTCGGGGGCAAAGGCCGGGTCGCGCTTGCGCCACCGCAGGGCTTGTTCGGGCAGGCGGGCTTCGATCTCGGCAAAGCTGTGGCCCTGGAAGATGCCAAAGCTGCGTTCGCGCAAGTCCACGTCGGTGGTGATGGGCAGGTCGAGCGCCCCGGCCACGGCCTGCGCCGTTGCAAAGGCCCGCAACAGGTCACTGGCGTAGACGGTGGTGACGGGTTCACCCGCCAGCGCCAGCGCCAACTGCTGGGCTTGCCAGCGGCCGGTGTCGTTCAGGGGGATGTCGAGCTGGCCCTGGATGCGGCTGTCGACGTTCCAGGCGGTTTCGCCGTGGCGGATGGCGATGATGCGGGTGGCGTCCATCAGGTGGCTTTCACTTCGGGGCGGGGGCCGGTGCGGTGTCTACGGTAATGCGTTGCAGGCCCGCGGGCGGATTCGGAAAACCATGCAGCGCGGCGGTGACCATGGCGGGGATCAGGTCGCTGCCGATGGGCCAATTGCTGTCTTGGCTGGCCTGGGTTTCGTACACTACCTGGCCGGTGGCGAGGTCGCGCAGCACCAGGCTGAGCAGGCGCTGGTAGCTGCGCACTTCCATGGGCACCATCGGCATCATGGGGGCCATGAAGGGGCCGTGCATGCCCCGGCCGCCGCCCATCCAGGGGCCGCGCCGACCCCATGGACCGTATGGGCGGTCCCAGGTGCTCTCGGTCAGCATCTGGGTGCTGATCTGCAGGCTGTAGCGGGCGTTGGCGGTGTCCAGCACCAGCCCGGCTTGCGCCAGGGAGGGCAGGGCCAGTTGTTCCACCGCGTCTTGGCTGGCGATGTCGATTTGCTGAGAAGGCAGGCGCTCGAAGCGGAAACTTAAAGGGCGGGGCACGGGGCTGGTCCAGCTGGCGAAGCTTTGCACGTCGTTGTCTACCCGGGTGATGCTGGCGCAGCCGCCGAGCAGCACCGCAGCCGCCAAGGTGAGGGCGCGCCAGCCGGTCATAGGTGCACCACTTGCAGACCACCGGGCAGACCGGGCAGGCCCGCGGGAGGGAAGCTGGGCGCATCAAAGGCCTGGTCACCGTCATCACTGGGCACGCCGGTGGTTTGCAGGCCTTCGAAGTCGTAGCGGCTGCGGTCCATCAGGTGCGAGGGCACGACGTTTTGGAGCGCGCTGAACATGCTTTCAATGCGGCCGGGGTGCTTCTTTTCCCACTCTTGCAGCATCTGGGCGATTTGCTTGCGTTGCAGGTTCTCCTGGCTGCCGCACAGGGTGCAAGGGATGATGGGGAACTGCTTGTGGGTGGCCCAGCGGGTCAGGTCTTTCTCCGCCACGTAGGCCAGCGGGCGGATGACGATGTGGCGGCCATCGTCGCTGACCAGCTTGGGCGGCATGCCCTTAAGTTTGCCGCCGAAGAACATGTTCAAAAAGAAGGTTTGCAGCATGTCGTCGCGGTGGTGGCCCAGTGCGATCTTGGTGGCGCCCAGCTCGTCGGCCACGCGGTACAAAATGCCGCGGCGCAGGCGGCTGCACAGGCCGCAGGTGGTTTTGCCCTCGGGGATCACGCGCTTGACGATGCTGTAGGTGTCCTGGTTTTCGATGTGGAACGGCACACCCAAGGCGGTGAGGTAGGTGGGCAGTACGTCGGCGGGGAAGCCGGGCTGCTTCTGGTCGAGGTTGACGGCGATGATGTCGAAGTGGATGGGCGCGCGGGCCTTGAGCTTGAGCAGGATGTCCAGCATGGCGTAGCTGTCTTTGCCGCCGCTCACACACACCATCACCTTGTCGCCTTCTTCCACCATGTTGTAGTCCACGATGGCTTTGCCCATCTCGCGGCACAGGCGTTTCTCTAACTTATGCGTTTCGCGTTCGATCTTGAAATCGGGGGCGGCAGGGGAAGCTGTGGAAAGTGGGGAGGAGGGGGCGGCAACCTCGTCGGTGGTCCATACGGCGCTCATAGGGGGCAATCGGTACTTAAAAATGCTGATTATCCCGCGTCGTGTCTTTCCTGTGCCAGATCAGGGTGCTTTGCTGACCGTGGCCTTGGTTTCCATCGTGCGTTGTACCGTGCCGTTGGCCTTGAGTTGCTTGAACGCAGCCTGGGTGCGCTGCACCACGGCGGACGGGGTGGCCAAGCTGTAGGCCATGTACACACCGGTGGTTAGTGCGTCCAGGGTCAGTACCCGCTCCAGCCCAGCGCAATCGAAAGCGGTGGCGCGGCACTGGGCCTCGGCACCGGCTTCGCTGAGGGGCACCATGTCCACTCTGCGCTTGAGCAGCTGGGCAAAGTTTTCGGTGGTTTGTGCTGACATCACCAGCCGGGTAAAGCCTTGCTGCTGCAGGTACTGGTGGCGCAAGTCGTCGCGCATCACGCCGATGGTGTATTGGCGCGCAGCGTCCAGATTGCTGGCCCGGATGTCGACGCGTTCGCGCAGCTTGTACAGGTAGTAGCGGATCTGCATGAATTCACCAACCCACTGGAATTTGGCCTCACGCTCGGGCGTGCGGCCTAGCAGGTAGATCAGTACATTGGGTTCGTTCAGCGCCATGTCATAGGCGCGGGCCCAGGGGTACATGTTCAGCCGGTAGTCTTTGATGCCCGCCAGTTGCAGGGTTTTTTCCAACACTTCGGTGGCTGGACCGGCAATTTTGCCGTCCTGCATGAAGACGAACGGGGTGGTCTCGGTCACCACCTGTACCGTCTGTGCCCAGGGGCTCAGCGGTAGCCATAGGGCCCAGGCAAGTAGGCCGACGCGCCATGCAGAGTTCATGCGGGGTTACTGTGGTGTGAAGAGAAAAAGGGGCCGAGCGGACGCTTATGCCAGGGCTTGGCCGTGTACCACGACCCGGTTGCGGCCGGTGTGTTTGGCTTGGTAGAGGGCTTTGTCGGCTTGGTCGAACAGGGTGTCGAACTTGTCCACCTGGCGGGCGTCGAGTTGCGCCAGGCCGATACTGATGGTGACCACGGGTGCGGCTTCGGAGTTGCGGTGGGCGATGCCCAGGTCGGCCACGGCACGCAGCAAATGGGCGGCCAGCAGAGTGCCTTGGGTGGCATCGGTGGCGGGCAGCAGCACGGCAAATTCTTCGCCGCCAATGCGTGCCAGCAGGTCCCCGGCCCGGGCACTGCCGGCCCCCAATGCGGTGGCGACGCTGCGCAGGCACTGGTCGCCGCTGGCGTGGCCATAGGTGTCGTTGTAGCGCTTGAAGGAGTCAATGTCGCAGACCAGCAGGGTCAGCGGGTGGCAGGTGCGCAAGGCGCGGCGGAACTCGATCTCCTTCATTTCGTCGAATTGGCGGCGGTTGGCCAGGCCAGTCAGCGGGTCGGTGCGGGCCAGGCTGTTGAGCCGGGTGTTGGTGTCTTCCAGCTTGCTGTTGGCGGTTTCGAGCGCAGCCGTGCGTTCGCGCACCAGTTCGGCCAGGTTGTCGCGGTGGGCCAGCAGTTCTTTTTCGTCGCGCTGGCGCTGCTCCAGGTAGTCGGACAGCGTGGTTTGCAGCTGGTTGACGCCGCCCACTAGCTGCGACAACTCATCTTGCCGCGAAGTATGGCGGTCGAGGGTCAGCAGCTGGCGCAGATTGGCGGGGGTCAACTGGCCCAGATGCTGGGCGATGCGGCGCACGTGCACCGTCACCAGCCGGTTCAGCAGCAGCATGATCAGGATGGCCAGCAGCAGCGACTGGGC
>NZ_JBDTEM010000253.1:0-3191 GCF_039922535.1 Rhodoferax sp. | reverse complement strand
GGCCCAGCAGGCCGAGTTCGCCCATCTCGCGGAAGATGGCCGGGTCGGTGCTTTCGGTGCGGAAGGCCTGCAGCACACGGGGCAGCAGTTTGTCCTGGCAATAGGCCGCCGTGGCATCGCGCACCATGCGCTCGTCATCGGTGAGTTGCTGGTCGAGCAAGAACGGGTCTTGCCATTGGAATGCGGCGTGGGCCATGGGGTGTCTCCAAAGGAATAACCGCCATGGTAGTGCCCACCGGGATGCTGCGGCAAACGATTTGTTTGCACCCAGTTATGCATTTTACGAATGTTATGAAAAATCTATTTAACTAATATTTAGGCTTCCAGCGCAGTTATCACTTGCACGGGGAGCTATATTTATTGCTGCACTACATTCGAATCATTGTGCATATTTAACACAGCTTGGCACGATTCAAACCGGCTGCTTTTTGAAACCCAGGCGCAGCCAGCCATCGCTACTGACCAGCACCACACCCGCCAGCACACACACCGCGCCCGCCACAAAACCCGGCTCCAGCGGCTCGTGCAGCAGCCACACACCAAAGCCCATGCCGAACAGCGGGGTCAGGAACGAGAACACGCTCAAGCGCGATGCCAGGTAGCCGCGCAGCAGCCAGAACCACACCAGAAAGCTGGCGAACGACACCACCAGCGATTGGTACAGCATCACCGCCCCCACCAGCGGCGTAGCGTGGATGGCGGTTTGCCCCAGTGCCCATGCCGCGCCCAGCAGCAGCACGCAAGCAGCGACCAATTGGTACAGCAGGGTTTGCGCCGCCGACACCCGGGCCAGGCTGGAGGTGCGCACCACCACCGTGGTCGCGCCCCAGGCCACGCCCGCCAGCAGCCCCAGCACATCGCCCAGCAGCACGTGGCTGGACGCGCCCGCTGTAGGCGATGCCGCACGGCCAAAAAAGGTGAACACAATGCCCGCAAACGCCAGGCCAATACCCATCCACTTCACCGGGCTCAGCCGCTCGGCGGGCAGCTTCCAGTGCAAGCCCAGCGCCACAAAAATCGGCGCGGTGTACAAAAACACCACCATGTGCGAGGCCGAGGTGAAGCGCAGGCCCTCGCCTACCAGCAAGTATTCCACCCCGAACAGCGCACCTACCGCCAGACCGGGCCGCCAATGGGTTAGCGCCATGTCTTCCTTGCGCCAGCGCATCAACAGCCATACCAGCAGCGCCGCCACGCCTGAGCGCAGGCCGATCTGCAAAATCGGCGCGATGTCGTGCGCCACGGCCTTGATCGCCACCTGCTGCAGGCCCCAAATGGCGCACAGCACCAGCATGGTGGCACTGGCCTGGCCGTCGAGAGGTTTGCGGGTGTCCATGGGAGTCCTTTGTGTCAGCCTGGATTGTCCGTTCGACGGATTTGGTGGATATAGTGCAATCCAGACAAGCCATAGCCGGAAGCCGACAACATGCAAACCGCCCAGTACCTGCAAAAGCATCTGGAAACCGCCCCGTTTACCACCGCCCTGCCCTCGCCCATGTTTTTCCGCACGGCCAGCGTGCAGGCGGATTCGCGCTACCCGCAGCACCGCCACGCCTGGGGCGAATTTGTCTACGCCTTCAGCGGCGTGATCGAGGTCAAGGTGGCCCACCACCACTACCTGGCGCCGCCGCAGTACGGCATCTGGCTGCCGCCCGACCTGGAGCACATGGGCCTGAACCGCTACGAGGTGGTGCACTGCTCGCTCTACCTGGCCGCCGAACTCTGCGGCGCGCTGCCCAAAACGCCCTGCGCCCTGACCGTCAGCCCGCTGGTGCGCGCCCTGCTGGAGCACCTGCGCCAGCAGCCCACCGCCCTGCCCCGCAGCGACGCACAAGAGCGCCTGCTGCAGGTGCTGGCCGACCAACTCGCCCTCGCCCCCTGCGCGGGCAGCTACCTGCCCGGCTCCGACGACCCTTTGCTGGGCGCGGTGCTGCGCGCCCTGGAAGCCCAGCCCGGCGACAACCGCACCCTGCCCGAAATAGCGCATGCCGCCCACACCACCGAGCGCACCCTGCTGCGCCGCTTCCAGCGCGAGCTGGGCATGTCGTTTGTCGAATGGCGCCAGCGCCTGCGGGTGGTCAAAGCCATGCCACTGCTGGATGCCGGGCAAACCGTGGAAACGGTGGCGCTGGACCTGGGTTACGCCAGCGCCTCGGCTTTCATCAGCATGTTTCGGCGGTTGATGGGGGTGACGCCGGATGAGTTTCGCAAGGGTGCGGTGGGTGTACGCAGCCCGCAAACTCTTTAGGCGCCTTCCGGCAGTACCCAGGCATCGACCACCCGCAGTTGGCAGGTGCCGCCCACATCCGGCTTGTCAGCCAGCGGCAACCGAACCGTCAACAGAGTGCCGTCACCGGATGCGCAGCGCCCTTCGACCAGGTACGCATCTCCCTGGAAGAACACATAGTCCACCTGCATGGCTAGGCCCGGCTCAGCCCCCGCGACCGTAAAAGCGCCAGGCTGGATAGACACCCAGGCGCTGGCTCGCGTAGGCACGCTGCCGCAACGCGCCGTGAAGGTGTAGCCGCCCAGCGCCAGTTCCACCGTGCCCGGCCTGTCGCTGCGCAGCACGCGGGCCTGCAAGATATTGCGCGCCCCAACGAAGGAGGCCACCATGCGCGTGGTCGGCTCTTGCGACAGCACCAACGGGGTATCGAGCTGGTGGATCTTGCCCTCGGATAACACGGCCACGCGGTCGGCCAGCGCCAGCGCTTCTTCCTGGTTGTGGGTCACATAGACGATGGATGTCTTGGGGCTGCGGGCACGCGCAATCAGGCGCTGCATGTCGCGGCGCAGCTCCACATCCAGACTGGCCAATGGCTCGTCAAACAGAATCACCCGCGGGTTGCCCACCATGGCGCGGGCCAGCGCCACGCGTTGCTTTTGCCCGCCCGAGAGCTGGTCGGGATAGCGGTCGGCCAGCGGCAGCAGATCAACGTTGGCCAGTGCATCCTGCACCCGACGGTCTATTTCTGGATTGCGCTTCTGTGCCACCAGCAGGGGAAACCGCACGTTGTCCGCCACCGTCATTTGGGGCCACAAAGCATGGTTCTGGAACACCACGGCCACGCGCCGTTGTTCGGGTGGCATATGGATCTGCGGACCGGAGACAGTCACGCCGTCGATCTCTATGCTGCCGCCGTCCAGTGTTTCCAGCCCGGCAATGGCCCGCAGGATGGTGGTTTTCCCCG
>NZ_JBDTEM010000252.1:0-2832 GCF_039922535.1 Rhodoferax sp. | reverse complement strand
CGGCCATGACGTTCCCCGTGGCGAGGTCCATCGGGCTGCGCGGTGTGCACAGCCGGATGCGTCAAATATCTTACCCCCAGGTGCGTGCTGTGGGCAGCTTGTTTATGCCGTCAATTTACAAGCTTTTAAAGGCTCCAGCGCAGGTAGTGTCTGCGCTGGCAGCTATACATTGCGTAGCAATGGGATCAGCAGGGAACGCCCTTGCGTTCCGCTAGCCAGGCCGGTGCGTCCTGCAAGGCCACGGGGCGCAGGAAGCGGTCCAGCGCGGCATAGCCGACCGAGGTGGTGAAGGGCTGGGTGGCGGCCGGGTAGGGGCCACCATGTTGCTGCGCACCGGTCACGGCTACGCCGGTGGGTACGCCCGCAAACAGCACGCGGCCCGCGACCTGGGTGGCGGCGCGCACCAGGTTGCGGGTGGACTCGTCTTCCACCTCGGCACCCCACAGCGTGACGGTCAGCGTGCCGCCAATGGCACGCAGTACGGCGATAGTTTCATCGACCGAGGCCACACGCACCACCAGCGCGGCAGACCCAAACACCTCTTCGTGCAGCGCGTGGCTGGCGATGAAGTCGGCGGCCTGTACTTCGGCCAGGAAGGGGCGGGGCGTGACCGCATCCGACACATCGGCTACCAGCGGAGTCAGGGCCGCGTCGGCGCGCCAGCGGGCCACGCCCTTGTCGAAGGTGGAGCGGATGGTGGAAGACAGCATGGCGTGTGGCTGCAAGGCCTGCAGGGCGGCGGCGAAGGCGGTGATGAATGCATCCGACGCCGCATCTTTTTGCACCAGGATGATGCCAGGGCTGGTACAGAACTGGCCTGCACCGACGCAGATCGAACCGGCCAGCGTGGCCGCCAGCTCGGTACCGTTTTTGGCGGCGGCTGCGGGCAAGACCACCAGCGGGTTCACCGAACCCAGTTCGCCGTAGAAGGGGATGGGGCGGGGGCGGTCACCGGCGATTTTGGCCAGCGCGGTGCCGCCTTTGAACGAACCGGTAAAGGCCACAGCGGCAATCGCCGGGGCCTGCACCAATTGCACGCCCACCTCGATGGAGCCGCCTTGCACGAAGCCGAACACGCCTGCGGGCAGGCCTTGCTCGGCTACGACGCGCTGGGCCAGAGCCGCCGTGACGCGCGACAGCTCGGGGTGTGCGGGGTGGCCTTTGACAACTACCGGGCAACCGGCGGCCAACGCTGCAGCGGTGTCGCCACCGAGCACCGAGAAGGCGAACGGGAAGTTGCTGGCCGAGAACATCGCCACCGGACCCACCGGCACGCGCACGCGGGCCAGGTGCGGGCGGCCTACGGGGGGCGGACCGGCCACCGCAGCATCGTCTACATAAGCGTGCACCGTGCCAGCCTCCAGCACATCGGCAAAGCCGCGCAGCTGGAAGGTGGTGCGGTCGAGTTCGCCGTTCAGGCGGGGCAGGCCCAGGCCGGTTTCGCGGTCGGCCAGGGCCACCAGGGTGGCGCGCTCGGCTTCCAAGGCGGTGGACAGGGCGCGCAACAGGCTGGCGCGCTGGGCGGCCGAGGTGGCGGCAAAAGCATCGGCCACAGCGGCGGCGGCGGCCACGGTCTGGTCAATATCGGCCTGGGTGGATTCGGACCATTGTGTGCCGACGGCGGTGCCGGTGCGGGCTTCGATAGATTGCAGCATGGTAGTCATAAGGGGGTAGGTTGTAAGAAGGGGGCCGGAGCAGGGGCGAAAAAGGGTCGCAGGGCCGCGAAGGCAAAATGTAACACCGGCATAGGCCTGAACCGGGCTGTGGGTAGTGGCCCGGAGGGATGATTTAATTGCCTCTACTGATACGAATTCAAGGAAAACAACATGGCGACGCAAGGATTTACCACCACGATTATTCACGGTGACAAGGCCTTTGGGGTGGAGAACGGCGCGGTGCATATGCCTGTGCACACCTCGGTGCAGTACGGGTTTGACAAGGTCGAAGATTTGATCGGCGTGTTCCAGGGCACGCTCAAGGGTGCCTACAACTATGCCCGCCAGGGCACGCCCACCACGGCGGCGCTAGAGGCCAAGATCACCAAGATGGAAGACGGCCTGGGCAGCGTCTGCTTTGCCACCGGCATGGGCGCGATTTGCGGCATCTTTTTAACCCTGCTGCGCGCCGGCGACCACCTGGTGGCCAGCCGCTACGTATTTGGCAACACCAACAGCATCTTTGGCACGCTGCGCGGCTTAGGGATTGAAGTGACCACGGTAGATGCGACCGATGCCGCCGCCGTGGCCGCTGCGGTCCAAGCCAACACCCGCATGGTGTTTGTGGAAACCATCGCCAACCCTGGCACGCAGATTCCTGACTTTGTGGGCATAGCTGCGGTGTGCAAGGCGCACAAGCTGGTCTACGTGGTGGACAACACCATCACCTCGCCGGTGCTGTTCAAACCCAAGACCGTGGGGGCCAGCCTGGTGGTCAACGCACTGACCAAGACCATCGCAGGCCACGGCAGCGCCATGGGCGGCGCGGTCACCGACACCGGCCTGTTCGACTGGAGCAGCTATCCGGCCATTTTTGCCAACTACCGCAAGGGCGACCCGCGCCAGTGGGGCCTGCAGCAGATCCGCAAAAAAGGCCTGCGCGACATGGGCGCCTCACTGATGAGCGAGCACGCCCACCAGATCGCCCTGGGGGCCGAAACTCTGGCCCTGCGCGTGGCGCACAGCAGCGCCACGGCCATGGCATTGGCGCAGTTTTTGGAAGCCCATCCGGCCGTCGTCAAAGTGCATTACCCGATGCTGGAATCGCACCCGCAGCACGCGCGCGCCAAAGCGCATTTCAGCGCCGGGTCGTGGCTGCTGTCGTTTGAGCTGACCG
>NZ_JBDTEM010000251.1:0-11950 GCF_039922535.1 Rhodoferax sp. | reverse complement strand
GATCGAGGTTGCCAAAAAAGCAGATGTGGTTGTGGCCTTCGTGGGTCTGTCGCCCAGTCTCGAGGGAGAAGAGATGCCGGTGCATCTAGAGGGCTTCAGCGGGGGTGACCGAACCAAAATCAACCTGCCCCAACTGCAGGAGGATTTGCTACAGGCACCGACGGCAACACCCGCATCGCCACCGACGCGATCCAGGCGGCTGCGCGCGGCCACCATTTCTTGTCGGTCCACAAAAACGGCCAGGTCGCCATCGTGCAAACCAACGGCAACAAGGACTGCCACGTCATTCTGCGCGGCGGCAAGGCCCCTAACTACGATGCCGCGAGCGTGGCCGCGGCCTGCGTTGAACTCAGTGCCGCCAAAATGCCTGCCACCCTGATGGTTGATTGCAGCCATGCCAACAGCAGCAAGCAGCATGAAAAGCAAATCGAGGTGGCCCGCGATATTGCTGGGCAGGTGGCCGGTGGTTCGCGCCAGGTGTTCGGCCTGATGGTGGAGAGCCACCTGGTCGAAGGGGCCCAAAAATTCACCCCCGGCAAGACCGACCAGAAGTCGCTGGCCTACGGCCAGAGCATCACCGATGCCTGCCTGGGCTGGGACCAATCCCTGCAGACTTTGGAAATTTTGTCTGCCGCAGTCCAGGCCCGTCGGGTAAGCTGATGCGCAATGGACGTACCCGCTTCCATGGCAGAACGGGTACGTCGGTTTTGTGAACGGAGCGGCAGCATGGCACTGGATCGACCTATTTTCTGGCTGGGTTTGGCGGGTCTGTCGCCGCCGCAGCGCGCCGCTTTGGTCGCTGTTTTGCCCAGTCAGCCGACCAGTTTGCCCGCCTGGCGGATAGCCAAGTTTTCCGAAGCCGATGCCTGGTGCATTAGCGGCGCGGCCGCCCGGCTGCACGACGACGGTACCCTGACCGTGCCCGATAGCCGCAGCGCCGAGCCGGAGTTGCTGCTCAGGCTGGACCAGGTGGACCGGCCGCTGGCCTTCACGACCCCGCTGGCGGTACCGGAAATTGAACCCTTGACCACTTTTGAGCCCGAGTCCGAGCGCTCGGTGCGCATGGTGCTGAAAAAGTTTGAGGCCTGGCTGCAGCCTTTGCGGGCACAGTATTTTTTGGGGGCTTTGTTGCACCAGCGGGTCGGCAGCTTGCCGCAGGCGGTCTATGGGCTGACGCACCAGACGGTTTTGCTGGCGGTGGTGGATATTCCCAGGCGGCGTATCGACTATCTGGTAGATGCCAGCCCGGTGCAGTTGGAGCAGGCGGTGTGGGACCCGTGTGCGGCCAGCCCCGACGCACTGCCGCCCCGGTTCAAGCAAGTCAGTTTGCGGGCCGCCATGTGGCAGTTTGCCCAGCACTCGGCCGCCGACCTGCTGCCTGCAGCGTATCAAACCGATGCCATCCGCCTGCTGCGCCCGCCCCAGGTGCCCGAGGCCTGGCTCAAGGACTCCCTGCGCACGGTATTGCGCGCTCTGGAAATCGGCCCCACCAGCCTAGAGCAACTGCTGCAGAGCGGTGTCAACCCAGAGCAATTGCTGCGCGACCTGGGCAGCCTGTACTTCGATGGCGCGGTGTCTACCGCCACGGGCGAAGGGCACTGGTTGTTCTCGGCTAACCAGGACCCATAGCATTTCGGTTTAGCACCTTGACTTGAAATTTAAGTAAAAAGTGCCTTTGGCGCAGGATCTACCTGCGCTAGCAGCTATTAATTTTGTAGTGCTGCTAACAGCTTGGCATGGATGCCACCAAAGCCGCCATTGCTCATGCACAAGATATGGTCGCCCGGCTGGGCGGCTGCCACCACCTGGGCCACCAGCGCATCCACCGTGTCGGCCACCTGGGCCCGCGCACCCATGGGTTCCAGGGCGCTGTGGGCATCCCAGCCCAGGCCGCCGCTGTGGCAAAACGCCAGGTCGGCATCTTCCAGGCTCCACGGTAATTGCGCCTTCATTGCGCCCAGTTTCATGGTGTTGCTGCGCGGCTCAAACACCGCCAGGATGCGTTGGCCCGGCGCGATGCGGCGGCGCAAGCCGTCTACCGTGGTGCGGATGGCGGTGGGGTGGTGGGCAAAGTCGTCGTACACGGTGATGCCGCGCACGCTGCCGATGACTTCCATGCGGCGCTTTACGTTCTGGAACGCACCCAGCGCCCGCGCCGCCACGTCGGCAGGCACGCCCACGTGGTCGGCGGCCGCGATGGCGGCCAGCGCATTGAGCTGGTTGTGCACGCCGCCCAGCGCCCATTCCACCGTGGCCACGGGCTTGCCGCGTTGCAAGACCTCGAAGTGGTGCGGTTCGCCCTGGGCGGTGAAGTCGCTCACCGCCGCGCCAAAGCTGCGCACCTCGCTCCAGCAGCCCTGGTGCAGCACCCGCGCCAGGCTTTCCTCCAGTCCGTTGGTCACCACCCGGCCGGTGCTGGGCACGGTGCGCAGCAGGTGGTGGAACTGGCGCTCGATGGCGGGCAGGTCGTCAAAAATATCGGCGTGGTCGAATTCCAGGTTGTTCAGCACCGCCGTGCGCGGGCGGTAATGTACAAACTTGCTGCGCTTGTCGAAGAAGGCTGTGTCGTATTCGTCGGCCTCGATCACAAAGGTCTTGCCCGCGCCCAAACGGGCCGACACCCCGAAATTCAGCGGCACGCCGCCCACCAGAAAGCCCGGTTGCAGCCCGGCGTGCTCCAAAATCCAGGCCAGCATGCCGGTGGTGGTGGTTTTGCCGTGCGTACCGGCCACCGCCAGCACATGGCGGCCTTGCAGTACGTGCTCGGCCAGCCACTGTGGGCCGCTGGTGTAGGGAAGGCCCGCGTCCAGAATAGCTTCCATCAGCGGAAACTTGGGGCTGCCGTCGGCCGTGCGGGCGCGCGACACCACGTTGCCCACCACAAACATGTCGGGCTCCAGCGCCAACTGGTCGGCCGAGAAGCCTTCGATCAGCCCGATGTCCAGCGCCCGCAACTGGTCGCTCATGGGGGGGTAGACCCCTGCGTCGCAGCCCGTGACCCGGTGCCCAGCCTCCCGCGCCAAAGCGGCCAAACCTCCCATGAAGGTGCCGCAAATACCCAAAATATGAATGTGCATGCGGGGATTTTAGGGGTGGCCTTGCTGGCCACCCGGATTGGCAAAAAGGGCAGAATCACGGGCATGGATGCATTGACTCTTGAGATTGCCGAGACCGCCGCCCGCATGGTGGTGGAAGAAGGCCTGGAATACGGCCCGGCCAAGCGCCGCGCCGCCGCACATCTGGGTGCAGGCCGCGCCGCGTTGCCCGGCAACGACACCGTGGAAGACGCGGTGCGGGCCTATATTGCGCTGTTTTGTGGCGACACCCAGCCTGCCGAGTTGCGCGCCCTGCGCCAATTGGCCCTGACCTGGATGGAGCGCATGGCGGTTTTTCGGCCGCATTTGTGCGGCGCGGTGTGGCAGGGCACGGCGACGCGCTTGTCGGATGTGGCGATCCAGCTGTTTTGTGACGACTCTAAATCTGCGGAGATTGCGCTGATCGATCACCGCGTGCCCTATACCCCGGCTACTGTCACCGGGTTTCGTGGCGAGCCGGTCGAAGCATTGAGCTTTGCCAGCCTGAGCTCCGAGCTGGGCGAAACGGTGGGCGTGCATTTGATGGTGTACGACCTGGACGACTTGCGCGGGGCCCTGAAGCCCGACTCCAAAGGCCGCGCGCCCCGGGGGGACACCACTGCCGTGCGTCGTTTGCTGGCGGAGGGCGCTGCATGATGGCGGCATCTTCACGGCGAAGGCTGATGGGTGGGGTTGCAGCAGCGGCCGGGCTGGCAGGTGCAGGCGTGGCCTGGTGGAAGTACCAGCATGCTCCCATGTTATCGGGTGTGGAAGAGGCGTTGTGGGGGCTCCGTTTTGACACCCCCAGTGCCGGGCCACTGGCCATGCAGTCTTTGCGCGGCCGCCCGTTGCTGTTGAACTTCTGGGCCACTTGGTGCCCGCCGTG
The DNA here is from genome assembly GCF_039922535.1 of Rhodoferax sp. GTDB lineage: Bacteria > Pseudomonadota > Gammaproteobacteria > Burkholderiales > Burkholderiaceae_C > Rhodoferax_B. The sequence continues at coordinate 7,990 of NZ_JBDTEM010000251.1, read as the reverse complement.
CGTGGAGGAAATGCCGATGATCAACCGCTTCTTTCAAGAAAATGCGGCCAATGGTTGGCAAGTTGTAGGGCTGGCGGTGGACCAGCCCAGCTCGGTGCGCACGTTTTTACAAAAAACGCCGGTAGCCTATCCTATTGGCATGGCCGGTTTGGGGGGCACGGAGCTGGGGCGGTCCCTGGGCAATCTGGCCGGTGGCTTGCCCTTTACGGTGGTGCTGGGGTCTTCCGGGACAGTGCTTCATCGTAAAATGGGCAGGGTTAGCCCTGCTGATTTACAGGTGTGGGTTGGATTGAAATAGGGCATTCGGTGGCAGTTTGACCACTATGTGGGCTGCTTTTTACGGTAGCCTGTCCACTGTAAATAAAAGAAATAAACGATCGTTGTGTGAAATTGGGGTAGATTCCACCCCTTTTCGTACATCGTGGCTGGAGGTTTTATGGATTTGCGCAAACTCAAAACGTTGATCGACTTGGTGTCTGATTCCAACGTGTCAGAACTAGAAATTACCGAAGCCGAGGGCAAGGTCCGTATCGTCAAGGGTGGCGGTGCGATGGTCTACCAAGCGGCCCAACCCACCATGGTGGCTGCGCCGGTGATGGCCGCGGCTCCCCAGGCGGTGGACGTGGTTCCTGCTGCACCAGCGGCCCCGGCAGGCCATGTGGTGAAGTCGCCAATGGTGGGTACTTTTTACCGTTCGTCCAGCCCGGGCGCCAAATCCTTTGTAGAGGTGGGCAGCCAGGTTAAAGAAGGCGACACCATCTGCATCATCGAAGCGATGAAGATACTGAACGAAATTGAAGCCGACAAAGCGGGCACCGTGGTGCAAATGCTGTGCGAAAACGGCCAAGCCGTCGAATACGGCCAGCCTTTGTACGTGATTGAGTAAACCTACAGAGTTTGGTGGCGCATGTTTAAAAAAATATTGATTGCAAATCGGGGGGAGATCGCCCTTCGCATCCAGCGGGCTTGCCGTGAAATGGGCATCAAGGCCGTCATGGTGTATTCCGAGGCAGACCGGGATGCCAAGTACGTCAAGCTGGCCGATGAAGCCGTGTGCATCGGACCTGCGGCTTCGGCCTTGAGCTACCTGAATATGCCCGCGCTGATTTCGGCTGCCGAAGTAACCGATGCCGAAGCGATCCATCCCGGTTACGGTTTTCTGAGCGAAAACGCCGATTTTGCCGAGCGCGTGGAAAAAAGCGGTTTCCAGTTCATCGGGCCTACGCCTGAAAACATCCGCATGATGGGCGATAAAGTGTCGGCCAAGCAAGCCATGATCAAAGCCGGTGTGCCCTGCGTGCCTGGCTCCGAAGGCGAACTATCGGACGACCCGGTGGTGATCAAGCGCACGGCCAAGGCGGTGGGCTATCCGGTGATCATCAAGGCGGCCGGCGGCGGTGGCGGTCGCGGCATGCGTGTGGTCCATACCGAGGCAGCCCTGATTAATGCAGTGCAAATGACCAAGGCCGAGGCCCTGGCCGCATTCAGCAATGGTGCGGTGTACATGGAGAAATACCTCCAGAACCCCCGCCACATCGAAATCCAGATCCTTGCCGACAAGTTTCGCAACGTGGTGTATTTGGGCGAGCGTGACTGCTCCATGCAGCGTCGCCACCAAAAGGTGCTGGAAGAAGCGCCTGCGCCTGGCATTCCCCGCAAACTGATTGAGCGCATTGGCGAGCGCTGCGCGGCGGCCTGTAAGAAAATTGGCTACCGGGGTGCGGGTACGTTTGAATTTCTGTACGAGAACGGGGAGTTTTATTTCATTGAAATGAACACCCGCGTGCAGGTTGAGCATCCTGTGACCGAGCTGATTACCGGTGTGGACATTGTGCGGACCCAGATCATGGTGGCGGCCGGTGAAAAACTGCCCTTCACCCAACGCCAGATCAGCATCCACGGCCATGCCATCGAATGCCGCGTCAACGCCGAAGACCCGTATAAATTTACGCCATCGCCTGGCCGTATCACCATGTGGCATCCACCCGGTGGTCCTGGCGTGCGCGTGGATTCGCATGTCTACACCAATTATTACGTGCCACCGAACTATGACTCCATGGTCGGCAAGATCATTGTGCACGGCGACACGCGCGAGCAGGCCATGGCGCGCATGCGTACGGCTTTGCTGGAAACCGTGATCGAAGGCATTAACACCAACATCCCGCTGCACCGCGAATTGATGGTCGATGCCAAGTTTATGGCGGGCGGTACCAATATCCATTACCTGGAAGAGTGGCTCTCACAGCACAAGCGCTAGATGTTTGAAATCAGTTTGATGTGCCCGCAAGACCGGGTCGAGGTGCTCAGCGACGCGCTGGATGCCCTGGATGCCCTCAGCGTAAGCGTGGAAGACGCGGACGCGCAGACCGATGCCGAGCAAGCCCTGTTTGGCGAGCCTGGCATGCCACCGCCCAAAGACGGCTGGCAGCGTTCGCGCATCCAGGCGCTGTTTGCCACCGAAGCACTGGCGCGCGATGCCGCCGATGTACTGGCGGTGCAAGATTTTTTTGCAGGTTGTGATCTGCTGGCGATTGTTACGGTGCCAGAGCAAGATTGGGTACGCCTGACGCAGTCGCAGTTCGCCCCGGTGGACATCACACCAGAGTTCTGGATTGTGCCGACCTGGCACGAGCCGCCTGCCCAGGCGACACGGGTAATCCGTCTCGACCCAGGGCTGGCCTTTGGCACCGGCACCCACCCCACCACCCGTATGTGCCTGCGCTGGATTGCCCGGCAGGATGCGGGCGCTTTAGTGCGGGTCCTGGATTACGGCTGTGGCTCGGGCATTTTGGCGATTGGTGCGGCCAAGTTCGGCGCAACCGACATCGATGCGGTGGATATTGACGATGCGGCGGTGCAGTCCACCGTGCTCAACGCCCACGCCAACCATGTACAGCTCAAGGCCGGTTTGCCGGACCAGGCGCAAGGTGCGTACGGCACAGTGTTAGCCAATATTCTGGCTACGCCGCTGAAGGTGCTGGCTCCATTGCTGTGCGCCCATGTGGCTCACGGTGGGGCTTTGGTGTTGGCCGGGATTCTGGAACGTCAGACCGACGAATTGAAAGCTGCTTACGCCCCGTATGCCGCTCTCGAAGTGTCGGACAGTGAAGACGGCTGGATCCTGATGACCGCCCGGTTTTAGACCGCTGCCTTTGTAGGCCCGTGCACGAAAGCCGTAGACCATGGCCTTGATTACGCGCTGCCCGGTATGCGGAACACTGTTCAAAGTAGTTCCTGACCAGCTTCGTATCTCCGAAGGCTGGGTGCGCTGCGGCCATTGTGCCGAGGTATTCGATGCTTCTGGTGATCTGCAGCAAAGCGATGCAGAGCAGCAAGGTGCCCAGCCGCTGGCCCCTTTGCCTGACGAGCCGTCTGAGCCACCCCCCCCGACATTTGTGCCGGAATGGATGCCCGAGCCTGTTGCCATGGCTCCTACAGAGCCCCCTTCCGCGCCCGTCAGCCTGCCCGATCCGGTACAGGAGATTCCCGAGCCGATCGTGTACTTGAATCCGGAGCCTGAGACGGCGCTATTCGCTGAATCCGAGACCGTCGAGCTGGCCGAAACGCTGTCCATTCCCATCGCCGAAGACACCTCGGACAGTGCGCCCGTTCTGGAAACTGAGCCCCATTTTGCGGAAGATGCTGCGGGCTATTCCTTTTCCCGTGAACCGTCCGCCCAGGCCCTGGTGCCGCGCCCGGTGTTGCGGGGGCTGTGGGGGGCTGCGGCCGGGCTGCTGCTGGTGGGCTTGGGACTGCAAAGCGTTGTCTATGGGCGTGACAGCATTGCTGCGACTTGGCCCGATACAAAACCGTTGTTGCAAGCCGTTTGTGCGCATATCGGGTGTACGGTGCAGGCTTTGCGGCAAATCGAAGCCATCGTCATCGACAGCTCCACCCTGAGTGCCCTGCAAAACGAGGATGCTTACCGTTTGAACTTGGTACTCAAGAACCCGACAAAACTCGATCTGGCAATGCCTGCCATTGAGTTTGTGTTGACCGATATCGACGAGCAGGCGGTGTTTCGGCGGGTGCTTACGCCGACCGAATTGGGCGCGGCATCCCGGGTGCTGTTTGCCGGACGCGAGTGGGCGAGCACGGTCGATCTGCGGGTCATTGACAACCCGAACAAGGGACGCATCGTCGGCTACCGGCTGCTGGCCTTTTATCCCTGAAAACGGGCATAAAAAAAGGCTCGGTACCTTGCGATACCGAGCCTGATACGGACCAGACTTATCCGATCAGGGCTTGTTAGCCGTAGGGAATGGCCAGGCTGCTTGCGGATTCAGGGTCGTTTGTGCCGATGCGGCTGCTGGGGCAGAGGCAGGTTTGGCTGCAGGTGCTTTGCTGGCCTTCTTGGCAGCAGCTTTAGGGGCGGCAGCTTTCGCTGCCGTTTTCTTGGGTTCCGCCTTGGCGACTACCGCTACCTTCTTGGCTGCGGTGGCCTTCTTGGCAGGCGCGGCAGCTTTTGTAGCTGCTTTGGGTGCCGGTGCGGTAGCTTTCTTGGCTGGTGCGGCCTTGGCCGGAGTTGCTTTGGCTACAACCGCCTTAGCGACGGCAACTTTCTTTGCTGGAGCCGCTTTCTTCGCGGTCGCAGCTTTGGTTGCAACGGCTTTGACCGGTGCCGCTTTCACAGAGGCCGTTTTGACAGGCGCGGCTTTGACTGCGACCACTTTCTTAGCGGGAGCTGCCTTTTTAGCGGGAGCGGCTGCCTTCTTTGCGGGTGCTGCCTTGGCTGGCGCTGCCTTCACAGCGGCTACCTTTACGGCGACCGGTTTGGCGGCGGTTTTAGCGGGAGCTACTTTTTTTGCAGCGACGACCTTGGAAGGGGTTGCCGTCTTTGCGGGGGTGGCCTTTTTTGCGGCCGGTTTTTTTGCAGTTGCCATTATTTTCTCCTTGATCTGTTTACAAAGAGCACTTTATACCGATTGTTAGGCATAGAGCGATGCATGGTGTTGGGCGGATGCCCAGCACCATGGACTCGGGAGCGCAAAAACGGGCTGACACGGGTGTGCGGGCTGGGGTTTGCGCGGTATTTAAAAGCATGGACGTGAGGGCATTCAATCCCAAGAAAGTGCACCGCCTGATTGGTACTCAATCACGCGGGTTTCAAAGAAATTGCGCTCTTTCTTCAGGTCAATCATTTCGCTCATCCACGGGAACGGATTCTCTTCATGCGGGAAGCAGGCTTCTAGGCCAATCTGGGTAGCGCGGCGATTGGCGATGTAGCGCAGATAGCCCTTGAACATGGAGGCGTTCATCCCCAGCACGCCACGTGGCATGGTGTCCTCGGCATATTGGTATTCCAGTTCTACCGCGCGCACGAACAGGTCTTTGATCTCGACTTTGAATTCCGCCGTCCACAGATGTGGATTTTCCAGCTTGAGCTGGTTGATCAGGTCGATGCCAAAGTTGCAGTGCATGGATTCGTCGCGCAGGATGTACTGGTACTGCTCGGCGGCACCGGTCATCTTGTTTTGGCGGCCCAGTGCCAGGATCTGCGTGAAGCCGACGTAGAAGAACAGGCCTTCCATCAGGCAGGCAAACACGATCAGCGACTTGAGCAGGGTCTGGTCGGTCTCGGTCGTGCCGGTGTGAAAGTTGGGGTCCATGATCGCTTCGATGAAGGGGATCAGGAACTGGTCTTTGTTGCGGATCGATGCGACTTCGTTGTAGGCGTTGAATATCTCGCTCTCGTCCAGACCCAGCGACTCTACGATGTACTGGTAGGCGTGGGTGTGAATGGCTTCTTCAAACGCCTGGCGCAGCAGGAACTGGCGGCACTCCGGGGCTGTGATGTGGCGGTAGGTGCCCAGCACGATGTTGTTGGCGGCCAGCGAGTCGGCGGTTACAAAGAAGCCGAGGTTGCGCTTGACGATGCGGCGCTCGTCTTCGGTCAGACCATTCGGGTCTTTCCATAAGGCGATGTCGCGGGTCATGTTGACCTCTTGGGGCATCCAGTGGTTGGCGCAGGATGCTAGGTACTTTTCCCAGGCCCATTTGTACTTGAACGGCACCAACTGGTTGACATCGGTCTGGCCGTTGATGATGCGTTTGTCGGCGGCGTTGACGCGGCGTGCTGCCGTGGCTTGCACGGCGACGTGGGCGGTGGCGGTGTCCATGGCCGAGGGGGCGACAAATGGGCTTGCCGAAGGTGTTGCGGAGGGCGTGTCAGCCGAAAAAACAGCGTGGGCTTCCACGCGGCCGGTGGGTAAGCCGAGAGGCGCTACAGATGGCGGTGAGGGCTTGACGTCTTCGTCCCAGGTCAACATAGATTTTCCAATGCTAGGATTATGAGAGCAGCACCGGAAAATGAAAAGTATTCATTTCCAATGCCGCTATTTTCAGAGGGTTTGTTGCTCAATCACATCGTAAAAATAAGCTTTTTACGATGCCTTGGCGGGCTTACTGGCAGGCTTCGCAGCCAGGGTCGTCAATTGCGCAAAACTTGATGTCGGTCGCGGGATTGGCGCTGAGGGCATCGGCGTTCATTTGCTGGCGCGCGGCCACGGCGGCGGTGTCGATGGCACTCATGGCTTGGCTAGGTGCCTGGCCCGAAGATACGGCGTTCATGCGACCTGCAGCTACGGTTGATTTCTCGACGTGGGTAGCGCTGCGGGTGCGCAGGTAGTAGGTTGTTTTCAGGCCACGCGTCCAGGCCAGCTTGTAGGTGTCGTCGAGCTTCTTGCCCGAAGCACCTGCCATGTAGATGTTCAGCGACTGGGCCTGGTCAATCCACTTCTGACGGCGCGACGCGGCTTCCACCAACCAAGTAGTTTCGACTTCAAAGGCAGTGCGGTACAGCGCCTTGATTTCATGCGGCACGCGGTCGATGGATTGCAATGAACCGTCAAAGTGCTTCAGGTCCATCAGCATCACGTTGTCCCACAGGCCCAGGCGCTTCAAGTCGTGCACCAGGTAGCTGTTGATGACGGTGAACTCACCCGACAAATTGGACTTCACCGACAGGTTGCCGAAGCAAGGTTCGATGGACGCATCCACGCCAATGATGTTGGAGATGGTGGCGGTGGGCGCAATGGCGACGCAGTTGGAGTTGCGCATGCCGTCGGCCTGGATTTTCTGGCGCAAGCTGCTCCAGTCCAGAGTGGCGGAGCGGTCCACATCCACGTAGCCACCACGGGCCTTGGCCAGCAAGTCCAGGGTGTCCAGCGGCAGGATGCCCTGGTCCCATAGCGAACCTTTGTAGCTGGAGTACTGGCCACGCTCTTTGGCCAGTTCGCTGGAGGCCCAATAAGCGAAGTAGCAGATGGCTTCCATGGAGGTGTCGGCAAAGGCTACGGCGGCCTCGCTAGCGTAGGGGATGCGCAGCGCATACAGACTGTCCTGGAAGCCCATCAAGCCCAGGCCGACCGGGCGGTGCAGCATGTTGGAGTTGCGGGCCTTGGTGACAGCGTAGTAGTTGATGTCGATCACGTTGTCCAGCATGCGCATGGCCGTGGTGATCGTTTTTTGCAGCTTGGCGTGGTCGAGTGCACCGTCCTTGATGTGTTGCAGCAGGTTTACCGAGCCCAGGTTGCAGACGGCGGTTTCGGTGTCGCTGGTGTTCAGCGTGATCTCGGTGCACAGGTTGCTGGAGTGCACTACACCGGCATGTTGCTGGGGGCTGCGCACATTGCAGGCATCCTTGAACGTGATCCAAGGGTGGCCGGTTTCAAACAGCATGGTCAGCATCTTGCGCCACAGGTCGCTCGCGGGCAGGGTGCGCGAAGGCATGATTTCACCGCGCTGGGCCCGGGCTTCGTAGGCGACGTAGGCGGTCTCGAATTCAGCGCCAAATTTGTCGTGCAGATCGGGTACGTTGTTGGGCGAGAACAGGGTCCAGCTACCGCCTTCCATGACACGGCGCATGAACAGATCCGGCACCCAGTTGGCGGTATTCATGTCGTGGGTGCGGCGGCGGTCGTCGCCGGTGTTCTTGCGCAGCTCCAGGAACTCTTCGATATCCAAATGCCAGGTTTCTAGGTAGGTGCAG
>NZ_JBDTEM010000250.1:0-33146 GCF_039922535.1 Rhodoferax sp. | reverse complement strand
GGCGCAAAGCTGCGGTGGTAGTGCCACACCAGGTCGTAAAAATAGGGCATGAGCCGGTAGCGGAAGTGCACCAGCGCGCGGATCTGCGGTGTGACTTCGGGGTGCATCCAGGGCTCGTTCACCGTCTGGTCGTCGTTCCACGAGTGGATGCTGAAGCGCGGTAGAAAAATGCCGTGCTGCACCCAGCGCAGCAGCAGCTCGGGGCCGGGCGCGGGGCCCGAAAAGCCACCGATGTCGTGCCCGGTGTTGGACACGCCCGACATGGCCAGGCCCAGGCCCATGCGGATGTTGTACTTCAGCGTGTCCCAGGCGGTGTAGTTGTCGCCCGACCAGGTTTGCACATAGCGCTGCATGCCCGCCGCGCCGGAGCGCGACACCAGGAAAGGGCGCTCGGTCGGGGCAAATGCGGTCTGCGCGGCGTGCGAGGCCTGCACCATCAGCAGGGTTTGCAGGGGCCGGGCCTCACGGGCCGCACGCGGGCTGCCAAAGCCGTGGACGCGGGCCTGGTCGCTCCAGATCTCGTATTCGTTGTTGTCGTTCCAGGTGGTGGGGATGCCCAGCTGGAGCAACTGTTCGGTGACCTGCTTTTTCCACCAGGCGATGGTGGCGGGGTTGGTGAAGTCCAGGTAGGCACCGGTGCCGTCCCAGAACTGCACGGCGGTGGGCTGGCCGTCGGGGTCGTTCACCAGCAGCCCGGCCTGGGCGGCCTCGGCAAAGCGCGGGTGGTCGGCCAGCAGCGCGGGCTTGATGTTGGGCACCAGGCGCACGCCCCGGTCCAGGTAGCTTTGCACAAAGGCCGCCGGGTCGGGAAATTTGTCGCGGTTCCAATGGAAGACGTAGCGGCCCGCGCCGATGGAGGTGTAGCCCGACGACAAGTGGAACGAGTCGCAAGGGATGTCGTGCTCAGCGCAACGCGCCAGGAACTCGCCCATGCGCTCCTGGGCGTTGGGCGCATCGGTGTAGCGCATGGTCGAGCCGGAGTAGCCCAGCGCGTAGCGCGGCGGGAAGATCGGGCGGCCGGTCAGCCAGGTGTAGCGGCGGGTGATGGCGGCCGGGTCGCTGCCAGCGATGTAGTACAGGTCCAGGTCGCCATGGTCGGCCACAAAGTAGCGGTAGTGGCCGTGGTAGTTGTCCATCTCGCGGCCCATGTCGAAGCTGCAGTCGGACAGGGTGTCGTAGAACAACCCAAAGCACAAGCCCGCATCCTTCTCGCCCGCTTTGCGGGTGATGTAGAACGGGATGTGCTTATACAGCGGGTCGGTGCTGCGGGCGTTGTAGCCCATGGGGTCCAGGTTGCACATGCGGTAGCGCTGACCGGCGCGGTTGGCATCGCCCGCGCGTTCGCCCAGGCCAAAGTACTGCTCGCCGCGGTCGCGCTGCAGGTAGTGGTAGACCTTGTCGTCCCACCAGCCAAAGTTGTAGCTCTGGGTGGAGCGGTCGGCGGCGGTGGCCACCCACGCACCGTGGTGCTGGCTTTCCCATTGGCAGAAGAAACCGGCCAGCGTGATGGTCAGGCGCACCGCGGCGGTGGTGATGCAAAGTTGTTGGTCGCTTTGCACCAGCGTGAAGGGCGGTAGCGCAAAGCCACTGGTGTCGAAGCGGTCGCGGCCTTCGGGGGGCAGGTCTTCCAGACCCGGGGCGACGGTCCAGGTGCGCGGCATTTGCAACTGGCCTTGCGGCAGCACCAGCACACGCAGGATGTCTTCTTCCAGCACCCAGACGTGGGCGATGGCACCGCCGGGGCTGGTTAAAACAAGGTGGTTGCCTTGCTGCGATTGCAGGGCAAATACGGGGGGATGGTCGAGGCGCATGGTGAAAATAAAAGTTAGAGACGGAGACCAGCGGTGTCAAAGCAATGCAGGTGCTCGGGCGGTGCCGACACGCGCACGGTGTCGCCGCGCTGGATGCGGGTCTGGCCGCCCAGGATCAGCTCGAACGGCGTGCCCTCGACCACGCTGCCGTGCAGGATGCTGGTGCTGCCCAGTTGCTCGACCTGCGCCACCTTAAGATGCAGGGGGCCCTGGTCGTCCAACTGCGCGTGCTCGGGGCGGATGCCGACGGTGTGGGTGCCGGACAGGGCGTGGGGAAACTGCGCCACGGGTACGAAGTTCATGCGTGGGCTGCCGATGAACCCGGCCACGAACTGGTTGCAGGGCTGGTTGTACAGGTCCAGCGGCGTGCCCACCTGCTCGATACGGCCGGCGCGCAGCACCACAATCTTGTCGGCCATGGTCATGGCCTCCACCTGGTCGTGGGTGACGTACACCATGGTGGCACCCAGGCGGGCGTGCAGGTCGCGGATCTCGGCGCGCATCGATACCCGCAGCTCGGCATCCAGGTTGGACAACGGCTCGTCGAACAAAAACAGCTTGGGTTCGCGCACGATGGAGCGGCCAATGGCCACCCGCTGGCGCTGGCCGCCCGAGAGCTGGGTGGGCTTGCGCTGCAACAGCGGGCCGAGCTGCAGCAGGGTGGCAGCGGCGGTGACCTTGCGCTCGATCTCGGCCTTGGCCACACCCAGGTTTTCCAGCCCGAAGGCCATGTTGTTGTAGACGCTCATGTGCGGGTACAGCGCATACGACTGGAACACCATGGAGCAGCCCCGGTGCGCGGCGGTGAGCTCGTTCACCCGTTCGCCGTTGATGCGGATCTCGCCACTGGTGGCGGGCTCCAGCCCGGAGATGATGCGCAGCAGGGTGGATTTGCCGCAGCCCGAGGGGCCGACAAAGACCACAAATTCACCGTCCGCAACGGCCAGGTCCAAGCCGTGGATGATGGTGGTTTTGTCAAACGATTTGACGATTTGGGCGAGTTCTAACGTAGCCATGGAAGATTCCTTATTTCACACCGGCACTGGCAATGCCCGTGGTGATGTACTTTTGCAAAAAGGTGAACACCAGGGTGATGGGGATCAGCGTGATGACGGTCATGGCTAGCAGGTAATGCCACTGGGTGTTGAGTTCCCCCTGGAAGGCATTCAGGGCCAATTGCAACGTGAAGTTCTCGGACTTGGACAGCACGATCAGCGGCCAAAGGAAGTCGTTCCAGCGCCACATGAACGAGAAGATGGCCAGCACCGCCATGGCGGGCGCGGCCAACGGCAGGATGATCTTCCAGTAGATGCGCCATTCGCTGGCGTTGTCCATGCGGGCGGCTTCCAGCAATTCATCCGGAATGGTCAGCATGTACTGGCGCAGCAAAAACACCCCGGTGGGCGTGGCCACGGCGGGCAAGATCACGCCCCATAGGTTGTTCAGCAAGTGCAGCTGCGAGATCACCAGGAAGGCGGGCACCAGGATGATGGTGGGCGGGATCATCAGGGTGGCGATGATCAGCACAAACACGGTTTTTTGCCCGGTGAACTGGTACTTGGACAAGGCAAACGCCGCCATCGAATTGAACAGCAGCGTGAGGATGGTGGCCACCACGGTGATGAACACGCTGTTCCACAAATACGTGCCAAAGGCGAACTTGCCGAACAGCTCGGTGTAGTTGCCGCTGGCAAACTTCAGTTCGTTGAGCGGCTGGCGGTCGTTGATATTGACCTTGATTTCGGTTTGCGGCGCGGCTGGATCGACCATGGTGGCCATGATGCCGATGCGCCGCACCTGGGCCAGCTCGCGGGTCTGGCCACTCTCGTCTTTGGCCAGAAACAGCGGCAGCGGTGTGTCGAATCCGGCCACCACCACCTCTTTCTGGCTGTAGGGCAAAAAGCTGGGCGGAAACTGGCTCAAAGCGCTTTCGGTCTTGAACGACGACATCACCAGCCACAGCACTGGGCCGAACATCACCACCAGACCGGCCAACAGGTAGGCGTAGGACACCCAGTCGGTCCAGTGCAACTGGTTGCGTCCACGGGTGCGGGTTACAAAATTAGCCATGATTTGGTCCTTACTTTTTGGCAGGAGTTTTGCAAGGCCTCTGCTCGCCCAAAGGGCGATACAGAGGGCGCAGCAAAAGTCCTATTTAGATTTTCCAGCGTTGCTGGCTTTGGACAAGCGCAGCTGCGCCAGCGTCAGGGCCATCAGGCCCGCCGCCAAAATCAGCGAAGCCGCTGCCGCCAGGCCGTACAGGTGGATTTGCTCGGCAAAACCGGTCTGGTAGATGTACTGCACGATGAAGGTGGTGGCCGAACCCGGCCCGCCGCCGGTGAGCACGAACACCTCGTCAAAGCTCTGCACCGCGCGGATCATCACCAGCACCAGCACCACGACCAGGTTGGGCATTAGCAGCGGCAACGTAATGCGCGACAGCACCCGCCAGGGCGGTGCGGCATCCATCTCGGCGGCCTCGTACACGTCTTTGGGAATGGCCTGCAAACCGGCCAGTAGGATCAGGGTGTAAAACCCCATGTGCGCCCAGATCGACACCACCACCACCCAGAAAAAAGCCCAGTGCCGGTCCAGCAGCCAGTCCATCGGCGTGCTACCCAGGGCCACCAGCCCGGCGTTGAACACGCCCTGGCTTTGCAGCAGCCATTTCCAGATCAGCGCCACCACCACCGGCGACAGCAGCACCGGGTAGAAGAACACGCCTCGCCAAAAACCCCGGCCGATGATCTTGCGGTTCAGCACCAGGGCCGTCACCAGCGAGAAGAACAACATCAGCACCACCTGGATGCTGCTGAACTTCACGGTGTTGAAGATGGAGCGCCAGAAGATGTCGGTGCGGCAGGACTGCAGGTCGCTGTAGTCGCGGCATTGCAGCAGGATGGTGAAGTTCTCCACTCCTGTGAACGGCCGCTCGGTCGGCAACAGATTCACGCCACCGGTCACCGCATAGACCAGGTTAATAACAATGGGCAGGAAGGTGAAGATGCCGATCACCAGCAGGTTCGGCCCCACAAACAGCCAGCCGATGCGCGAGGCCCCCAGCCACTTCTGCCCGAGCCGGAACACCGGCTCGAACAGGTTGAAGAACAAGCCCAGAAGGCGCAGAAACACGGACATAGATCTCCTCTCCAGCGGCCCACGCCGCCCCGCTGCCAGTGGGCATGGCCCACCACACTACCAAATTAATAGCTGCCCATGCACTATCTATCTGCGCCGGAGGCCTAAAAGGCATACAGCACAGAACGGGTGCTTACTTTTCCGCTTGCTTGACAGCTTCGGCCATGTCCGTGCCGATCTTGGTCACCGCCTCGTCCACGCTGATCTCCCCCACAATCGCCTGGGTCACGCGGGTCACGGTCGGTAGCATCAGGGCGCGGTTGTACTTGTAGCCTTGCAGCGCATAGGCCGCCGGTGCCAGGGTAGCGGTGCCGCTGGTGAACACGGTCAGCGCCGCCTTGGCCGCTGGGCCGGCGCTGGTATAGGCCAGGCCGCGTTGGGCCACCCCGGCATGGGCCGGAATGGTGTTGGTGCGCGAGGCGAATTCGGCCACATTGGCCTCTTGCGCCATGAAGTCGAGGAATTGGGCCACTTCCTTGGGCGACTTGGTGGTCTTCAGCGCCACCCAGGCCGAGCCGCCGGGCATGCCCGAGCAGGCGGCCGGGCCGCAAGGGTTGGGCACGGCCACCCAGTCAAAGGCATTGCCCACTTCCTTTTGCAGGCGGTTGATCTGCCAGGAACCCGACAGCACCATCACCACCCGTCCGTTCTTGAATTCGCCCACGGTGTCGGCGTAGCTGGAGCCGCCGGAGCCACCCCACACGTCTTTCAGCATGGTGCCGTCCTTGTGCCAGGCGACGAACTTGGCCACGGCGGTTTTGTAGCCCTCGTCCAGCGCCAGCTTGCCCTTGGCATCGAATATCTTGGCCCCAAAGCTGACCGCCGGGCCTGCAAAACGGTGGCCCGAACGGTCCCAGGCCATGGCGGCGGGGGTCTGGGTGGCCTTGGCGACCTTGCGGGTCGCGTCGGCCCACTCGTCCCAGGTGGCCTTGGGGCCGGGTAGGGGAATCTTGGCCTGCTCAAACAGGGTTTTGTTGACAAACGGACCGGTCATGGTGAGCTGCGACAGCATGCCGTAAATGCCCTTGTCGCCCGCCTTGTTGCGCATCCAGGGCAGCGTGCTGCCAAAGTTGGCTTCCCAGTAGGCGCGGTCTTTCAGGTAGGGGCCGATGTCGAGGTAGTTCTTTGACAGGCCACCGATCTCGGCCACGCGGGCGATGTCCGGGCCTTGCCCCGCGGCCAACTGGATGGGCAACTGCTCCACCACCGTCTTGTAGGGCACGATATCCAGGGCCACCTTGGCACCCGGGTTTTGCTTTTCATAGCGCTTGATGAGGTCGGCGGTCACGTCGCACTCGATGCCGTCCTGGTAACACATGACACGGATGTCGGCAAAGCTGGCGCTGGCCAGGCCCAGCAGGCCCAGGCCTACGGTGGTCGTCAACAGTTGGGAAGGGAATTTCATGGGTCTTGCCTCTTGGTAGTGAGAAAGTTAACGGACCATGCACGGGCGCTTGGCATCGAAGCGCCAGCCTGGGATCAGGTACTGCATGGACACCGCGTCATCGCGTGCGCCCAGGCCGTGCGCCAGGTAGAGCTGGTGGGCACGTTCCACCTCGGCCATGTCGAGCTGCACGCCCAGGCCGGGGGTGGTGGGCACCGTAACCTGGCCTTGCACGATCTGCAACGGGGCCTGGGTCAGGCGCTGGCCGTCTTGCCAGATCCAGTGGGTGTCGATGGCCGTGATCTTGCCCGGCGCGGCCGCAGCCACATGGGTGAACATGGCCAGCGACACGTCAAAGTGGTTGTTGGAATGCGAGCCCCAGGTCAGCCCCCACTCGTGGCACATCTGCGCCACCCGCACCGAACCCTGCATGGTCCAGAAATGCGGGTCGGCCAGCGGAATGTCCACGGCATGCAGCTGGATCGCCGCGCCCATCTGCCGCCAGTCGGTGGCCACCATATTGGTGGCCGTGGGCAGGCCGGTGGCGCGGCGGAACTCGGCCATCACCTCGCGGCCGCTGTAGCCGTCTTCGGCACCGCAGGGGTCTTCGGCATAGGCCATCACGCCGTGCATGTCGCGCATCAAACGGATGGCATCCTTCAGCAGCCAGCCGCCGTTCGGGTCCAGCGTGATGCGGGCCTGCGGAAAGCGCGCGTGCAGGGCGTGGATGGCTTCGACCTCTTCCTCGCCGCGCAGCACGCCGCCCTTGAGCTTGAAGTCGTTGAAGCCGTAGCGGGCATGCGCGGCCTCGGCCTGGCGGACGATGGAGGCGGCATCCATGGCTTTCTGGTTGCGCTGCACGCACCAGGCATCGTCGGCACCGTCTTCGCTGCGGTACGGCAGGTCGGTGGCGTGGCGGTCACCCACATAAAACAGGTAGCCCAGCATGTCCACCTTGTCGCGCTGCTGGCCTTCGCCCAGCAACTGCGCCACCGGCACCTCCAGGTGCTGGCCCAGCAGGTCGAGCAGCGCGGCCTCCAGCGCCGTCACGGCGTGGATGGCAATGCGCAGGTCAAAGGTCTGGTTGCCGCGCCCGCCCACATCGCGCCCGGCAAAGGTGTGGCGGGCCCGGTTCAGCAGCTGTTGGTAGGCCCCGATGGACTGCCCCACCAGCAGCGGACGGGCATCTTCCAGGGTTTTGCGGATGGCCTCGCCGCCAGGCACCTCGCCCACGCCGGTACGGCCTGCGCTGTCGGTCAGCAGCAGCAGGTTGCGGGTGAAAAACGGGCCGTGGGCACCGCTCAGATTCATCAGCATGGCGTCATGCCCGGCAACCGGAATCACCTGCAAGGCGGTGATCCGGGGGGTCGTTGGGGTGGGCTGGAGGGACATGGCGTGGTTCGGTTTATTGCGTTATGGCGTCGTTTGTTATCGATAACAAGTTAAAACGAATCGTATCGCTAATCTTTTGGCAAAAAACTAGGGGTTACCCTGGAATTACGGGGAGAACCTCCGGATTTACCAAGCAATAACGAAACGATACGAACAATGTTATTGATATCATGCCCATAGCTTTTGCTCCGCACCCTGCCCTCCACCATGTCCCACCATTTCACTGTCCACGATATCGCCAGGATGGCGGGCGTGTCCGCCATGACCGTCTCCCGGGCGCTGAACCACCCCACACAGGTATCGCCGGCGACCCTGGAAAAAGTGATGGTGGTGGTGCGCAGCACGGGCTTTGTACCCAACGGCATGGCCGGTGGCTTGCGCTCGTCCAAGGCCCGGCTGGTGGCGGCGGTATTGCCGACCCTGACCGGACCCGTATTCCAGGAAACCATCCAGGCGCTGAACCAGGCGCTGGATGCCCAGGGCTACCAACTGATGGTGGGCCAAAGCGGCTACGACAGCGCCCGCGAAGACGCGCTGCTGGATGCCATCATCCGCCGCCGCCCCGACGGGATTGTGCTGACCGGCATCATGCGTTCGCCAGCCGGGCGCAAGCAGTTGCTGGCCGCGGGCATTCCGGTGGTGGAAACCTGGGACCTGACACCCACGCCTATCGACATGCTGGTGGGCTTTTCTAATGAAGACATCGGCGCGGCGGTCTGCGCCTACCTGCACCAGCGCGGTTACCGCCGCCCGGCACTGATCTGCGGTGACGACGAGCGTGCCCGCCGCCGCAACAGCGGCTTTCAGCGCATGGCGCGCAGCCTGGGGCTGACGCAAGAGGGGCAGGACCTGCCCCTGGTGCTGACGCCGCCGCCCACCACGCTGGGTGCGGGCCGCAGCGGGCTGGCCGAACTGTTGGCGCGCCCAGAGGGCATTGACGCGGTGTTTTGCAGCTCGGACATGCTGGCTTTGGGCGTGCTGATCGAGGCCCAGGCGCGCGGACTGGCCGTGCCGGGGCAGGTGGCCATCGTCGGCCTGGGCGACCTGGGTTTGGCCGCCAGCCTGCACCCGGCCCTGACCACGGTGCGCATCGACGGCACCCGCATCGGCCAGACGGCCGCACAGTACATCGTGGACCGCGCCGATGGCCGCCCGATTGCCGAGCCGATTGTGGATATTGGTTTTTCGATCGTAGCGCGCGGTACGGCCTGATCGGCCCTCAGGTTGCCGGATCTGGCCACACTACATTTTTGATAGCTGCCTGCGCAGGAACCACCTGCGCGAAAACCACTTTTTCTTTAAATTTCTGTTAACGGCGGCTGGCGGCTGGCACGACCATGGCCGATGCGGGCAGCACCGGCTTGGCCACGGCCGACGCGACTGCCGACGCAGGTCTTGCCGCTGCGGATGCCGCCGAGGCCGCTGAGGCCGCTGCCGAGGCTGGCAGCGCAGGGTTGCCTGGCAGGCCTGGCACATCGGCCACCGCCAGCGGCGTGCCAATCGGGGATTGCGCCAGTCCTTGGCGCACACCGGCCATGTCCAGCGGGTTGGGGTACTGGTGCAGCAGCCAGTAGTCGAACACCCGGCGGGCGATAGGGGCGGCAGTGGCACCGCCCCAACCGGCGTTTTCCACCACCATGGCCAAGGCGATTTGCGGGTTGTCGGCCGGGGCGAAGGCGATGTACAGGCCGTGGTCGCGGTAGCGTTCGGCCACTTTGGCATCGTACTTCGCACCCTGGGCGATGGTGACCACCTGGGCGGTGCCGGTCTTGCCCGCCGCCACGTAGCCCGCACCCCGGAAGGCGGTGGCACCGGTGCCGCCAATATTCACGCCGACCATGGCTTTTTTGATGATCTCGATGTTGGCCGGTTGGGCGATGGCCTCGGCCTTGATCTCGGCCAGGGTTTTTTGCGCTTTGCGGGTCACCACATCCACCACTTCCTGCACCAGGTGGGGCTTCATCTTCACGCCGCCGTTGGCAATCACGGCAGTGGCCTCGGCCAGTTGCAGCATGGTGAAGTTGTTGTAGCCCTGGCCGATGCCCAGCGAGATGGTTTCCCCGGCGTACCACTTTTGCTGCTCGGGACGCTTGTAGGCGCGGCGCTTCCAGTCGGTGGACGGCAGAATGCCGCGCACTTCGCCGTGGATATCGATGCCGGTGAGGGAGCCAAAGCCAAACTTGCCGATCTCGTCGTGGATCAGATCCACGCCCATGTCGTTGGCCAGCATGTAGTAGTAGGTGTCGCAGGATTCGACGATGGATTTGTACATGTCCACCGTGCCGTGCCCGCCTTCCTTGTCGTCGCGGAAGCGGTGGCCCGCCAGCATGAAGTAGCCGGGGTCGAAAATGGTTTGCTGCGGCGTGCGTTTGCCGGTTTCCAGCGCGGCCAGGGCCATGAAGGGTTTGTAGGTGGAGCCGGGCGGGTAGGTGCCGCGCAGGGCGCGGTTCAGCAGGGGCTTGTCGGGCGAGCCGTTCAGCGCGGCCCAGCTGTCGGCATCGATGCCTTCGACAAACAAGTTCGGGTCGAAGGTGGGCTTGCTCACAAACGCCAGCACCTCGCCGGTTTTCGGGTCCAGCGCCACCAGCGCGCCACGGCGGTCGCCGTACAGGTCTTCCACCAGCTTTTGCAGCTTGATGTCGATGGACATGACCACGGTGTTGCCAGGCGTGGCCGGGTTGCTGGCCAGCTTGCGCACCGCGCGGCCACCGGCCGAGGTTTCGATTTCTTCCACCCCGGTCAGGCCGTGCAACTGGGTCTCGTAACTTTGCTCGATGCCCAGCTTGCCGATGTACTCGGTGCCCTTGTAGTTGTCTTCGTCGTCCGAGTCGTCGATGCGGGCTTTTTCGGCCTGGTTGATGCGGCCGATATAGCCGATCACGTGGCTGGCGAGTTCGCCAAACGGGTAGTTGCGGAACAGCCGGGCCTTGATGTCCACGCCGGGAAAGCGGTAGCGCTGGGCGGCGAAGCGGGCCACCTCCACATCGGTCAGCCGGGTGCGGATGGGCAACGACTCGAAGTTGCGCGACTCTTCGGACAGTTTTTTAAACCGTTTGCGGTCGCGCAGCTGGATGTCCACCACCTGGGACAGGTCGTCGATGGTCTGCTCCAGGTCAGCCACCTTGCTGGGGGTGATCTCCAGTGTGTAGGCCGAGTAGTTGCTGGCCAGCACCACGCCGTTGCGGTCCAGGATCAGGCCCCGGTTCGGCACCACCGGCACGATGGCCGTGCGGTTGTTTTCGGCCTGCTCCAGCAGGTCGTCGTGGCGGGTGATCTGCAGGTACGACAGCCGCGCCACCACCCCGCCAAACGCCAGCACCACCACCACCCCGGCGGCCACCAGGCGCATCCGAAAGCGGTGAACTTCGGCGCCTACATCCTTGAGTTCGGTCATAGGGGCCGGGTTTTATCCGGATCCGGGGCCATGCGTTGGGGCGCTAACAACACGATGCTCACCAGCGGCCACAGCACGGCTTCCAGCAGCGGGGCCAGCAGCAGCGACCAGCCGGGGAAGCTGCCGCCGCCCAGCATGCGCAACACAAATTCCACCAGGTGCGCCACCCCAAACAGCGGCAGCACCTGCATGGCCTGCGAGGGCACGGTAAACCACAGCAGGCGACGGTGCATGGCGATGGCCAGAAAGCTCAGCACCGAGTACGACAGCGCGTGCTGGCCCAGCAGGCTGACCTCGTGCACGTCCATCAGCAGGCCAAACACAAAGGCAGTGCCGATGGCCACGCGCTGGGGCTGGTGCACGCTCCAGAACACCAGCAGCACCGCCAGCAGATCGGGCACCCAGGGCGCACGGCCCCACAGGCCGATGTTTTCGACCATGTTGAACAACAGGGCCAACACCAGGCTGACGCCGATAAACACCGGGTTGGCAGGCAGCAGCAGCTGCTGGCCGGGGCGCATGATCATAAGAGGCTCCAGCGCACATTCAGCATCATTTTTTAGCTCCCTTTTTGGGAGCAACCACTTCGGGGGCGGGCGGCATCTCGGGGATCTGCGAGGCCACCGGCTGCAGCACCAGCACATGCTGCGGACCGGCCACCTGGGCCACCGGCGTGCAGTAAATGCGGGCAAAGGCCGAGTCGGCACGGCGCTCGATCTTGGCGATTTTGGCGACCTGCAGGCCCAGCGGGTACACGCCGTCCACGCCGCTGGTGGTCAGCACGTCGCCGATCTGCACGTCCGAGTTGCCCGCCATGAAGCGCAGCTCCAGTTGGCCGCCGTACGAGGCCGGATCGCCATAGGCCACGCTGCGCGCACCGGTACGGGTATTGAGCACGGGGATGGCCTGGTCACGGTCGATCAGCAAGGTGACTTCGCTGACCATCGGGTAGGCACGGGTCACTTGGCCCAGCACACCGAATCCATCGAGCACCGGCGACCCCGCCACCACGCCCTGGGTCGTGCCTTTGTCGATCACGACTTTGTGGGTGTAGGGGTCGGCCGCGTCGTACAGCACTTCGGCGCTTTGGGCCGGGGTGGTGATGTGCGCGCGCAACTCCAGCAACTGGCGCAGGCGGGCGTTTTCCAGGCTGAGCTGCTCCACCAGCCCGGCGCGTACCGACTGGGTGGCCAATTGCCGTTGGGCGGCATCCGCCTCGGCTTGCAAACTGGCCTTGCTAGAGATGTAGGCGCTGCCGCCCAGCACCAAGCGGATGGGTTCGATCACCGCCCACTGCACCGGGTACAGCGCCGTGGCCAACCCCGCACGCAGCGGCCGCATCAACGCAAAGCGCGCATCGGCCACCATCAAAAACAGAGCCAGCGCGCTAAAAAAAATCAGTTTGGTCAGGGCCGAGGGGCCCTGGTTGAAGAACGGGGGCGGGGTCCTGTCCAGCGTACCGAGTGGCATCGCCCTACCTCTGGTTGGCGTGTTCCGCGAAAATTATTCGCTGGTGAAAATCGAACCCAAACGTTCCATGCGCTCGAGTGCGATACCGCAGCCACGCACCACGCAGGTCAGCGGCTCTTCGGCCACCAGCACCGGCAAGCCGGTTTCTTCGGCCAGCAGGCGGTCCAGATCGCGTAAGAGCGCGCCACCACCGGTCAGCATCATGCCGCGGTCGGCAATGTCGGCGCCCAGCTCAGGCGGGGTTTGTTCCAGCGCGTTCTTGACCGAGGCGACGATGTTGTTCAGCGGGTCGGTCAGGGCTTCCAGAATCTCGTTGCTGGAGATCGTAAAGCTGCGCGGCACGCCTTCGGACAGGTTGCGGCCCTTGACTTCCATCTCTTTGACTTCGGAGCCGGGGAAGGCCGAGCCGATGTTCTTCTTGATGGCTTCGGCGGTAGGCTCGCCGATCAGCATGCCGTAGTTGCGGCGGATGTAGTTGATGATGGCATCGTCAAAACGGTCACCGCCCACGCGCACACTGCCTTTGTAGACCATGCCGCCCAGCGAGATCACGCCGACTTCGGTGGTACCGCCGCCGATGTCCACCACCATGGAGCCGCTGGCTTCCGACACCGGCAAACCGGCACCGATGGCCGCCGCCATGGGTTCTTCGATCAGATACACCTCGGAAGCACCGGCACCCAAAGCCGATTCACGGATGGCGCGGCGCTCGACCTGGGTGGAGCCGCAAGGTACACAAATGATGATGCGCGGGCTGGGACGGAACACGCCACGGGGGTGCACCATCTTGATGAACTGCTTGAGCATCTGCTCGGTGACGGTGAAGTCGGCAATCACGCCGTCTTTCATCGGGCGGATGGCCTCGATGTTGCCCGGCACTTTGCCCAGCATGGCTTTGGCTTCTTTGCCCACGGCCTGGATGGTCTTTTTGCCTTGCGGCCCGCCCTCGTGGCGGATGGCGACCACGGACGGCTCGTCCAGCACAATGCCTTTGCCGCGTACGTAAATCAGGGTATTGGCGGTACCCAGATCAATGGCCAAGTCGGTAGAAAAATACCGACGGAAAGTCCCAAACATGCAAAATCCTCTCGGGCATGGCCTGCGCATCGGCCAGCCATCACCGCGTAAATATGGTTTCAAATAAACGAGGCTCTTGCAGTGCCCAGGTTGTGGGCAATATTGTGTTCAATAGGCCCGCCGCCCGGGTTCTGCAAAGGTCTTAGATAGGTTTCTTGGTGCGAAACAATGCCACGAAGCGACCGCGCGACCAAAGGCGGGATAATACCGCATCTCCTGTGGCTAACCTGCGCCAACTGCGCGGAAACCCCGCTTTACTTTCGTTTGCAACCCTGTTTAAGACATGGCCCTGACCCTCCCTGAACTCGACCGCATCGCCAACCTGGCGCGGCTGGAACTCCAACCCGCCGAGCGCGACCGCCTGCTGACCCAGCTCAATGGCTTCTTTGGCATCGTCGAAACCATGCGCGCGGTAGACACCACCGGCATAGCGCCCCTGGCCCATCCGGTGGCGGTGATGCACGACATCGTGCTGCGCCTGCGCGACGACGTGGTCAGCGAACCCAACCAGCGCGAAGCCAACCAGCAAACCGCGCCCGCCGTCGAGCGTGGCCTGTTCCTGGTTCCCAAAGTCATCGAATAAGCGAAGCAAGAACTAGCGCCATGAGCCTCCCTACACAGCTACACGACCTGAGCGTGGTCGAACTGGCCGCGCTGCTGCGCGCCCGCAAAGTCTCCGCCGTTGAAACCACCCAGCACTTTCTGGCCCGCGCCGAAGCCCATGCCACACTCGGCACCTACTTGGCCATCGACCCCGCCGTCAGCCTGCGCCAGGCCGCGAACGCCGATGCCCGCCTGGCCAACGGCACGGCCGGCACGCTGGAAGGCGTGCCCATGGCGCACAAGGACATCTTTGTCACCAAAGACTTTCCCACCACAGCAGGCTCCCGCATGCTGGACGGCTATGTCTCCTCTTTTGATAGCACGGTCGTCAACAAGCTGGCGCAGCAGGGCATTGTTACGCTGGGCAAACTAAACTGCGACGAGTTCGCCATGGGCTCGGCCAACGAAAACTCGGCCTTCAAGCCGGTGCTCAATCCCTGGGACACCACCCGCATTCCGGGCGGCTCGTCGGGCGGCAGCGCGGCCGCCGTGGCAGCGCGCCTGGTGCCTGCGGCTACCGGTACCGACACCGGCGGCTCGATCCGCCAGCCGGCCTCGTTTTGCGGCATCACCGGCATCAAGCCCACCTACGGCCGCGCCTCGCGCTACGGCATGGTGGCGTTTGCCTCCAGCCTGGACCAGGCTGGCCCGATGGCCCGCAGCGCCGAAGACTGCGCCCTGCTGCTCACCGCCCTATGCGGCCCGGACCTGGACCGCGACTCCACCTCGCTGGACATCCCTGCCGAGGACTACGGCCGTAGCCTGAACGACTCCCTCGACGGCCTGCGCATCGGCATCCCCGCCGAATTCTTCGGTGAAGGCCTCAGCGCCGATGTGCGCGCCGCCGTCGATGCCGCTTTGCAGCAGTACACCCAGCTGGGTGCGAAGCTGGTACCCATCACCCTGCCACGCACCGAGATGGCGATTCCCGTGTACTACGTGATCGCCCCGGCCGAGGCCTCCAGCAACCTGAGCCGTTTCGACGGTGTGAAGTTTGGCCACCGCGCCGACAAGTACACCGACCTGATCGACATGTACAAAAAGACCCGCGCCGAAGGCTTTGGCGACGAGGCCAAGCGCCGCATCATGATCGGCACCTATGTGCTCAGCCACGGCTACTACGACGCGTACTACCTGCAAGCGCAAAAAATCCGCCGCATGATCGCCGACGACTTCCAGCAGGCGTTTGCCCAGTGCGACGTGATTGCCGGGCCAGTAGCGCCCACCGTGGCCTGGAAGCTGGGCAACAAGGCCGCCGACCCGGTCGCCGCCTACCTGGCCGACATCTTCACCCTGCCCTCGTCCCTGGCGGGCTTGCCCGGCATGAGCATTCCCGCAGGCCTGGGCGAAGGCGGCATGCCGGTCGGCCTGCAGCTGATTGGCAACTACCTGCAAGAAGCCAAGCTGCTGAACATCGCACACCGCTTCCAGCAGGCCACCGATTTCCACCGCCAACAACCCGTCGGTTTCTGAATATGAGCAAAGCACCCCCTTCCCTGCTGGTCCAGGGCTACGAAGTCGTCATCGGCTTCGAGACCCACACCCAGCTCTCCACCCAGAGCAAGATTTTCAGCCGTGCCTCCACCGCCTTTGGTGCCGAACCCAACACCCAGGCCTGCGCGGTCGATCTGGCCTTGCCCGGCACGCTGCCGGTGATGAACAGGGGTGCGGTCGAGCGCGCCATCCAGCTGGGCCTGGCGCTGGGCTCCACGATTGCGCCGCGCAGCGTGTTTGCGCGCAAGAACTACTTCTACCCCGACCTGCCCAAGGGCTACCAGATCAGCCAGTTCGAGATTCCGGTGGTGCAGGGTGGCTCGGTGGAGTTCTTCCTGGGTGACGAGAAGAAAACCGTGCGCCTGGTGCGTGCGCATCTGGAAGAAGATGCGGGCAAATCGCTGCACGAGGAGTTCATCGGCCAGACCGGCATCGACCTGAACCGCGCCGGTACGCCGTTGCTGGAGATCGTCACCGAGCCCGACATGCGCTCCAGTGCCGAGGCCGTGGCCTACGCCAAAGAGCTGCACAAGATCGTTACCTGGATCGGCATTTGCGACGGCAACATGCAAGAAGGCAGCTTCCGCTGCGATGCCAACGTGTCGGTGCGCAAGCCCGGCGCACCCCTGGGCACACGCCGCGAAATCAAGAACCTGAACAGCTTCAAGTTCATGCAGCAGGCCATCGACTTTGAAGTGCGCTGGCAAATCGAGCAGATCGAAGACGGCCATGCCATCCAGCAGGCCACCGTGCTGTTCAACCCCGACACCGGTGAAACCCGCGCCATGCGCACCAAGGAAGATGCGGCCGACTACCGCTACTTTCCCGACCCCGATCTGCCGCCGCTGGTGGTGGCTGCGGAATGGGTGGAGCGCGTGCGCTCTGAGATGGCCGAGCTGCCGCGCGTGATGGCGGCACGGTTTGGCGCGGACTATGGCTTGTCGGAATACGATGCCACCGCGCTGACGCAGAGCAAGGGTATCGCCCGCTACTTTGAGGCCGCGATTGCCGCAGGCCAGCCCGCGCAGTCCAAACTGGCCGCCAACTGGGTGATGGGCGAGGTGGCCCGCCGTCTGAATGCGCAAGACCTGGACATCGACCAGGCCCCCGTGGCGGCCGACACCTTGGCCAAACTTTTGGACCGCATTGCCGACGGCACCATCTCCAACAACGCCGCGAAGCAGGTGTTTGAGGTACTGTGGACCGATACGCAAGCGCAGGTGGATGCCGTGATCGAAGCCAAGGGTCTGAAGCAGATGAACGACACCGGCGCGCTGGAGGCCATCGTGGACACGGTGGTTGCCGCCAACCCCAAGAACGTAGCCGAGTTCAAGGCAGGGAATGAAAAAGCCTTGAATGCGTTGGTCGGCCAAATCATGAAAGCCAGTGCGGGTAAAGCGAACCCCGGCCAGGTCAACGCACTGCTCAAGGCCAAGCTGGCGGGCTGAGGTCCCTTCTCAGACTGGAGTGGGATTTATATGCTTTTTAGGCTGTTTACGCAGATAGCACCTGCGCAAGCAGCTATTTAATGCATAGCAAAGTTAGTTCACCACTCCGGCCCACAGCGGCTTAAGCCGGGTCAGCTCTTCGTCGAAGCGGTCGTTGACGCGCTTTTTCTCTAGCTGCTGGTTGGCGATAAAGCGTTGCTGGGCGACCAGGTTGTCCTGGAACTCGGCGACGCGGCGCTTCAGGTACCCGGGCGCTTTGCTGGGGTCGTTTTTATAGAACTCCAGCTCGTTGTCCAGTGCTTTGCGTTGCTCGGCCAGTTCGGCCATGCGCTTGTTGGCGGTCTGGATGACGGCATCCACCTGGGTCAGGGCGCTGGCGCGCTCGGCATCGTGGGCAGCCTGGTTTTGGTAGCGGGTCAGCAGGGCACGGTTGCGGCGGCGTTCCTCGCCGACACGGGCGCGGTCTTCGGCAACTTTTTTGTCGCGGGCTTCCTGGGCGCTGACTTCTTGGGCGGTGAGGGTGGGGCCCAGGCTGCGTTTGACGGTGCCGCTGGCGTTGAGCTCTTTTTGCTCGCGGTCCATGCATTCGGGAATGGGGCGGTCGGAGGTGATTTTTTTACCCCGTGCGTCGGTGCAGGTAAAGATACCCTGCGCATAGGCTGTGCTGAGCAGGCCACTGCACAGCACGACTATGACCCAAACCCTAGCCCGACATATCACATGGTTCCTTCGTCAACTCCGTAACGCTGCCGATAGGCTAGCACTCTCGGATAATGAGCCCGTAGCTCATCTGTATCATTTTGTTGCAAGTATCGTAACAAATCGGCGAGCTTGGCAATAGCGCAGACTTGCATCCCCAACTGGTTGCGCACAAATTGCACCGCACTGTGCGGAACATCACGGCCGTCCTCGGTGGCCATCTCCTGGCGGTCCAGTGCAATCACCACCGCATGCGGCGTGGCACCGGCGGCCTGGATCAGCGCAATCGATTCACGCGCGGCGGTGCCGGCTGACATCACGTCGTCGACGATCAGCACGCGACCCTTCAGTGGTGCACCCACCAATGAGCCGCCTTCACCGTGGTCCTTGGCTTCCTTGCGGTTGTAGGCAAACGGCAGGTTGTGGCCGCGCCGCGCCAGTTCCACCGCCACCGTGGCCGCCAGCGGAATGCCCTTGTAGGCCGGGCCAAAAATCATGTCAAACTCAATGCCGCTGTGCACCAATGCCTGTGCATAGAATTCGGCCAGGCGCTGCATGCGAGCGCCGTCGTCGAACAGCCCGGCGTTGAAGAAATAAGGGCTCATGCGCCCGGCCTTGGTTTTGAATTCGCCAAAGCGCAGCACCCCGGATTCCACCGCAAACTGTACAAATTCCTGCGCTAAGCTATCTGGCGCTTTGCTAATCACCATGGGGAAAATCCTTGTTCAAATTAACCAGTCTGAATCTCAACGGCATCCGCTCGGCCACCAGCAAAGGCGTTGAAGCCTGGATTGCCGCCATCGCCCCGGATTGTATTTGTGTCCAGGAAGTCAAGGCCCAGGCTGCCGACGTAGAGGGCAAGTTCGAGCAATTGGCGGGTTTACAAGGGCACTTCCATTTTGCGCAAAAGAAGGGCTACTCGGGCGTGGGCGTGTACACCCGGCATGCACCTAGCGACGTGGTGATCGGCTACGGTTCCACCGAGTTCGATGCCGAGGGCCGCTATGTGGAGCTGCGCTTTGACACCCCGAAGCGCAAGCTGTCCATCATCAGTTGCTACTTCCCAAGTGGTTCATCGGGCGAGGACCGACAACTGGCCAAGTTCCGCTTTCTGGCCGAAATGGCCCCCTACCTGGCCCAGCTGAAGAAGACCCGCGAATTCATCCTGTGCGGCGACGTGAACATTGCCCACCAGCAGATCGACCTGAAAAACTGGTGCAGCAACCAGAAAAACAGCGGCTTCTTGCCCGAAGAACGCGCCTGGATGACCCACGCGCTGGCCCACCCCGAGGCCGCCGAAGCTCCCGGTCTGGGCCTGGTCGACGTGTACCGCCTGCTGCAACCTACCACCACCGACACCGCCTACACCTGGTGGAGCAACCGGGGCCAGGCCTATGCCAATAACGTAGGCTGGCGGCTGGACTACCACCTGGCCACGCCCGCACTGGCGGCATTGGCGCGCAGCGAACACATCTACAAGGATGTGAAGTTCTCGGACCACGCGCCGATCACGGTGGACTACGAACTGACGCTTTAAGCGCGTCTGGCTACCATGACCACAGAGAACCCTTCCGGTTGGATTACCGCTGCCGACGTCGCGCGCAAGGCCGGGGTGTCTCGCTCGGCCGTTTCGCGCACCTTTACCGAAGGTGCCAGCGTGTCCCCGGAAACCCGCGAAAAAGTACAGCGCGCCGCCGAGGCGTTGGGCTACCAGGTAAACATCCTGGCGCGCAGCATGATCCAGCGCCAAAGCAACCTGGTGGGGGTGGTCGTCAAAGGCTTTGATGACCCGTTCCTGCAGAGCCTGCTCGGGCCCATCACCCACCATCTGGCCTTGCGCTCACTGGCACCGCTGTTGATGGATGCCAGTGAACCGGCACAACTGGCCAAGTCTTTGCGGCACCTGTTGCAGTACCGGATTGCCGGGGTCATATTGACCTCGGGCACGCCGCCCATCCAGCTGGCCAAAGAGTATTTGCGCCTGCGGGTTCCCGTGGCCATGGTCAACCGCGCACCCGACCTGGAAGGCGTGGATGTGGTCAACAGTGACCATTTTGAAGGGGGTGCGATGGCCGCACGTGCGCTGCTCGCCAAAGGGGCACGCACCCTGGTGTTCCTCAGCTCGGCCACCGCAACCTACAGCGCCAGCGTACGCGGCGAAGGATTTGTGCAAACGCTGGCAGCGGCCGTCCGGCGGGGCGAAGTTGTCCTGCGCCGAATGGAAGCGGCGACGGCCACGTATGCGGGCGGCTTCGAAGCCGCACATGCCTTGCTGGCCGATACGCAAGCCCGGCCGGACGGGGTGTTTTGCGCCAACGACGTGCTGGCCTGCGGCCTGGTGGATGGCGCGCGCCGACATTTTGGCTTGCGCGTACCAGAAGATTTCCAGGTCATCGGTTTCGATGACATTCCGATGGCGGGCCTGTCCGCCTACGCGCTCTCCACCCTGCGCCAGGACGTGGACGCATTGGCCGAAGCAGCTGTCACCTGCCTGGCCGAACGCATGCAGGAACCCGACATGCCCAGCCGCATGCTGCAGCTCCCGGTGGCGCTGGTAGAGCGCTCCACCTTGCGCCCCTAAACACATCTCAGGGAAGACCCTAGATCGCATTTACCTTTGTTCGCCGTACATTGCACACGTGTGCAATGCAATTCAAAAAATGTACAACCTATCCTGGAGACACGCCATGCAACGCCAACTGACCCGACAACTCCTCTTATCTTCTCTGCTGCTATTGCCCTTGGCCAGCCAAGCGGCCGATCGCCTCAACGTGCTCTGCGCCGCCGACAACGACTGGTGCGAACTGATGCGCAATGCGTTTGAAAAAGAGACCCAGGTGGAAGTCTCCATGGTGCGCAAAAGCGCCGGCGAAATCTTTGCCCAAATCCGCGCCGAAGCCAGCAACCCCAAGACCGACATCTGGTGGGCGGGCACGGGCGACCCCCACCTGCAAGCGGCGGCCGCCGGTTTCACCGAGGTCTACAAATCCCCTTTGCTGGACAAGCTACAGCCCTGGGCACAAAAGCAGGCTGAAATCTCTGGCTACCGCACCGTCGGCATTTACGCCGGTCTGCTGGGCATTGGCTACAACCCCGAACTCCTCAAGCAAAAAAAGCTGGCTCCACCGCAGTGCTGGAAGGACCTGCTGAATCCGGCCCTGAAGGGCGAGATCCAGATTCCCAACCCAAACTCCTCCGGCACCGCCTACGCCACCATTGCCACCCTGGTGCAACTCCAAGGTGAAAACGAAGCCTTTGCGTTCATGAAAAAGATGAACGACAACGTGAGCCAGTACACCAAAAGTGGCTCGGCCCCCGCCAAAGCCCTGGCGCGTGGTGAAACCGCTGTCGGCATCACATTCCAGCACGATCTGCTCAAGGAAACCGTGGCCGGCTTCCCGGTCGAAATCGTCTCGCCCTGCGAAGGCACGGGCTATGAAATCGGCTCGATGAGCCTAATCAAAGGTGCCAAGAACATGGCCACGGCCAAGCGCTTCTACGAATTTGCGCTGCGGGCCGACGTGCAATCTCTGGCGGTCAAGGCGGGCTCGTACCAGGTGCCCTCCAACAAGGCGGCCAGCATCCCGCCCAAGGCACCCCGCCTCGAATCGATCAAGACCATCAACTACGACTTTGCCAAATACGGCAGCGAAGACGTACGCAAACGCCTGCTCAAACGCTGGGACGACGAGATCTTCTCGCTGCCCCGTTGAGCATCCGACACACCACCCAACAGAGAGAAATGGCTTGTGAATAAGTCTTTACGCGGCTGGCTATGGCTAGCCCTGGTCGCCAGCGTGCTCGTGCCCTGGCACGCCCAGGAAACGGGCTTCTTTGGCGGCGAATGGCTGGCCGCGGGTTGGCCCGGCAGCGACACCACAGCCTCCGCACTGTGGCAGGTGCTGCAGTTCCAACGCTGGGGCCTGCTGCCCCTGGTGCTATGGCCCATCGCCGTAGGCCTGGTCAGTCTGGCCCCATGGCAACGCCGCATGCAGGGCATCGCGCTGTGCGGGCTGGCAGGGGCGGCACTGGGTTGGCTGGCCTACCTGGGCTGGGGCCCTGCAGGTGCCGGGCTACCGGGCCTGGGCTGGGGGGCACTGCTGTTCACGGCCAGCGCGGTATTTGTGCTGAGCAACGGTGCAGCCTGGATGGGTGCTTGCCGGGGCGATGTTTTCGTGTGTGGCGTGATCGCCATGCTGGCCGCGCTGGTCGGGTTGTTTGTGATGTTCCCGGTGCTGCGGGTCTTGGCCGGTGCGTTCGAGCAGGAAGCGGGCTTCAGCCTGCAGGCCGCGTGGACCCGTGTGGCCGATGGCCGCATCTGGTCGGTTGGCTGCCTCAGCGGTGCCCGCGGTTGCGGCGTGGCCTGGAACACCCTGTTTCTGGCGCTGTGTACGGCGGCCGGTTCCACCCTCCTGGGTTTGACATTTGCGCTGGTAGTGACGCGTACCGGCTTCCGCTTCAAGCGCATCCTGCGGGCGCTGACGGTGCTGCCCATCATCACGCCCCCGTTCGTCATCGGTCTGGCGCTGATTCTGCTGTTTGGCCGCTCGGGTGTCGTCTCGGCCTGGGTGGCCAGCGCCTTCGACGTGCCCGCCGGACGCGGCCTGTACGGCTTTTATGGAGTCTGGCTGGCACAGTTGCTGTCGTTCACACCGATCGCCTTCATGGTGCTGATCGGTGTGGTGGAAGGTGTCAGTCCCTCGGTGGAAGAAGCCTCGCAAACTCTGGGCGGCACGCGCTGGACCACCTTCTGGCGCGTCTCGCTACCGCTGATGCGGCCCGGCCTGGCAAATGCCTTTCTGGTGGCCTTCATCGAGAGCATGGCCGACTTCGGCAACCCCATGGTGCTGGGTGGCAATTTTGGGGTGCTATCCACCGAAATCTACTTCGCCATTGTCGGTGCACAGAACGACGGTGGCCGCGCCGCCGGGCTGGGCCTGATCCTGCTGGTGTTTGCGGTCAGTGCCTTCATGGCGCAGCGCCACTGGCTGGGCAACAAGTCCTACACCACCGTGACGGGCAAGGCCGATAACGGCCAGCACGCTGGGCTGGACCGCCGTCTGTCCGCCGTGCTAGCGGTCATCGCCACGCTGTGGACCGGCTTCACGCTGGTGCTGTACGGCATGATTCTGGGCGGCGGCTTTGTGAACCAATGGGGCCGCGACAACAGCTTCACCCTGCGCCACTACGCCAGTGCCTTTGGCATCGAGTCCGATGGCCATGGACTGCGCTGGATCGGCACCGCTTGGGATTCGCTGTTCACCAGCCTGATGATTGCCGGTATCTCCGCGCCACTCACCGCCGCCTTGGGCCTGATGGCCGCCTGGCTGCTGGTACGCCAGCGCTTTGCGGGCAAGGGTGCGTTCGAGTTCGCCACCATGCTGAGCTTTGCCATTCCCGGTACGGTGATCGGCATCAGCTACATCCTGGCGTTCAACATGCCGCCGATTGAGCTGACGGGCACCGCCGCCATCCTGGTGCTGTGCTTTGTGTTCCGCAATATGCCGGTGGGCCTGCGCGGCGGTATGGCGGCCATGAGCCAGCTGGACCGCAGCCTGGACGAAGCCTCCACCATGCTCGGTGCCAACAGCTTCACCACCGCGCGGCGGGTGATCCTGCCGCTGATGCGCCCCGCGCTGAGCGCCGCGCTGGTGTACAGCTTTGTGCGCTCCATCACCTCGATCAGCGCCGTGGTGTTCTTGGTCAGCGCGAAATACAACATGGCCACGGCCTACATCGTCGGGCTGGTGGAGAACGGCCAGTACGGCATCGCCATCGCCTACTCCAGCGCCTTGATCGTGGTGATGCTGGTCATCGTGCTGGCGGCACAAACTTTGGTCGGCAAACGGCGGTTGCGCCGGGTCGAACGGGTTGAGGGCTCCGCCCCGGCCCCTGTCTATTCCTTAAAGGTTGAATCATGAGTGTGGCAACAACGCAGGGCGCGCTGGTCTTTGAGCGCGTCACCAAACAATACGGCAAGGTGCTTGCCGTCAACGACGTGTCCTTCAGCATTCCGCAAGGCACCCTGGTCACCTTGCTTGGCCCCAGCGGCTGCGGCAAAACCTCAACGCTGCGCCTCATCGCTGGCCTGGAGCATGTGAGCCAGGGCCGTATCTTCATCGGCGGCCAAGATGTCACCCAGCAGTCGGCCATCGAACGCAACGTCAGCATGGTGTTCCAGTCGTACGCGCTGTTCCCGCACATGACGGTGCTGGAAAACGTGGCCTACGGCCTGGAAGTCGGCGGTGCCCGCAAGGCCGATGCGCGTGAACAGGCCTTGGAAGGCCTGCGCCTCGTCGGCCTGAACGACTACGGCCCACGCCTGCCCAGCGAACTCTCCGGCGGCCAGCAGCAGCGCGTCGCCGTAGCCCGGGCTTTGGTGCTCAAGCCCCAGGTACTGTTGTTGGATGAGCCCCTGTCGAATCTGGACACCAAGCTGCGCCGCCGGGTGCGCGAAGAAATCCGCGAGATCCAGCAGCGCCTGCAACTCACCGCCGTGTACGTCACCCACGACCAGGAAGAAGCCCTGGCTGTCTCCGACCAGATCATCGTCATGAACCACCAGCGCATCGCCCAGCAGGGCACGCCACGCGAACTCTTTGACACCCCCGCCGACGAGTTCGTGGCCGACTTCATCTGCGACGCGAACCGCGTCACCGGCGAGATCCTCGGCCAGGTTGCTGCGGGCCACGCCGACTGTCTGGTCGGTGGCCTGGCCGTGCAGCTGGCAAACCCCCGCGCCTACCGGGGCGAGATCCGCATTGCGGTACGGCCCGATGCCGTCCACCTGGCACCGGCCAACAGCCAGCACATCCTGGTCGGCCAGGTACGCCACGCGGCTTTTTTAGGCACAGAGATGCAGTACGCGGTGGAGTCGCCACTGGGTGAATTGTTTGTGCGCCAGACCGACGTACAGCAACCGCTGGCCGTCGGCTCTTCTGTGGGCATCGGCTTTGCCAAGCACGGCGTGTGCATCGTGGGAGGCCGGGCATGAGCGCCGAGGGAATGGCCGGAGGAATCGCTGCGCGCTACACCTTGGCGCAGACCATCGCCCGCCAGGCGGGACTACAGGCCCTGGAATGGTTTCGCAAACGCGACCAATTGGTGATCGAGTCCAAAGGGCTGCAGGACATGGTTAGCGCTGCGGACAAGGACACCGAGCTCTACATCCGCGCCCAGGTACTGGCGCATTTTGCCGACGACGGCTTTCTGGGCGAAGAAGGCGGACTCGACCACCCCGATGCAGATTACCTGTGGGTGATAGACCCGATCGACGGCACCGCCTGTTTCGTCAACGGCATGCACGCCTGGTGCCTGTCCATCGCCGTCATGCATGCAGGCAAGCCGGTGATTGGCGTGGTGTTTGACCCCAACAGCGACGAGATGTTCCACGCTTGCGCAGGCCAGGGCGCGTTTGTGAACCAGTTACCAATGCAGGCCCACAGCGCCAGCAGCATCACCGAAGGGGTGCTGGGTGTGGGCTTCTCGCACCGGGTGCCGGTCAGCGCCTTTGTGCCGTTCCTGGACCGGGTGCTGTCGGGCGGCGGCATGTTCATCCGCAACGGTTCGGGTGCGCTGATGCTGGCGTACGTGGCCGCCGGTAGGCTCATCGGCTACTACGAGCCGCACATCAATTCCTGGGACTGCCTGGCGGCCATCGTGCTGGTGATTGAGGCCGGGGGCCAGGTCAACGACTTCCTGGCCCACAACGGCCTGCACGACGGCAATCCCATCATCGCCGCCGGTGCCCGTATGTATAGGCCACTGCTGGCGCTGATCGACCCCGTCATCACGCCGTAACGCCCCATCGCTAGATTGCCCCCTCCAACCCCACCTCAAGATACATCCATGGCCCGCATTTCCACATTCCAACGCCCGTTCGCCTACATCCTGGGCAGCATTGCCCTCACCCTGGCGGGTTGCGGCGGGGGCGATGACGCACCCAGCGCCAGCCCCAACCTGTACTACCAAACCAAAACCCCGTACAGCCCGCAGCAAAGTGCCGCCACCTACGAAGCACCGCCCAGCGGCTACAGCACGGTCTACACCCAGCTCATGGCACGCCATGGCTCGCGTGGCCTGTCCAGCCTGAAGTACGACCTGGCCGTCTACAACATGTGGAAAAAGGCCTCGGACGACGGTGCCCTCACCACCCTTGGTGCCCAGCTCGGCCCGGACGTGCTGAAGATCATGAAGGCCAACTTTTTGCTAGGCTACAACGTGGCAGGCATCAGCAAACCCGGCTACGGCAACGAAACCCAGGTCGGCATTGCCGAACACACACAACTCGCCCAACGCATGCTGAGCCGCAATGCGGCGCTGTTCACCCAGGCCGGTGCCGCCGCCAGCAGCAGCCCCCGCCAGATCGTGGTGGTGACTTCGGGGGTGGACCGCGCGGTGGACAGCGGGGCCTTCTTCGTCAAGTCGCTGCTGGCGGCGCAAACCAACCTGACCAGTCTGGTGAACTACCCGGCAGCACCCGCACCCTATCCCGCCGCCGCGCCGGTAGCCCAACCCGCAGGCACCAACCATTTCCTGCTGTACTTCCATAAACTGGTGGCCGCCACCGACCTGGTCACCAACCCGGCCGACCCGCTGTACCAGACCTACCAGGACAGCCAGGCCTTCCAGAACTGGCTCAAGGACAGCGACCTGGCCGCCAAGCAGGCCGCCATCCTGGCCGACCCCGCAGCCAAAACCGCCGGGCGCACGGTGCTGGAGCGGCTGTTCACCAAAGCCTTTGTGGACAAGATCGAGGCGGGCACCTACAGCTTTGCCAACACCGGCAGCTTCACCTACACCAGCGACGACGGCAAGTTCACCAGCACCCTGGCGGGCGACGGTAAAACCGGCATCACCAACCTGGGCGAAGCCGCCTCTCTGCTGTACGAGCTGTACGTAATTGCCCCGGCCATGAAAAGCGAGGCCAACGTCGACTTCTCTGGCTACATGCCGCTGGCCCAGGCCCAGTACTTTGCCTTTACCCAGGATGCCAGCGACTTCTACAAGATGGGTCCCGGCATTACCGAAAAAGGCAGCGTCACCTGGAAGATGGCGCAAATCCTGGAAGACGACTTCTTCACCGAAGTCGATGCCATCGCCAAAGGCAACCTCGGCCACGTGGCCAAGTTGCGCTTTGCGCATGCCGAAATCGTGATCCCCTTCGCCTCCAAGATGGGCTTGAAAAACGTGCTGCAACAGCAGCCCCTGGCCACGCTGTACAGCTACGCCAACAACCCCTGGCGCGGCGACTACGTCGCCCCCATGGCGGCCAATATGCAGTGGGACGTGGTCAAAAACAGCAGCGGTAGCGTGCTGGTCAAGATGCTCTACAACGAGAAAGAAACCGACTTCAAGGCCGCGTGCGACAGCGCACGTTTTGCGACGGGTAGCCACTACTACGACTACGCCAAATTGAAGACCTGCTACGGGCACACCAGCCTGTAAGCCGACCCGAGGGGCCACCACGCCCCTTTTTTTACACCGCGTTGCACACGTGTGCGTTCCGGTTTTTTTCCTACAACACAGGAGACTTTGATGCGCCTTCCTTTAAACCCCATCGCCCTTGCGGCCGTGCTGCTGCTGTCGGCTTGCAGTACATCCAAACCCACGCTGCAAGCCCAAACGCCCGATCCCCAGCTCACCAAAATCGGCCAGATCGTGGTGGTCTACCTGGAGAACCGCAGTTTCGACCACCTGTTTGGCCTGTACCCCGGTGCCAACGGCGTGGCCAACGCCCGCGCCCTGGGACAGGGCGTGGTCCAACTGGATGCGAACAACCAGCCCTACGCCGTCCTGCCGCAGCCCATTGCCGACAAGTCTGGCAAGCCCGATGCACGCCTGAGCGCCCCTATCCCGAACGGGCCATTCCGCCTGGACCCCCAGGTTGGCCTGAGCGACACCATGTTCAGCCCGATCCACGCTTTCTGGGCCAACCAGCGCCAGATTAACGGCGGGCGCAACGACCGCTTCGTGGCCGACGGCAACAGCGGCGGCCTGCTGATGGGCACCTACGACGGCAGCTCGCTCGGCCTGTGGAAACTGGCGCAGCGTTTCACCCTGGCCGACAACTTCTTCCAGTCGGCTTTTGGCGGCTCGTTCCTGAACCACTTCTGGCTGGTCTGCGCCTGCACCCCGGTATTTGAAAACGCACCGAAGAACATCGTCGCGCTGGATGCCCAGGGCCGCTCATCGGAACCAGACGAGCCCGAAGCCTATGTGACGCAAGACGGCTATGCCGTCAACACCATGCAAAGTACCTGGCTGTACGACCCCACCAAAAAGCAGGCGTTGCTGCCGCCGCAAACCGCCCCCACGATTGGCGACCGGCTCAGCGACAAAGGCATCCCCTGGGCCTACTACGGCCAGGACTTCAACCGCGCCGTCGCCGCGACCAAGACCGGCAAAGGCGTGGCCAGCTTTTCGTACCACCACCAGCCGCTGATTGCCTTCAAGCGCTTCATCGACAGCGAAGCCGAGCGCAAAGCCCACCTGAAGGACCGCGAAGACTTCATGGCCGATGTGCGCGGCGGCACCCTGCCCCCGGTGGCGTTCTACAAACCCACGGGCGGCATGAACATGCACCCCGGTCGCGGCAGCGTCGCCGCAGGCGATGCCGAAGCCACCGAGATCGTCAACGCGGTCATGGCCGGTCCGCAGTGGAAAAACACCGTGGTGATCGTCACCACCGACGAAAACGGCGGCTTCTGGGACCACGCCGCACCGCCCAAGGGCGACCGCTGGGGCCCCGGCTCGCGCATTCCCGCCATCATCGTTTCGCCGTTCAGCGAAGGCGGCCATATCGACCACACCCAATACGAAACCGTCTCCATCCTCAAGCTGATCGAAGACCGGTTTGGCCTGGCCCCGCTAGGCAGCCGCGATGCCAAGGCCACCAGCCTGGCACGGGCCCTGAAGTTCTAACCCTTTTCCCTGACCCTGTATTTCTAACAACAACGAGGAGACAACCATGCGCCATCCCTTCCCCCGCTTTCCCCGCCGCGCCCATCTGCGCACCCTGTCCGCCGTCGGCCTGACCTTGCTGGGCACGACCGGCTTTGCCGAGACCTCCGACGAAAAATCCAGCTACACGCTCTACGGCCGGGTCGATGTGGGCCTGCGCAACACACCCACCGACCTGTCCAAAAGCGACGACCGCCAGTGGAGCGTGGGCAACAGCTCGGCCGGGCGCTTTGGCTTCATCGGCAAGGAAGACCTGGGGGGCGGCCTGGCCGCGGTGTTCCGCCTGGAGTCACGCTTCGATGCCGACACCGGCGTGGTGCAAACCGACAAGAACGCCACCGGCCAGCTCTTCAAACAGTACGCCTACGTCGGCCTGCAAAGCCACAAGCTGGGCAGCATCACCCTGGGCAAACAGTCCAGCCCGGCCGACGAAGCCAATGCCAGCCGCTTTGAAGCCTTTGACGGCGACAGCCTGGCCGCCAACGGCAGCCGCACCGCCCGCGTGTTCCAGAAATGGAACAACGCCATCTACTACGCCACCCCGCGCTGGAGCGGTGTGAAGCTGGGCGTCGGAGCCGCCCCCGGCGAAGGCGTGCACACCCGCGCCTACGGCCTGGTGGCGCTGTACGACCAGGGCCCGCTGTCGCTCAGCAGCTCGTACCAGCGGGAAAGCTACATCGATGGTTCCCCCGACAAAGCCGGTGACGATGCCCGCACCACCGTCACCCTGGCGGGCTCGTACGACTTCACGCGCTTCAAGCTGCTCGGCCTGTATGCGCGCTCGTCCAAGCTGAACCTGGCCGACACCGGAGCCGAACGGGTGCTGACCCTGGGCACCATCGTGCCGCTGGGGCAGCACCGGCTGCTGGCCTCGCTGCGGTGGATCGACGGCGACCAGATCAAGACCACCAACGACCATTCCAGCGACAAAGACAGCGTGCGCCTGGGCCTGGGCTACCAGTACAGCTTCAGCAAACGCACGCTGGTGGCCGTCTCCCTGGCCCAAGAGCGTATGAAAACCTTCGCCAAGACCGGTGCCGAAGCCAGTAGCCGCAACGGTACCGGCTACGAAGTCGCCCTGCGCCACAAGTTCTAACCGCACTGTCTCAGTAGGAGCCCCCATGCTGCGCACCCTGTTGCTCTGGACAGCCCTGGGCTGCACCGCCCCGGCCTGGGCGGCACCCGCCGACCAGCCGTTTGATGCCTACGCCCGCTTCGTGCGCGGGGTCTACGCCCAGTGGTACCTGCCGGGGGCCGACGACTTTGCCGCGCAAAGCCAGGCTTTGGCAGGTCCGCTGCAACAGCTATGCGCCGCCGACGCGGCCACCGAGGCCGAGGCACTGGCCCGCGCCCAGCAGCAGTGGCTGCGCACCGTGGCGGCGTGGGAGCGCTTCTCGGCCGTACGCGGCGGTGCCCTGCTGGCGCGCCGCTCGCCGCGCAGCCTGGACTTCATGCCAACCCGGCCCGAAGCCATTGCCGAGGCGGTGCGCACGGTGTCGCCCGGCGCGACCACGCTGGAAGCCATCGGCGCACCGGCCAAGGGCCTGCCTGCGCTGGAGTGGCTGCTGTGGCCCGGCAAACTGCGCCCCCACACGCCCACTTGCCACTACGCAGAACAGCTGGGCACCGACATCCTGGCCGAAGCCCAGGCCCTGCAAAGTGCCTATGCCGCCGCCCTGCAAGCCGGGTGGGACGACCAAGAGGCCGAGTACGCGATGTACGAGTTCTTGAACCTGTGGAACGGTGCCTTGCAAAAGCTGTGGCGCGAGGATATTGACCGCACCTTGCAAAAACTCAACGCCGGGCGGCTCGCCAGCTTCAACCGCAGCGCCAGCGGCCACGCAGCCCAGGCCTGGGCTATCCACTGGCAGGCCTTGCGCAGCCTGGCTGTCGGCTCCTCCGCCACCGATAGCACGTCCTTACACGCCTACCTTTTGGCGCAGAACCACGCTGCGCAGGCCGCGCTGCTGCAACAAGCCGTGACCGAAGTGGACCACGCCATGGACCGCCTGCTGGCCAGCCGCGACCCGACCGCCGCCAGCGGGCCCTTGCGCCAGCTGATCGTCGCCTTGAAAGATCTGCAGCACTTCAGCGAAAAAGACATGGGTCCCGCACTGCATTTCACCGTCAGCTTTTTTGACGAAGACGGGGATTGAACCGCATCGAAGGGTCGCACGGTCATTGCTATTGAAGACGTAGCTGCCAGCGCAGGCACTATCTGCGCTGGATGCCAATTTGACTGGTTTTTTTGGTGCACACCTAAACCTGGGATTTAGGAGGGTACTGCGCTCATGTCTTACAACTTAACCACACCTGTCACAATCCACAGCAGTACCACCCCCACCCGCACGTCCATGACCCCCACTCTGCTGCAAAACGACGGTGTCGGCTCCCTGCCGGACCGCATCTACGCCCGCGTGGTCGAGTCCATCCTGCGGGGCGACTTTGCGCCGCACAACAAGCTGCCGACCGAGGGAGCGCTGAGCGCCCAGTTTGGCGTGTCGCGGCCCACGGTACGCGAGGCGCTGGCGCGGCTGCGTTCGGACGGCATCATCGACTCCAGGCGCGGCGCGGGCAGCACCGTCATCCGCGCGCCGGGCACCCCGGTCGTGGTGACCACGCCGATCAAAAACCTGGCCGACATCGAGCGCTATTACGCGTTTCGCAGCTGCATTGAAATGGGGGCCGCCGCCGGGGCCGCCGAGTTCCGCGACGCGGACGACCTAGAAGCCCTGCACGCCGCATTTGACGCGCTGAACACCGCCATGGAGGCGGGCCACTCCGGGGCCGAGGAAGACGTACGCTTCCACCTGGCCATCGCCCGCGCCTCGCACAACCCGTTTTTTGTGGCCACCATAGACACCAGCGTGGCCCCGATCCGGCAATTCATCGAGCTGGCCCGCAATGTCACCGACAAAAAGAGCCCGACCCGCGTGCGCGCCACCCAGGCCGAGCACCAGGCTATCCTGGATGCCATCGCGCGCCGTGCGCCCGCCGAGGCGGCAGAGGCCATCCGCAGCCACATCCTGAACGCCAAACGGCGGATTTTCGAAAGCACGCCTTTGCGTTAACGTGCAACAACTTCCATGGCTTGGGCTGCTCTGCGCCCAGGTCCGTGCAAGTCGGCGCGCCTTTAGTTTGCTTGACAACTTTTAAAGTTGTCAGATAATCTTGGTCAAACATTCCTGCAAGGAAACCACGATGTCCGAAGCCCCCGCCGTTCTGGCCCGCCCGCCCCACACCATCCGCATGCACGTGCGCGACAACGTCGCCATCGTGGCCAACGACGGCGGCTTGGCCGCAGGCACGATGCTGCCCAGCGGCCTGGTGTTGTTAGACAAAGTGCCGCAAGGCCACAAGGTGGCGCTGGTCGATCTACCCGCCTTGTGTCCGGTGCTGCGCTACGGCATCCCCATCGGCTACGCCCTGAAAGACATTCCTGCGGGCAGCTGGGTACACGAGCGCCTGCTGGCGATGCCGGATGCGCGCGGGCTGACCGATTTACCCATGGCCACCGTGCAGGCCGAAGTGCAGCCCCCGCTGGAGGGCTACACCTTCGAGGGCTACCGCAACGCTGACGGCTCGGTGGGCACGCGCAATATTTTGGCCATCACCCAGACCGTGCAGTGCGTGGCCGGGGTCACAGACTTTGCGGTGCAACGCATCAAGGCCGAGCTGTTGCACCGCTTTCCCAATGTGGATGACGTGGTGGCGCTGGAGCACAGCTACGGCTGCGGCGTGGCCATCGACGCGCCGGGCGCCGAAATCCCCATCCGCACCCTGCGCAACATCAGCCTGAACCCCAACTTTGGCGGCGAGGTGA
Organism: Rhodoferax sp.; assembly: GCF_039922535.1. Lineage (GTDB taxonomy): Bacteria > Pseudomonadota > Gammaproteobacteria > Burkholderiales > Burkholderiaceae_C > Rhodoferax_B. The sequence continues at coordinate 451 of NZ_JBDTEM010000250.1, read as the reverse complement.
TGGTGGTCAGCCTGGGCTGCGAAAAGCTGCAACCCGAGCGCCTGATGCCGCCCGGCACCATTCCTCTGATCGACGGACGCAACGTGGCCGATGTCGGCACCACAGCCGAGACCAAACTCGATGTGGTGTGCCTGCAAGACGATGCCCACGTGGGTTTTATGTCCATGGTCGAATCCATCATGCGCCAGGCCGAGGAACACCTGGAACGCCTGAACGCCCGCCAGCGTGAGACCGTACCCGCCAGCGAACTGGTGGTGGGCGTGCAGTGCGGCGGCAGCGACGCTTTTTCGGGGGTTACCGCCAACCCCGCGGTCGGCTTTTGCACCGACCTGTTAGTGCGCGCTGGTGCCAGTGTGATGTTCTCGGAAAACACTGAAGTGCGCGATGGCATTGACCAGTTGACGGCGCGGGCCAGCACGCCGGCAGTGGCCGAGGCCATGATTTGCGAAAT
>NZ_JBDTEM010000249.1:0-3817 GCF_039922535.1 Rhodoferax sp. | reverse complement strand
ACAAATCGCTGGGCATTCCACAGCACGCATTGGCATGAGCCGTAACAGGACTCCTTTATGACTTTCTCCATCGGCATTTCCGGCTTCGTCGCCCTGTATATCTTTCTGCTCGCAGCCTTTGCGGGCTGGGTGATCATTGGCCGGGTGCCGGCCATTCTGCACACACCCCTGATGTCGGGCTCGAACTTCGTGCACGGGATTGTGGCGGTAGGCGGTATCTACGCGCTATTGAATGCGAGCTCCGTACAAGAGCAAGTGCTGGGCTTTGTGGCGGTGCTACTGGGCGCGGGCAATGCAGCGGGTGGCTATGCAGTGACAGACCGCATGCTGGCCATGTTCAAGACCAGCGGCCACGCCGCAGCCCACGGCAAGGTCAAACGCCTGCCTGTGAAGAAACACTGAGATCCGCACCATGCCTATCTTTGTCCTTCAGCTTGCCCAACTTGGCATTGTTGCCGCCGACCTCACTGCTGCATTGATGTTCCTCTACGGCTTGCACCGCATGGCATCTCCTGTCACTGCGGCGTCAGGCATCTTTGTCGCCGGTGTAGGAATGGCCGTGGCGATTGCCGCCAGTTTCCTGCATGCCTTTGGCGTCAGTGCCGCGGCGCAGCCGTATCTGGTGACCAACATTGCATTGGCACTGCTGGCACTATGCATCGGAGGCGGTATCGCCTGGTGGAGCGGGCGCACGGTGGCCATGACCGCCATGCCGCAGATGGTGGCGCTCTACAACGGCATGGGCGGTGGTGCGGCAGCAGCCATCGCCGCCGCGGAGTTGCTGGCGGACAAGGGACATGGTTTGACCACCCTTATCGTGACCTTATTGGGCGCGCTGATCGGTGCGGTCTCGCTATCGGGCTCGCTCATCGCCTGGGCCAAGCTGGACGGTGTGATCAACCAGCCATTGCGGTTGAAGGGGCAGCAGGCGTTCAACGCGCTGGTGCTGGTTCTTACCCTGGCCATCGGTGTCTACATTGCGATTGCCCGTGCAGACACGGCTCCGCTGTTGCTGGCAACACCAGTTGCCGTCTACCTGTTCTTTGGCTGCGCACTGGCTCTGGGTATTTTGATGACGCTGCCCATCGGCGGTGCCGACATGCCAGTGGTGATCTCCATCTTCAATGCCTTCACTGGCCTGGCGGTCGGGCTCGAAGGCTTTGTGCTGCAGAGCCCGGCACTGATGGTGGCGGGCATGGTGGTGGGCGCGGCCGGGTTGCTGCTGACACTGCTCATGGGGCGGGCCATGAACCGCTCGGTGGCGAACGTAGTGTTCAGCAATTTTGGCAATGTGTCCAAGCACAAGGCGGGCAAGATCCAGGGCGAGCTCAAGCCCATGCAAGCCGGTGACGCAGGCATCGCCATGCGCTACGCCACATCGGTCGTTATCGTGCCGGGCTACGGCTTGGCCGTGGCCCAAGGCCAGGGAAAGCTGTTTGAATTCGTCAAGCTGCTGCAGGCCGCTGGTGTGTCGGTCAGGTTTGCGGTGCATCCCGTGGCGGGCCGTATGCCTGGTCAGATGGATGTGTTGCTGGCAGAGGCCGGTGTGCCCTACGACATGATCTTTCAGCTGGAAGACATCAACGACGATTTCAAAACCACCGATGTGGCGCTGGTCATCGGGGCGAATGACGTGGTGAACCCCGCCGCGCGCACCGACAAAGCTTCGCCCATATTCGGCATGCCTATCCTCAATGTTGACCAGGCCAAGCAGGTTTTCGTCATCAAGCGTGGCGAAGGCAAGGGCTACGCAGGCATCGCCAACACGCTGTTTTATGGCAACAACTGCAACATGGTCTACGGCGATGCCCAGACCATGCTGGTCCAGATGATCGAAGCAGTGCGAGGCCTGGGTCTCTCCGCTGCAGCCTAGTTTCACTCAACCAAGGACAACACTATGACCCGTACCATGCAAGCCGCCGTCGTCGAACAATTCGGCAAACCCCTGGCCTTGAGGGAGCTGGCTATACCCACCCCTGGGCCGGGCCAGATTCTGGTCAAAACCGAGGCCTGCGGCGTGTGCCACACCGACCTGCACGCCGCCAACGGCGACTGGCCGGTTAAACCATCACTGCCCTTTACCCCGGGCCACGAAGGCATCGGCCTGGTCGTTGCGCTGGGCGCGGGTGTGACCGCAGTCAAGGAGGGCGACCGCGTGGGTGTGCCTTGGCTGTATTCCGCTTGCGGGCATTGCGAGTACTGCCTTGCCGCGCGTGAACCCGTATGTGCCGAAGCCCAGTTTGGCGGCTATACCAAGAACGGTGGCTTTGCCGAGTACATCGTTGCCGACCCCAACTATGTGGCCCACATACCGGCCGGTCTGGCCGCCGATGCAGCTGCGCCCTTGATCTGCGCTGGCATTACTTCTTACAAAGGTATCAAAGAGACCCAGGCCAAGCCAGGCGAATGGGTCGTGATTTCAGGTGTGGGTGGCCTGGGCCATCTCGGCATCCAGTACGCCAAGGCCATGGGGCTGCACGTCTGCGCGGTGGACGTCGATGACGGCAAGCTCGCCCACGCCAAGCGGCTCGGCGCCGATGCAACCGTCAATGCCTTGCACGGTGATGCGGTTGCCGAGGTTGTCAAAGCCACCGGTGGCGGTGCCCACGGGGTGCTGATCACTGCGCCATCGTTGGCCGCCTTCAAACAAGGCGTTGGCATGACGCGCAAGTTTGGCACCTGCGTGCTGGTCGGCCTGCCGCCTGGGGAGTTTCCAACTCCGCTATTCGACGTAGTAGCCAACTGCATCACCATTCGCGGCTCGTTCGTAGGCAACCGCCGCGATATGGCCGAAGCCTTGGCGTTTGCCGCCGATGGCAAAGTGAAGGCGGATTTTGAATTGCAGCCGCTGTCGGCCATTAATGATGTCTTCAAACGGCTGGCCCACGGGCAAGTACCTTCGCGGGTCGTGCTGGATTTTTCCCACCGCTGAGCCTGCAGATGCTGGATGGCTGACCCGGAGCATGGCATGTCGAACCGGCGCTCATTCCTCGTATCGGGTACGGCCACTGCTGCGACGCTGGCCTGCACTGGAGGTGACAGCGGGTACGCGGCTGCCGTGCAAGATGTCAGGAGGCCTTTGCCGGTGCGCCTCCAGGTAGGCGGTTTCCCGTTGTATGAACTGGTGCGCTACGCCACGCTGGCTCCGTCCAGCCATAACACCCAGTGTTGGATATTCAAGCTGGGCGAAGGCAGCATCACCATCTTGCCGGACATGTTGCGGCGCTGCCCAGCGGTGGACCCGGATGACCACCACCTCTACGTGAGCCTTGGCTGCGCTGCAGAGAATCTGGTGCAGGCTGCCCTGGCGGTGGGTTTGCATGGTGAGGTGGCGTTTCAGGAGACCAGCGGTGCTATCCGGGTCGATCTAACAGCTACGCGTGCTCTGCAGAATCCTCTTTTTGAGGCCATTCCGCTACGCCAATCTACCCGGGCTGAATACGACGGTCGTGCGGTGTCTGCTGGGGCCTTGAGGCTGCTGGAGCAAGCGGGAACCGGCCAAGGAGTGCGGCCCATGCTGTTCACCAGCAGACCGCAAACTGAGGCGATATTGGAATACGTCACCCGTGGCAACACGATGCAGATCGGCGATCCCGCCTTTGTGGCGGAGCTTGGGTCCTGGATGCGCTTCAATGCCCACGATGCTTTGACCGCGGGTGATGGCTTGTTCTCAGCCGCTTCTGGCAACCCCACGCTGCCCCATTGGCTGGGATCGCGGCTCATGCCTTTGCTCATGACAGCCGGCCATGAAAACGACAAATACGCCAAGCAGGTACGCAGTTCTTCGGGCATGGCCGTCTTCGTCTCTGATGCCAAC
>NZ_JBDTEM010000248.1:0-4148 GCF_039922535.1 Rhodoferax sp. | reverse complement strand
CGGCCACTTCTCGTTGGAGGGTTTTGAAAACGCGGGGATGCGGCTGCATAGATGGGTCTCGGTAAGGTACAAATTACATTTGCTGCAATATATTGGATTGTAGGGTGCCCCCTGCACAGGGCAGAGCGTCCAATGGCCTCTATGATCCCGCCATGTTGCCGTCCCACGACACCCTCGACCAGCCCGCCACCACCGCCCAGGTACTGCGGCGTTTTCGGGTGGTGTTCAACGCGGTGCGCAGCCACTTCCAGCAGGTGGAGAACCAGGTGGGCCTGGGCAGCGCGCAGGTGTGGGCGCTGAGTGTGGTGCGGGACCAGCCTGCCATCGGGATGGGCGGTCTGGCCCACAGCATGGACATCCACCAAAGCACCGCCAGCAACCTGGCCAAAACCCTGTTGCGCAAGGCGTTGATCCGCATGGACAAAGCCCCAGAGGACCGGCGCCACGTGCAGTTGCACATCCTGCCCGCGGGCCTGGCGGTACTGGACCAGGTGCCGGGTCCGTTTGCCGGGGTGCTGCCGCTGGCCTTGGGCAAGCTGCCTGCGGCCAGCTTGCAGCGGCTGGACCAGGACCTGGCCGAGCTGATCGTCCTGCTAAAGGCCGACGAGCAGGCCGGTGGCATTCCGCTGGCCGAGCTCTAGATAGGGTTTTTTAGGGTTAATAGGGTGTGCGTGACAATGGCCGCACGTTATTAGCTTTGTTTACACCCATGCAATCCACCACCCTCCAGATCGCCGCCGCCGTCCTTTTCGGGCTGGCGCTGCTGCACACCTTTGCCGCGAAGTGGTTTGAAACCCTGGCCCACCGGCATCCACGCCACTCCGGGCTGTTCCATATCCTGGGCGAAGTCGAGGTGGTGTTTGGCCTGTGGGCTTTTGTGCTGATCGTGGTGATGGCGGTGCTGGGCAGCGGGGCCGAGGCGCTGGCCTATGCCGAGTCGCGCCAGTACACCGAGCCGCTGTTTGTGTTTGTGGTGATGGTGGTGGCCGCCTCGCGCCCGGTGCTGGAGCTGGTGCGGCAGTTGTTGACCGGCCTGGCCCGCGTGCTGCCGCTGCCCACCCCGTTGGCCATGGCTTGGCTGGGGCTGGCCCTGGTGCCGCTGATGGGTTCGTTGATCACCGAACCTGCGGCCATGACCCTGGCCGCGCTGATTCTGGCGCCGCTGGTGTTCCGCCAAGGCCTGCCCGAGTGGCTCAAATACGCGGCTTTGGGTGTGCTGTTTGTCAACGTCTCGGTGGGCGGCACGCTGACCTCGTACGCCGCGCCGCCGGTGCTGATGGTGGCATCCGTCTGGAGCTGGGACAGCGCTTTCATGGCCCGCACCTTTGGCTGGCGCGCCTGCATCGCGGTGCTGCTGAACGCCAGCGTGGTGGTGTTTTTGCTGCGTACGCACCTCAAGACCACGGCCGCCGCCAAGCCGCTGGCGGCCCAGCCGGTGCCGGTGTTGGTGAGCCTGATCCACCTGGCGTTTCTGGCCGGGGTGGTGTTGTTTGCCCACCATCCGGTGGTGTTTATCGGCCTGTTTCTGTTCTTCATCGGCTACACCCAGGCCTACGAACGGCACCAGAACCCGCTGATTTTGAAAGAGGGCTTGCTGGTCGGCTTCTTTCTGGCGGGTCTGGTGGTGCTGGGCGGCATGCAGCAGTGGTGGCTGCAGCCCATCGTCTCCAGCCTGGCCCCCACCGCGCTGTTTTTTGGCGCGCTGGGCCTGACGGCACTGACCGACAACGCCGCCTTGACCTACCTGGGCTCGCTGATTGAGGGTATCAGCGACCCGGCCAAGTACATGCTGGTGGCCGGTGCCGTGGCGGGCGGTGGTTTGACGGTGATCGCTAACGCGCCCAATCCGGCCGGGGTAGCGTTGCTGCGCAAGGGCTTCAACGATGAGTCGATTGGCGCCCTGGGCCTGCTGGCCGGGGCCGCGCTGCCCACCGTGGTGGCCGCCATCCTGTTTTTGCTGTAGTTTTGATAGCTATGGGTGCATGATGCATCTGCGCTAGAGGCCATTTTTATCTAAACTAGACATATGGACGCACACCGACGCAGGCACTGCACGCTGGCCGCGGGGGCTTGGCTGCTTACGCTGGCAGGCTGCTCCACCGCGCCGCCGTCCCGCACCGCCACCGTAGCGCCCATGGGCCCTTCGCGGCTGACGCTGGACGAGGCCAACGATGTCACCCTGTACGCCATCAGCCTGGTGGGCACGCCCTACCGCTATGGCGGCAATACGCCCGCGTCCGGGTTTGACTGCAGTGGCCTGATTGGCTACGTCTACCTGTCCCAGGCCGGCCTACCGGCTCCGCGTACCGTGGCCGCCCTGGACCACTGGGGCCAGGCCGTGCCGGCCGATGCGGTGCGCACCGGCGACCTGGTGGTGTTCGCCCCGCGCGGCACGGCCACGCATGCCGGCATCTATGTGGGCGAAGGGCGGTTTGTGCACGCGCCGTCTACCGGTGGCGAGGTGCGGCTGGACCTGCTGACTTCCAACTACTGGTCGCGCCAGCCCACCGCGTTTCGGCGGCCCTGAGCACCGTGGTCTAAAGGGTGCAGGCGGCAATAACCTCTGTAACCCCACGCAAAGTTCTGTAACTACCCGTTCCTACAATCGCCTCCATGCGAAAAATGAAGCGATGGGTGTGGGGACTGGCGGCCATAGGCGTGCTGGGTGCTGCTGCGTGGTGGTGGACCCAAAGCCGCACTGCCGACCAGCCGGTGTACCGCACGGCGGCGCTGGAGCGCGGGCCGCTGCTGGCCACCGTGGCGGCCAGCGGTGCGGTGAACCCGGTGACCCAGGTGTCGGTGGGCACGCAGGTGTCGGGGCAGATCAAGGAGCTCTACGCCGACTTCAATGACGAGGTCAAGGCCGGGCAGCTTATCGCCATGCTGGACCCAGAGACTTTTGAATACCGCGTGCGCTCGGCCCAGGCCGATGTAGACGCGGCGCGGGCCGCTGTGCTGATGGCGCAGGCCAACGCGGCGGCGGGCCAGGCCGCCATCTCCAAAGCCCAGGTGGACCTGACCGAGGCCCAGCGCGACCATGACCGCAAACGTGATCTGGCCGACAAGCAATTCATCGCCCAGAGCGAGGTGGACCGCACCCGCGCCCTGGTGAACACCAGCGGCGAACTGCTCAAGCTGGCCCAGGCCCAGGCCCGCGTGACCCAGGCGCAGATCACCACGGCAGTGGCCAACGTGGCGCAGCGCGAGGCCATGCTGGGCCAGGCGCGGATTGACCTGGGCCGCACCCGCATTACCTCGCCGGTCAGCGGCATCGTCATCAAACGCACCATCGAGCGCGGCCAGACCGTGGCCGCCAGCCTGCAAGCCCCCGAGCTGTTTGTGATTGCGCAAAACCTACACGACATGCAGGTCGAGGCCAGCATCGACGAGAGCGACGTGGGCCGCATCCGCCTGGGGCAAAAGGCCAACTTCAGCGTGGATGCCTTCCCCGGCCAGACCTTCGAGGGCGAGGTGCGCCAGGTGCGCAAGGCAGCGCTAAACGTGGCCAATGTGGTCACCTACGTGGCAGTGCTGCGCTTTGCCAATGCCGACGGCCGCCTGCTGCCCGGCATGACAGCCAATGTGCGCGTGGTCACCGACACCCGGCAAGACGTGCTGAAAGTACCCAACGCCGCCTTGCGCATGCGTATTACCGATACCGCCGCTGCTACCAATACCGTAGCTGCTCCCGCAGGTGCTACCTGCGCCAGTGGCACTATTTCCATAAATTCTGCACGCCGCGGCCGGATCTACCTGCTGGACGCGCTGGGCAAGCCGGTAGCCACCAACGTCTGCCTGGGCATCACCGACGGCAGCAGCACCGAGCTGGTCGATCCCGACAGCGCCTTGCGCAACGGCACGGCGGTGGTGGTCGGTAACCCGCTGGCCGGAGCGCCCCGCGCAGGTGCGCCCAAGGTGCCGTTCTGATGCCCGTCGTCCAGGCGCAGGCGCTGGGCAAAAGCTACGCCATGGGGGGCGATACCGTTCACGCCCTGCGCGGCGTGTCGCTGGACATCGCCGAGGGCGACTTTGTGGCCATCATGGGCACCTCGGGCTCGGGCAAGTCCACGCTGATGAATATTTTGGGCTGCCTGGACACGCCCACGGTGGGCACTTACACCCTGGCGGGCGAGGCGGTGCAGGGCCTG
>NZ_JBDTEM010000247.1:0-2224 GCF_039922535.1 Rhodoferax sp. | reverse complement strand
GTCGGCCGACAGCTGGGACGACCAGGCGATGGTCATTGCCGAGGCGGGCTACCGCGCCATCGCCTATGACCGGCGTGGCTTTGGCCGCTCGGGCCAGCCCTGGAACGGCTACGACTACGACACCCTGGCCGACGACCTGGCCGCGGTGGTGAACTACACCGGCGCGGCCAACACCACCCTGGTCGGCTTCTCGATGGGCGGCGGTGAAGTGGCCCGCTACATGTCGCGCCACGGCGGCAAGGGCATCGTGCAAACGGCGCTGGTCTCGTCGGTGCTGCCGTTTCGCCTGCAGACGGCCGACAACCCCGAAGGCGCACCGCAGGCCGGGTTTGCGTCCATCGCCGAGGCGCTGCGCGAGGACCGGGCGGCCTTCTACACCGACTTCTTCAACGACTTCTTTGGCGTGGGCATACTGAGCCAGCCGGTCAGCGAAGAGCTGCTGGCCTGGGCCCGCAACACCGCCATGCAGGCCAGCCTGCGCGCTACGCTGGAATGCCTGAAGGCCTTCAGCAGCACCGACTTCCGCCCCGACCTGGCCGCCTTCAAGGTGCCCACGCTGATCATCCACGGCACCGAAGACCGCACCGTACCCATCGAAAGTTCGGCCCGGCCCACGGCGCAAGAGATCGGCTTGTCCACCTTGCTGGAATACGACGGCGCGCCGCACGGCCTGTTTGCCACCCACAAAGACCGGCTGACCCACGACCTGCTGGCGTTTTTGGGCAAGTAAGCCTGCCGCGGCAACCCAACGGCGGCTGTCAAAAATACAAGCCAAATCGGCCACTAGCGCAGATAGCACCTGCGCTAGCAGCTATCAAAACAGTAATTTTTCTATATGGCTCCGGCGTGGGGTGCACAGATATTGCATGTGCACTAAGCGGCTTAGCGCACAGACACGCGCCCGCTAGAGCTGCAAACTCGTGCCAAGCGTGGATATGCCGCAGGGGTGCCCCGGTAGCCCACCGCCATCGCATCGTTTGGCAGACGATTTTTCAGCTTATGCTGAACTCACGTAGGAGATGTTTCGATGCCAAATGCACCCCACTCCACCGTGAGTGACTCGATCCAGGGAACGCTGACCCAGCGAGCCGGCGGTGCGCCCGATGCCAGCGCCGTGGTGGATGCGGTCACGCGCACCTGGCAGTTCATGGCGGCCCAGCTGGAGCCCGTAATTGGGGAGCGCGGCGTGGGCGTGCTGCTAGACCGCGCGCTGCATTTGGTCGGTAAAAAATTCCCCTGGCTGGCCCAGGCAGGCCCGCTGGAGCGCGGGGTCGATTCTCTCGCCCACCTGCAAGCCCGGTTCAGCAGCCGCAATGCCCAGGAAGCCGCCGAGGCAGGCTGTGCCCTGCTGGTGACCTTCACCGAACTGCTGGCCACCTTGATTGGCGAGCCGTTGACCGAACGCCTGCTGGCCTCTGTATGGCTAGAGGCTCCTCCCACCACTGAACAGGACCCGCCCAATGACTAAACCCGTGGACATTCGCCGACTCGCCACCGGCGTACCGGGGCTAGATGCCGTGCTGGGCGGCGGCCTGCCCGAGTTTTCCTTCAACCTGCTGACCGGGCCGCCCGGTGCGGGCAAAACCACGCTGGCCCACCAGTTGATGTTTGCCCTGGCCACGCCCCAGCAGCCTGCGCTGTTTTTCACCGCTTTGGGCGAACCGCCCTGGAAGATGCTGCGCTACCAGCAACAGTTTTCATTTTTTAACTTGGACAAAATCGGTAGCAGCATCCGTTTTGTCAATTTGAGCGAGGTACTGGCCGCGGGCGACCTCGAAGAGGTGTTGGCGCGCATCGTGGCAGAGGTCCAAGCATTTGGCCCGGTATTTGTGTTTGTAGACTCGTTTCGTTCGGTGATGGCCGAGTTCCAGCAGCCCGATAACCGCCGCATGGGACTGCGCCGCTTTACCCAGCAGCTGGGTACCACACTGGCGGGCTGGCAAACCACCAGCTTCTTAATCGGCGAATATTCACCGCAGACCGATCCGCACCCGGTGTTCACCGTGGCCGATGGCATTCTGGCACTGGAGCAGAGCGTGCAACGCAACTCCATCGTGCGCAAGATCCAGGTGCTGAAAATGCGCGGCCAGGCCACTAGCCCCGGCGTGCACACCCTGCGCATCACAGGCGACGGGCTCACTATCTTTCCGTCGGCCACGGTGCACGACGACAGCAGCGCCACGCCGCAGGGGAACGCCCCCGCCCGTAACGACATCCGCGTCAC
>NZ_JBDTEM010000246.1:0-2232 GCF_039922535.1 Rhodoferax sp. | reverse complement strand
GATGGAGGTGCGGGGAATCGCCGCAAAAAACAGCGCCCAGTTCAGCAACATCAGGCTGCCCGCCAGGCCCACCACCCCCAGGCTGCGGCCCCGCAGGCGCAGCTCGCCCAGCCGCCTGGTGGCCGCAGCCCACAGGCCCAAGGCCAGTGCGCCAAATACGCAGCGAAACCATACGGTGGCCAGCGGGTGCTGCCCGGCTTCTTCGACAAACACGCCGATGGTGCCCAGCAGCATGCCCCCGGCGATTAACAGCCATTGGCCTTGTTCTTCTTGCTGAGATGGGGTGTTCAGCGGCGTGGAGGGCAGGGTGGTGGTGTGCATGCCGCCATGGTGCGCGGCCACCGCTGCTGGGTAAAGCGCATAGTTCTAAAGCTTACTATGCGTTAAACGAATGATTGGACCCACCATGTCTTACCCCGATTTTCAGATCGACTGGCTGCGCGCCTTTGTGGCGGTGGTGGATGCCGGGTCGCTGTCGGCAGCGGCACCGCTGGTGCACCGCTCGCAGTCGGCGGTCAGCATGCAATTGCAAAAGCTGGAGTCGGCCCTGGGCCGCCCTGTGCTGCTGCGCGGCCCGCGGCACATGGCGTTGACCCCCGCCGGGACCGAGCTGCTGGGCTTTGCCCGCCGCATGCTGGCCTTGCAGGCTGAGACCCACACGGCGCTGCTGGGCCCGCAACTGGCCGGGCGGGTGCGGCTGGGCGTGCCCGACGACTACGCCGCCACCTATCTCACGCCCGTGCTGCGCAGCTTCGCCAGCCGCCACCTGGGGGTGGACATCGAGCTGACCTGCGAGCAATCAACCACGTTGATCCCCCGCGTGCTGCGCGGCGAGCTGGACCTGGCCTTGGTCTCGCGCGACACGCCGCAGCGCGGGCAGTTTGTGTTCCAGGAGCCGCTGGTGTGGGTAGGTGCCGCCGCCTACGAGGCCTGGCGGCGCGCCCCTTTGCCCATTGCGGTGTACGAGGCGGGCAGCATGGCCCGCATCGCCACCCTGTCGGCCCTGGCTGCCAAGGGCCGGGCCTACCGTATCGTGTACCACAGCTCCAGCCTGGCGGGGCAGTTGGCCGCCGTAGAAAGCGGGCTGGCCGTGGCGGTGCTGACGCGCTGCAGCGTGCCGCCCAGTCTGCAGATCTTGCAAAACCTGCCGCCCGAATACGCGCTGCCCACACTGGGTGCGATGGACGTGGCGGTGTTGCGCAGCAAGCGCTCTGGCCCGTCGCCCGCGGTGGATGCGATGTACGCCCAGATGCTGGGTACCTTGGGTGTGGGTGCTGTAAAAAATTGATAAGAAATATGCCTCTGGCGCAGATGCTGTCTGCGCGGGCAGCTATTTATTGAATAGCAATTGACGGTTTTTTGGGGTGGGAGTATCGGCTGGTCTGTTGTCTGACATGGGGCAAACCCTGCGCCGGGCGCAGCTATGATGCGCGCTGTTTTTGCCGCCCTTGTTTGCGACCCCGTTTGCCCATCTTTGTTGCCCACCTTCTGCGACCCGTATGTCCACCGATCCCCAACCCGAATTAGAGGCTGCCGAAGCCGATCCCGCCACCACCGTGCCTTTGAAAATCGAAGACTGGCTTACCGTGCTGGTGATGGGCGCGCTGGCGCTGATCACCTTTGCCAACGTGCTGGCGCGCTACTTCACCAACGAATCCTTTGCCTGGACCGAAGAGATTTCGGTGTTCCTGATGATTGCGCTGACCCTGGTGGCCGCCTCTGCCGCTGTGGCACGCGACCGGCATATCCGCATTGAATATTTCTCAGGCAGCGGCAGCATGGCGCGGCGCAAAGGCCTGTCGCGGTTTGGCGCGGTGATGGTGGCGATCTTGTTCACCCTGATCGGCACGCTCAGCATCCGCATGGTGTGGGACGACTTTCGCTTTGAAGAAACCACGCCGGGCATTGGCGTACCCGCCTGGTGGTATTCCATTTGGTTGCCGATTTTGTCGTTAGGCATTGCGCTGCGCGCCGTGGGCCTGTTTATCCGCCGGGGGCGTGGCGAATGATCACGGCGCTGTTGTTTCTGACCTTCATCTTGATGATGCTGATGGGCGTACCCATCGGCGTGGCCCTGGGCCTGGCGGGCGCGGCGGCGATTGCCATTGCCAACAGCAGCAGCCAGTGGTTCGGCCTGTTGGCCGTGCCGCAAAACTTCTACGCCGGGCTGGGCAAGTACCCGCTGCTGGCCATCCCCATGTTTGTGCTGGTGGGCTCGATATTTGACCGCTC
>NZ_JBDTEM010000245.1:0-1620 GCF_039922535.1 Rhodoferax sp. | reverse complement strand
TCGGCCGCAAAGATGCCTACCCGGCTGGCGATGATCCATTTGCCCAAAGATTTGGTCAAGAACCAGACACCGCTGGCATCAATTTGGCGGTAGGGAAACAGCAGGCAATCGGCTTCAGCAAACAAGGCTGCCATTTCTTCTTCGGATTGGCGCTGGGGCCGCAGGTCGATGGTGTCGCCCAGGCCGAACTCTGCGATGCGTGCTTGCAGGGGCGCAATGTCCATGCGTGGCCTGCCAGCTATCACCACCCGTGTTTGGCGCAGTACGTCTGGCGGCAGCATATGGAGTGCCTCTATGGCGAGGTCTATACCTTTGTAGGGTTTGATTTCGCCGAATAGTAAAAAACTGTAACGTTTGTCTGCACGTTCCGCAGGCATCGGCAGGGGTACTTGTAGCCGCAAGGCACCATGCGGAATGGTAACAATGCGCTTTGCAGGTACGCCACGGCTGATAAGCGTGTTACGGCCGCTTTCGGTATGCACGATGACCTTGTGCGCTAGGCGCATGGGTACATCGAAGCCGAAGTTTTGTATGAAAGAAAGGCGTTCGCCGTTGAAAGGCACGGTGTCGTGCACAGTGAGCACCAGCGGACACCAGCGCCGTATCAGCAGCATAGCCAGCACGTCAAGTGGTGGCAGCACAGTCCATTGGAAATGCACAACATCTGGTTTACGGGTGCGGATCTTCCACAACAGAGTGGTGAGCCCGGCTAGATGGGCAATGCCTTTGGCGACCGATTTGAGTTTGCCGGGTAGCCAGTTAGCTTCGTCTGTGCGGCGGTAGAAGAAGGGGTCGGTCCGTTCGATGGGGAGTTCTTGCCGGTCGCCCTTGCGTGTGGGGCGTGTGGCCCACATGGGTTGGGTTCCTGCGGCAAGTAGACCTTCGGTCAGCCCCGCGTTGTAAGGGGCTGTAAAAAGTGAAGGGTCTACCAGCAAGACGTGCAGAGGGGAGCGCTGGCTCATGGGGCGGTCGCCCCGGCCGTGGCATCGACCTGCAGGAGATGCTGGGTGCTAGGTTGCCATGCCGATTCGCGGATGAATGCAAGCCCGGCAAAGAAGCCCAGGGCCCAACTGGTATGCATGGTGGCGGCAGCGACACCTGCCAACAAACCGCAGGGCGAGCGATGTTGCCAAGCCACCGAAATAGAGGTCAGGGTGAGTGCCGTGAGGTAGCAGAGCGGCCACAGCAGTAGCAGCGGCAGCCATGCCCCAAGCACGATGGCCAGAGCCGATAGCACCAGATTGGCGGGTACCGCTAGTTGGCGCGCGCGCATGGACCCAGGGTGCCGCCGTACGGTGCGGGAACGGCCACGCCCGTATGCAAAGTATTGTTTGGCCAGAGTGGTCAGCGTGGCGCGCGGCTGGTAGCCCAGGCGGATGTCTGCGTCTAGGTAGACCTTGCTGCCGAGTCGGCGTTGGCGGCAGTCGAGCTCTGCATCTTCGTTATGGGTAAAGGTTTCGTCATAACCGTTGGCGCGCTGAAATGAGGCCATGCGAAACGCCGCGTGGTGGCCATGGTCTACAAAGCCACTGAGTCGCCCACCGCGGTGCGCAGACCCGCCGGTACCAGCCCAGGTGTTGGATGTCCAGGCGACCGCTTTCTGCAGGCAAGTGGTGCCAC
>NZ_JBDTEM010000244.1:0-9279 GCF_039922535.1 Rhodoferax sp. | reverse complement strand
TTTTATGGAAACCCGAAGGCTTACTTGACCTTTTTGGCCTGTGCGGTAGACCATTTGCCGGCGAAGGCTTGCAGGTCGCTCAGGCGCTTGAGCAGGTCGGCACCGCTGGGGGTGACGCTGTAGCCTTCGGAGCCGTGGGTCAGCAGGTCGGCTTCGCGCAGCTCTTTGAGGCGGGTGTTCAGGGTGTTGGGGGTGACACCGCCCACGCTGTCTTGCAGCAGGCGGAAGGTTTGGGCGTGGCCGTCGCGCAGGGCCCACAGCACGCGGATGGCGTAGCGGGATTCCAGCAGGGCCAGCAGTTGATGGACGGCGACGTTTTCTTTGGAACTCATGGTGTGTTCTCCTCGGTGCATAGTGTGTTGGGGATCTCTAGGTGCTTGCCTGGCACCTGTTCAGCGGTACAACTATACCGCAAAAATCAAAATTGCTACTAGTTTAATAGCATTGTATGCACGAGGTGTCTGCGCTATAACTGAATTACGTGCGGTATATTTTTTGCAGCAAGCGTATCAAGGTTTTGCGCTCGGTGGTGGTCAGGCTGGAGGTGGCTTCGATTTCCAGCTGTTCCACGGTGCTTTCAGCCCCGGTGACCAGGGCTTCCCCGGCGGGCGTCAGGTGCAGGCCCACGGCGCGGCCATCCACGGGATGGGGGTGGCGTTCGATCAGGCCGCGTTTTTCCAGCGCGCTGACCATGCCCACCACGTTGGGCGGCAGCAGGCTGAGGGCGGTGGCCAGTTGGCGCGAGGTGATGCCGGGGTTGTGGGTGATCAGCGACAGGATGGAAAAGTCCACCGTGCGCAGGTCGTGCACCGCCATGCGCTTAAAAAAGATGTCGAGGATGACCAGGTAGGCCCGGCGGGCGTTGTAGCCCACCAGGCCTTCTAGCATGCTGCTGTCGATGGTGGTGGGGGCAGGCAGGGGCGGGGTGCGCGGGCTTGAAACGGTCATGCGGTATTTTGCCAGCCGTTTCAAGCCGTTCCAGGGTCCCGCGGCGGGCTATTTGCAGCTGAAGCTGGCGGCGCTTTCCACGTCGCCGCTGCCGTTGTAGGTGGCCACCTTGGGGTAGGCGCACAGCGGACGGCTGCGGCTGGGTGACCAGCTGCTGGGCACGTCGGCGTTGACGGCGACGGCATTGCCGGGGCCGCGTGCGTTGGCCACCACGCTGTCGGGTGCCTGGCCTTTTTCAACCCAGTTGACCAGCGGTGTCAGCATGTCGAACTGGTCGGCGGTGGGGCCGCCAGAGCAGTGGTTCATGCCGGGCACCGGGTAGTAGCGCGCGAAGTTGCTGGCGTTGCCGCCGTTGGCGGCGCGCAGTGATTCATACCAGGTGGTGGTGTCGTTGCTGGAGAAGATCGGGTCGCTGGTGCCGTGGTAGACCATCATCTTCGCGCCGCGGTCCCGCAGCCTGGACAAGTTGCTGGGGTTGACCGGCAACATGAAGGACAACGCGCTTTCGGTGTAGGTGCTGTTGGTGGCGGCGATCTTGGCCAGCATGTCGTCGATGCTGCCGGTCAGCGAGAAGGTCGTGCCATTGAAGGTGCTGGCGGCCTCTGGCGGTACCTGCCAGATCAGACCGACCGCACCCGCATCGCGCTGCGCCGGAGAGGTGAACTTCCAGCTCGCCCAGCCGGCGGTGGCCAGACCCGCATCAAACGGCCAGTTGGAATAGAACTTGGAGCCGCTGCTGTTGGTGGCACCGCTGAACAGTTTGGCGACCACGGTTTTTTGTGCCGCCGACAGGCAACTGCCGTCGCGCGCACCACTGCAGGTGGGTACATCGCGGTCCAGGTTGAAGGCTGCTTGGCAGGCCGCGGTGTTTTGCACCATGCCGTCGGTGGCACCGTCGAGCGCATCGCATTTGGCCAGCACGGCGTTAGAGACTAACGCCCGCTCGGTGGTGGTGAAGCCGGTGGACAGGTCGGCGCTGCTGGTGGCCACCGTGGCATAGGCCTGTGCGCCCGCGATGTTGGCGGTGGCGGCCAGTGGCAGGCGGAAACCCGGGTCGCCGACCAGGTAGCCGTCGTATTCTTCGGGCTCGCGCGTGGCGGCCACCATGGTGTGGCGCCCGCCGTTGGAGCAGCCGCCGAAGTAGGAGCGGTCGGGCCCCTTGCCGTAGGCGGTTTTGATGGCACTCTTGGCCATCGGGGTGAGCGTGGCGGCGGCCTGGTAGCCGTAGTCCAGCCGGGCCTGCGGGTCGATGCCGAAGTTTGCGCCCGGTGTGCTGTGCCCAGCATCGGAGCTGATCACGGCAAAGCCCATGTTCAGTGCGTTGGTAGGCCCGCTGCCGCCGTTAACGCCGCCGGTGGCGGTGACCACGCTGCCGTCGGTGCCGCCATTGCCCTGGTAGAAGAAGCGGCCGTTCCAGGCGTACGGCAGGCGCATTTCGAAGCCGATGGCGTAGTTGTTGCCATCCACTGCGCTGACGCGCGGGTTCATCTTGCCGGTGATCTGGCAGTGCGCGGGTACGGGCGTGCCAGCGACGGTCAGCGTGCCCGCGGCAATCGCGTTGGCGGCCGTGATGGTGGTGTTGGGGAAGCTGATCTTGCTGGCCAGGTCGGTACACGACAGCAGGGTGCCTGCGCTGGCGGCCGTCAGTTGGGGGAGCGCGCTATCCGATCCGCCGCACGCCACCAGGAGCGTGGGCAAGGCCGACAAGGCGAGTAGTCCGGGGTGCAATATTCTTTTCATGTAATGTCTCCTAGGTTGAGGCGCAGGGGAGCCCACAGCGTGGCCTCAACACGCTGCAAGCAGGGGGAACGGGGAACTCCGGTGTGCTACTGAATTAGTAGCTTCTAGCGCAGGCAGGTGCTGCGCTAGAAGCTCTTTTTATGCCTATTTTTCGCGATCAACCTATTTACAACTGAAGCTGGCGGCGCTCTCCACGTCGCCGCTGCCGTTGTAGGTGGCCACTTTGGGGTAGGCGCACAGTGGGCGGCTGCGGCTGGCCGACCAGCTGCTGGGCACGTCGGTATTCACACCACCGGCATTGCCGGCGCCACGGGCCGTTGCCACCACGCTGTCGGGTGCCTGGCCTTTTTCCACCCAATTCACCAGCGGTGTCAGCATGTCGAACTGGTCGGTGGCCGGGCCGCCCGAGCAGTGGTTCATGCCGGGCACCCGGTAGAAGCGCGCGAAATTGCTGGCACTGCCACCGTTGGCGCTGCGCACGGATTCATACCATGTGGTGGTGTCGTCGCTGGAAAAGATCGGGTCGCTGGTGCCGTGGTAGACCATCATCTTTGCGCCACGGTCCCGCAGCTTGGACAGATTGGTGGCGTTGACCGGCTGCATGAAGGACAGCGCACTCTCGGTGTAGGTGGCATTGGTCGCGCCCACCCTGGACAGCATCGTGTCCACATTGCCTGTGAGCGCGAATACGGGCCCATTGAAGGTGGCCGCGTCTTCTGGGGGGGTTGGCCAGATCAAGCCCGCGCCGCCAGAGTCCAGTACCAGCGGCGAGGTGAACTTCCAGAAGGCAAAGTTGCTGGTGGCCAGACCGGCATCGAACGGCCAGGTGGAATAGATGCGCGCGCCGCTGCTGGTAGTGGCACCCGAAAATAGTTTGGAAACCACGGTTTTCTGCGCCGCCGATAGGCAGCTGCCGTCGCGCGTACCGCTGCAGGTGGGTACGTCGCGCTCCAGGTTGAAGGCGGCCTGGCAGGCGGCGGTGTTTTGTACCAGGCCGTCGGCGACGCCATCCAGCGCATCGCATTTCGCCAAAACCGCGTTCGAGACCACGGCCCGCTCCGCCGTGGTGAAGGCGGTGGACAGGTCGGAGCTGCTGGTCGCCACCGTGGCATAGGCCTGTGCGCCGGCGATGTTGGCAATCGCCGCCAGCGGCAGGCGGAAGCCCGGGTCGCCGACCAGGTAACCGTCGTATTCCTCGGGCTCGCGCGTGGCGGCCACCATGGTGTGGCGCCCGCCGTTGGAGCAGCCGCCGAAGTAGGAGCGGTCTGGTCCCTTGCCGTAGGCGGTCTTGATGGCGCTCTTGGCCATGGGGGTGAGTGTGGCGGCGGCCTGGTAGCCGTAGTCCAGCCGGGCCTGTGGGTCGATGCCGAAATTGGCGCCCAGTGCCGCGGCGTGGCCAGCATCGGAGCTGATGACCGCAAAGCCCTGGTTCAGTGCGCTGGTGAGTCCGCCGCCGCCGTTGACGGCACCGGTGGCGGTGACCACGCTGCCATCGATGCCGCCGTTGGCCTGGTAGAAAAAGCGGCCGTTCCAGGCGTTCGGCAGGCGCATTTCGAAGCCGATGGCATAGCTGTTGCCATCCACTGCGCTGACCCGCTGGTTCATCGTGCCGGTGATCTGGCAGTGCGCGGGTACGGGCGTGCCGGAGACGGTGAGCGTGCCAGCGGCAATCGCGTTGGCCGCCGTGATGGTGGTGTTGGCAAAGCTGATCTTGCTGGCCAGGTCGGTGCAAGACAGCAGCGTGGCCGGGGTGGCGGCCGCGAGTTGCGGTAGCGCGCTGTCCGAGCCGCCGCAGCCCAGCAGCAGCAGGGCGGGCAGGGCGGAAACGGCGGACACGGCCAGTAAACGGGATTGCATTCTTTTTCTCATCGTTGTGTCTCCAAAGTCGAGGCGCAGGGGAGCCCGCAGCGCGACCTCGACTGAATTTGCGCGCTGAAAGCCGGGAAACGGGGAGGTGCTATTTAATCAATAGCTGTCAGCGCAGGTGCCATATGCACTGGAGGCTTGTTTCTTATAAATTTTTGCGGCAGGCGCTGGCGCATGATGGCCAGGCGCATATCGCACTCGGGCAGCACCCAGGTCTGGAAGGCCTGGGCCGGTTCGGTCCAGCGCGCGTCCGTGCTGCTGGCGCGGATGCGACCCCAGGCCCAGTCCAGCAGTACAAGGGCGACGGCGCGCAGATAGTCGTCAGCTACCCAGTAGGGCAGCTCGGGATCGCCGGGCGCGGCCAGCACCAGCGCCTGGGTCAGCTCGATCAGCGCATCGCGGCGTGCGTCTCCGGGCAGATCGGCCAGCAGCGCGCGTATGGCCACACCGCCATCGGCCCGCACCTTGCGCACCAGCAGGTCGATGGCCTGGATTTCGTTGGTGCCCTCGTAAATCATGGCCACGCGGGCATCGCGCACGATCTGCTCTATGCCCCATTCGCGGATGTAGCCGTGGCCGCCAAACACCTGCAGGCAGGCGCTGGCCCCGCTGAAGGCCTGGTCGGTCATCGCCGCTTTCAGTACCGGGGTGACCAGGGCGCACCAGCGCTGGGCCGCCGCGCGCTGCGTGGCATCGGGGCTGTGCGCGGCCACGTCGAGCTGCAGGGCGGTGTGGTAGGCCAGCACCCGGCCACCGTCGATCCAGGCGCGCTGGGTGGCGAGGATGCGGCGGATGGCCGGGTGTTCAGAAATCAAGTCAGGGCCGTGTGCCGAGGTGGGTGCGCGCATCTGGCGGCGCTCTTGCGCATAGGCATGGGCTTTTTGCCAAGCCGCCTCCAACAAGCCCACGCCTTGCAGGCCGACGTGCAGGCGGGCGGCGTTCATCATCACGAACATGGCGTTCAGCCCTTTGTTCGGTTCACCCACGGGCCAGCCGATGGCATCGTCAAAGCGCATCACGCAGGTGGGGCTGCCGTGCAAGCCCATTTTTTCTTCGATACGCTCGCAGACCACGGCGTTGCGGCTGCCGTCGGGCAGCACTTTGGGTACCAAGAACAGCGACAGGCCTTTGGGCCCGACGGGCGCATCGGGCAGGCGGGCCAGTACCAGGTGGACGATGTTGTCCGTCAGGTCGTGCTCGCCGCCCGAGATGAAAATCTTGCTGCCGTTGACGGCAAAGCTACCGTCGGGCAGGGGCGTGCCCTTGGTGCGCACCAGGCCCAGGTCGCTGCCGGCGTGGGCTTCGGTCAGGCACATGGTGGCCAGCCATTCGCCGGTGGCGATTTTTTCCAAATACGCCTCTTTGAGCGCGTCGCTGCCGTGGTGCTTCAGGCAGGCATAGGCACCGTGCAGCAGGCCGGGGGCCATGGTCCAACCGTGGTTGGCCCCCGCCAGCATTTCAAACAGCACGCCCTCCAGCACCGCTGGCAGGCCTTGGCCACCGTCTTCTACCGCGCACGACAACGACGGCCACCCGGCCTGCCAGAACGCCTGGTAGGCGGCTTTAAAGCCTGGCGGCGTAGCCACTTGGCCCGCCTCGAAGCGGCAACCGATTTCGTCACCCGCACGCTGCAGCGGCGCGACGACGTTGGCGACAAACTTGCCTGCTTCGTCCAGCACCTGCAGCGCCAGGTCTGCATCGGTGTCGGCAAACGGCGGCAGCGCCTGCCATTGGGCAGGGGCTTGCAGCACGTCGCAGAGGATGAAGGTGATGTCGGTCAGCGCGGCCATAAGAATGCTCTATTTTTAGTAGCTACTGGTGTAGAGGGAGTGGGCGCTAGAGTCACATTGCACTTAAATTTTCAGCTGTTTCCGGCAACGGCGATCGCAGAGTCGCCCCTTCCAGGGTTCAGCGGAACCGGCTTCGTCTGGTTGCCAGTTCCGCCCCACGCTACAGCCTGGTTGGCTTAGAAAAAGTGGCGAATGCCGATGCCAACACCGTTTTGCGAACCGCCCGCTGCAGGGTTACTGCCCGCAGCGCCACCGCTGACCGACACGTTCGCCAGCTTGTCATTGCTGATATGTCCGACTTGGCCGTAGACCGCGGTGCGCTTGGACAAGGCATACACGAGCCGTGCGGACAGCAGCGTGGAGTTGCCGTTGTCAAAGTTTTTGTAGCGCAGGCTGGACCACTGGCCGTCCAGCGTCAGCGCAGGGGTCAGCGGGTACGATGCACCCAGGTACCACAGGTCGCTTTTGGGCTTGGTGGCACTGCCTTCGTTGTTGCGGCGGATCACGCCGCCACCGATCTTGGCCCCCATGACTTTGACGTAACCCGCTGCCAGCACGCGGCTGTCGCTGGTGCTGCTGCTGTTCAGGCCGCCAAACACCGAGTCGGGGGCGGCACCAGGTGTGCGGCCGTTGAGGGTGTCGTAGGTCAGCGTGGCACCCCAGTTGGCGGTGTCGTACTTGGCAGTGGCCGACCACTGGCGGCAGGCCTGCTTGTCGGTAGCGCTTTCACCGGCGCAGTTGGTGCCCACCGGGCTGGGGCCGGCGTTGACGGTATCGCGGCCCAGGCTGTACTCAGCGCCCAGGGTCAGGCCGCTGAAGGTGCCACGGTAGGCGATGGAATTGTCGGCGCGGGAGTTGGGGATGTAGCTGTCCAGCGAGCCAATGGCGTACAGCGCTGGCCCGATCACGTCCGAGTCCTGGATCGCCCAGTACAGGGTGGAATACTGGCGGCCCAGGCTGACCGCGCCCCAGGGCCCGGCCAGGCCCACGGTGGATTGGCGGCCAAACAGACGACCGCCCTGGCCGGATGCACCGGTGTCGGGGGCAAAGCCCATTTCCAGCGTGAACTGGGCTTTCAGCCCGTTGCTCAGGTCCTCGGAGCCACGCATGCCCACCCGCGACGGCAAGGTGCTGGTGTTGCTGGGCATACGGTTGATGCTGCCCACACCGTTGACGTTGCTGACGTGTTCTACGCCCACGTCGATGATGCCGTACAGGTTGACGCTTTGGGCGTGGGCGGAACCGGCCGCGGCGGCGGCCAGGGACGCGAGCGCGGTGAGGGCGATGCGCTGGGATGTTTTTTTCATGGTTTGTCTCCTGTGGGTGGTGGTTGGCGGTTGGGGGAAAGGGGTGTAATTGCTATTTTTTACATAGCTGCTTGCGCAGGTACTACCTGCGTAAGAAGCCTTTTTTGTGTTTAAGTTTTGCGGGCGGCGCCCAGGTAGGTGTCGATGACCCGGGAGTCCTGGGCCAGGTCGGCGGCGCGGCCTTGCAGGCTGACGTCACCCATCTCCAGCACATAGCCGTGGTCGGCGGCTTCCAGGGCGGCGCGGGCGTTTTGCTCGACCAGCAAAATCGTCACGCCGGTTTGGCGCAGGGTGTGGATGATCTTGAAGATCTCGCGCACCACCAGCGGTGCCAGGCCCAGGCTGGGTTCGTCCAGCATCAGCAGCGTGGGCCGCGACATCATGGCCCGCCCTACGGCCAGCATCTGGCGTTCGCCGCCCGACAGGGTGCCCGCCAGTTGCAGGCGGCGGTCTTTCAGGCGCGGAAACAGGGCGTAGACCACGTCCAGTTGCTCCCGCCAGGCCTTGTTGCGCAGGCGCAGCTGGCGGAACGCGCCCAGCACCAGGTTGTCTTCGACCGGCATGCTGCCAAACAGCTCGCGCTTTTCGGGCACCAGGGCCATGCCCAGCATGACGCGTTCTTCCAGCGACAGCTTGTGGATCGGCTGGCCCTGGAATGCAATCTCGCCCTGCGCGGGCAGGATGCCCATGACCGCATTCAGCAGCGTGGATTTGCCCGCACCGTTGGGGCCGATGACGGTAATGACGCTACCGGCTGCGGCTTGCAGCGACACGCCGTGCAGCACCTCGGCCTTGCAGTAGCCGGCGCGTAGGCCGTTAATGGAAAGCAGGGGCTGGCTCATGCGGAAACCTTTTCGGGTGGGGCTGCGGGTGCGGTGCGGGCTGTGGTGGTGTCGTCGTCGGTACCCAGGTAGGCGGCCCGTACGGCCGGGCTGGCCTGCACCTGGGCCGGTGTGCCTTCCATCAGATGGGTGCCGAACTCCATCACCACGATGTGGTCGCAGATGTCCATCACCAGGTCCATATCGTGCTCGACCAGCAGAATCGCCATGCCCTCGGCACGCAGCTGGCGCAGCACGCCGCCCAGGGCCAGCTTCTCTTTGTGGCGCAGGCCGGCGGCTGGCTCGTCCGGCAGCAGCAGGGCCGGGTCGCTGCACAGGGCGCGGGCAATCTCCAGCAGCCGCTGCGGGCCCATGGCCAGGTTACCCGCCAGCTCGTGCAGTTGGGCACCCATGCCGACGCGTTCCAGCTGGTGTGCGGCTTCCCGCAGCAGGCGTTGTTCCTCAACCCGGTCCAGGCGCAGCATGGACGACAGCGCACCCTTGTCGCCGCGCAGGTGGGCACCCAGGGCGACGTTCTCCAGCACCGTCATTTCCGGGATCATCTTCACGTGCTGGAAGGTGCGGGAAATGCCGCGCTGGGCGATCTGGCGCGAGGGCAGGCCGCTGACCACCTGGCCCCGAAAGCGCACCTCGCCAGACGTCAAGCCCAGCACGCCGGTGATCAGGTTGAAGGTGGTGGATTTGCCCGCACCATTCGGGCCGATCAGCCCGGTGATTTGCCCGGCCTGGATCGCGAAGCTGATGTCGTTCACCGCCGTCAGCCCGCCGAACTGCTTGCGGATGGCG
>NZ_JBDTEM010000243.1:0-2026 GCF_039922535.1 Rhodoferax sp. | reverse complement strand
TTGGTCGGGTCTGTCACATATGCCACACCGCGCTGCGCCAGCCAATCGCGGATGTGATCGGCCCGCACGCCCAGCAGCGGGCGGTGGTAGTGGATGCCGTCGCGCGCCCAGCTTGCAGGCATACAGGCCAGCCCTGGCAGGCCCGCACCCCGGCTCAGGGCCAGCAGCAAGGTCTCCACCTGGTCGTCTGCATGCTGGGCCAATACTATGGTTTTGATAGCTGCCTGCGCAGGCACTTCCTGCGCCAGGGCCCTAAAAGCCTTATAACGTGCTTTGCGGGCTGCGTCCTCCGGGCTCTCGCCGGGCGCGGGCTGTGCATCCACACGCACCACCTGCAGCGGCACCCGCAGCCCGGCGCAAAAAGCTTCGCAGTGCCGCACAAAATCATCGGCCGCGGCCTGCAGCCCGTGGTGGATATGCACGGCCTGCACCTGGCCTGGCCAGCGCTCGGCACAGGCAAGAAGCAAGGCGGTGGAATCCGCGCCGCCGCTGAACGCCACCGCCAACGGCAGCGTGGTCGGCGCAAAAGCCTGCACGGCTTCAACCAGGGTGTGGCCCATTGCAGCTTAGCCGCCGTGCCCGCGCCGCTCGATGTGCTGCTCTTGGTAGTAGCGGGTTTTTTCGACGTACATGGCACGGTCGGCCCGAATCAACGTGGCTTCAAGTTGGTCACTGGCACTGCAGGTGGCCATGCCGATGGCGATGCTGAGCTTGTGGCCGGAATAGAACTGGTTGTTGAGTTCCAGCATCGAGTGAATGCGGTCAATAGTGGCCTGCGCCCCGCGCTCGTCGGTGCCGGGCAAGAGCATGGCAAATTCATCGCCACCGGTACGCGCGGCACAGGCCTGCGGACTCGCCACCTTGCCAAACACCTCACCCGCGCGCCGCAGCAGCGCATCTCCCGCCACATGGCCGTGTTCGTCGTTAATTTGCTTGAGCCCGTTCAGGTCCATCACCAGCACCGTCAGCGGCCACGGGCCCTTGCGCGACAGCCGGTTCAGCTCGTCCATATAGAAGGCCCGGTTGCGCAGTTGCGTCAGCGAGTCGTGCTTGCCCAGGTATTCCAGGTAGGCCTCGGCCTTCTTGCGCGCGGTGATGTCGACCAGCGACACCAGCACCAGGTCCCATTCGGCCAGATGCCCGGGCAGCACGGCAAACTGCATGTGGATGTTGACCAGGTCGCCGCTGAGCCGGTAGTTGACCACCTCGCGCGTCAAGGTGGTCTTGCCGTGCCACAACTCGATCAGTTGCTCGGCAAAAGAGTCGCGCATTTCCCCCCGAAACACCTCGCCCAGGCGGGCCAGCAGTTCGGCCTTGTTCTGGGCCCCCAACCTGGTGAGGGTTTGCTGGTTCACGTCGATGACGCGGATTTCCTGCATGCAGCGCGATACGAATTCGGGGTGCACGTTGATGAAGGTGCGAAAGTCTTCGATGCCGCGCATGCGCACGTCTTCGATCAACCGTTTCACCGCGCTGAAGTCTTCCACCCACAGCGACACCGGGGAGTAGTCAAACAGATTGCGTGCATGCTGTTCGCTGGTGGCCAGCAGAGTCGAGGTTTGCAGCTCCTGGGTGATGTCTTGCAGCGACACCATCACGCGGTCCCAACGCTCTTCGTGGCCTTGCAGCACGCGGGCTTGTACTTTCACGTCGAGGCGGCGGCCGTCCAGCGTGTAATTCACGGTTTGCACCGCAAAGCCGAGTTGCCCCTCCCACATCGGAATCATCTGCTGCGCCAGGTGGTCCAACATGTCGCCGCGAAACACCTGCGACAAATTGGCCAGCAAATGCGCTTGGCTGCTGGCACCAAACAGCTCCAGCGTGCGTTGGTTGACCTCCAGCACTTGCAGCGATGCCGCACATTCGGCCAGACATTCGGGCACCACCGCGATGTGTGCACGCAGATCGGTAATGCCCTCGGCACGCCAGCGGTCAAACAAACTTCTGAGTGCGCTGAAATCCTCCAGCCACAGGGACACAGGTGCCAGCGCGAACAGTTGGGTGTAGTCGGCCGGGGAAGACAGTT
>NZ_JBDTEM010000242.1:0-10517 GCF_039922535.1 Rhodoferax sp. | reverse complement strand
CCGGTGCAGAAAACCAACATCACCACCATTGCGCTGGAAGTCAACAAAGGCTGCCTGACCGCGGGGTCCGAGCCCGTCATTGGCGGCTGGACCACGGCCAGCATGCGCCAGGCCCGCTTGCTCAACGGCAAGCCGCCTTCCGGCCACCAGACCAGCGAAAAAGCCGGTGGTGCCTGGGTCCAGGTCTCGCGTCTGGGCAATCCGCTGGTGAATGAGCTGGTGATCGGCCTGCCCGACAAGGACAAGTTCAACGCCTCCAAGCCCCAGGATGACGGCCAGTTCCTGACCTACGTGACCAACCCCACGCTGCCCGCGCTGCTGGGTGTGGTGCTGGCCGGTAGTGCCACCGCCGTGGCGCCTACCAACCTGCCGCGCACCGACCTGGCCACCGTGTTCTTGACCGGTATTACCGGCGTGAACAAACCCGCCAATGCCACGCCGTCCGAAGAGCTGCGGCTGAACACCGCCATTGCCCCGGTGCCCTTTGCCACGCAAAACCGACTCGGCGTAGCCGGTGAAGTGCTGCGGGTCGGCGGTACGGCGAACCTGGCGCAAGCGGTGGATCTGGCAGGCTTCCCCAACGGTCGCCGCCCCAAAGACGACGTGGTGGACATCGCCTTGGTGGCCATGGTTGGCGGCCTGTGCGTCATCAACGGCGATAACAACAGCCTGGGTCTGAACGGCGTGCCCGGCGTGCCCAGCCTGACCTCGGCCTGCAAAGCCTCCAGCGTGCCGCTGGGTGCCCAGTCGGCCAACATCCACGACGCTGTGGACCAGGCAACGGTGCCGTTCCTGACGCGCTTCCCGTACCTCAACACGCCAAACTCTGGCTCCAACTGATAAGGACAACACCATGTTGCACTTCAAATGGATAGCACCCGCCATCGTTGCGGTGGGCTTGCTGGCGGCTTGCGGCGGAGGGGGTGACGGCCCGTCCACCCAGTACGTGTCGGGCACCGGGGTACCGGCGGGCGCGGTCACCAATGTGGACGACGTGATTGCCTTCACCAAGGCCGAAATCGCCAACACCAGCGACAGCCGCGACCCGGTGGTGCTGGGCGATAGCACGGTGCTGGCCACCAGCGACTCTGCCGACCCGGCAGAGATTTAGCACACCCCCAGGCTTGCCCACTTCGTGTGGCCTCCTCCCCCCTTGCAGGGGGCGATACCTACGGCCCGGCAAAGCGGGTTCCGTGGTATCCCTGGAGGGGGGGGCTGCCTGAGAGAACTTTCCATATTTAAATACAAATGGCCTCCTGCGTAGGTAGCACCTGCGCTGGCAGCTACTAATTACATAGCGCACCCATTTCCCGTATCTACCATGCGCATTCCCCCATTTTTGTGGTTCGCCTGCCTGCTGTTGTGCAAGGCGGCCCACGCCACCACCCCGCTGCATCCAAGCCGGGGTGACGAGGTGATCGAGCGGCTGCCCACCATCACCCGCGTGCGGCCCACCGCCGTGGTGTCCACCGTGGCCGACCCGGTGGCGGCCACGGCCCAAGCCCGCGCCGACATTGCCACCGCACGGCAGACGGGCGACACCCGCTACTGGGGGCGTGCACAGGCTGCGCTAGATCCTTGGTGGGACAAGCCGGACGCACCGGTCGATCTGGCGATATTGCAAGCCACCGTGCTGCAAGGCCGCCACGACTTCAAGGCCTCGCGCCTCATCTTGCAAGCCGCCCTGCGCCGCAGCCCCGGCCATGCCCAGGGCTGGCTCAACCTGGCCGCGCTGGAGCGCTTGTCGGGCCACTACGCTGACGCCCTGCGTGCCTGCGATGCTGTGGCCCGCGCCGGGCAAAACCTCTACGCGCTGGCCTGCCAGCTGGAAACCCAGTCCATGCAAGGCCAGAATGCCGCCGCCCGCAAAGGCTTCTCCCAGCTGCTGGCTGGCACCCAAGACCCTGCGCAAACCAGTTGGCTGCAGTCGCTGCTGGCCGAAAGCGAAGAGCGCGCGGGCATGGATGCCGCCGCGCTCAGCGCCTACCAGCGCAGCCTGCAAGCGGAGCCCGACCTCTACACCAGCATCGCCCTGAGCGACCTGCTGCTGCGCACCGGCAAAACCGCCCAGGCACTGGCCGTGCTGCAGCCGCTGCCGCCCACCGATGCCGTGCTGCTGCGCCAAGCCACCGCCCTGCGCCGCCTGAACAACCCCGACTGGAAAACCCTGCGCGCCACCCTGCGCGAGTGGAACGCCGAACTCGCCCGCCGCGGCGACGACCTGACTTTGCATGGCCGCGAGCAGGCCCTGGTCGCTCTGTGGCTGGACGACGACGCGCCCGGCGCACTGCAAATCGCCCGCCGCAACCTGGACCTGCAGCGCGAACCCATCGACTGGTGGGTGGCCCTGCAAAGTGCCCGCCAGGCTAAAGACGCTGCGGCGGTGCAGCAGTTGCTAAAAGACATGCAGCAGGTCGGCATCGTCGATGCGCGGAGCCGCCCATGAAGCGCGTACTCGCCATCCTGTGCGCCGTCTTCCTGTGCGCCCCCGCCTGGGCCCATAAGGGCAGCGATGCCTACCTGGACGTACGCCAGCACGACCAGGCACTCACGTTGCAACTGTCCGTGGCCCTGAAGGACTTGGACCTGCTGATCCCGGTCGATGCCAATGCCGACGGCCTGGTCACCTGGGCCGAAGTCCATACCGCCACCCCCGCCGCACTGGCCTTGCTGCAAAACCACACCGGCCTCGACAGCAGCCAGCCCGGCTGTACCCTGCACTGGACATACGACGGCCTGGAAGCCCGCAGCGACGGGGCCTATCTGCGCGCCACCAGCACGGCCGCCTGCCCACCTGGTACGGCGCTGGGGATGCGCTACACCCTGTTCAAAAACGAGGACAGCAACCACCGCCTGATCGTCACCGGCCACCTCGACGACCGCGACCTGCTGGCCACCGCCGCGCCCCAGCAAGCCGTGCCGCTGGTGCTGCGCCAGGCCGTGGCCGGGCCGCCGCGGGGCATTGCCGCCACCGTGTGGGACTACCTGTCGCTGGGCATGCACCACCTGCTGCAGGGCTACGACCACATGGCGTTTTTGCTGGCGCTGGTGCTGCCCTTGCAGCTGCGCCTGGGCCGTGCCGCCGCACTGGTCGATGGGCGCAGCCCTTGGTGGTCGCTGCTGCGCACCATCACCGCCTTCACTGTGGGCCATTCCATCACCCTGATGCTGGCCACTTTCGGCTGGACCGAGGCCTCGCCCCGTTGGGTGGAGCCCGCCATCGCCGCGTCCATCGCCTTCACCGCGCTACTGAATATTTACCCGGTGCGGGTGCTGCGGTCCGAGCGGCTGGCGTTGGTGTTCGGCTTGGTCCACGGCTACGGTTTCGCGGGCCTGCTGATCGAAGCCGCCGCCCCCGCAGGCCTGTTGCCCTGGGCGCTGGCCGGTTTCAACCTGGGCGTGGAGGCCGGGCAACTCACCGCCGTGACCGCCTGGGTGCTGCTGTCGCAAGTGGTGGTGCGCCAGCCCTGGTACGGCCGGGTGGTGGTGCGCGGCGGCTCGTGGCTGCTGGTGGCGCTGGCGGCGTACTGGTTTTGGCTGCGGGTGGTGTGAAGCGCGGCATTTAGCGTGCAGCAGTGTTGGATTGGACAAAAAAATGGCACCGCTGCCGGTGCCATTTTTTCATCCCGAGGTTTGTTGTCTCGGGTGTTTAAAGCTTAAAGCACTTTGGTTTTTTTGCGCTGTGCAATGTACAAGCCGCCCAGAGCTGCCAGTACCAGCGGCAAACTGTCGGGTTCTGGCACATTGTTGCAAGCGGGCTGGTTGGCCTGGCCGCACGCAATCACGCCGCCGCCGCCTGCAAATCCGCCGCCTAACACCACCGTGTCATCCAAAATATTGGCTGCAAAATTATTGCCGTTACCCACGATCAACGACTGCAAAGCACCGAAGCCACCTTCGAAATACGCATGCCATGGTGTCGCGTTGGAAATATCGGTATTGGTCAGGCCAGGGAACTGTACGTTGCCTTGGGGCGTCAACGCCAATTGGCTAGCATCGGCAACGCCGCCAGAGTTGTCGCCTTTGACAACCAGCGTAGGCAATAGTGAAGTTAACCAGCCATAGCCAATGCTGCTGGTGGCCTGTTCCTGGGTAAATAGCCCACCGCCTGCCGCTAGGAAGTTGTTGATATTGGTGCCATTCAGATTGACCACGCCCAATTGGCTGTCGTCAATACCGCCACCCACGTTATAGGTCGTCGTCGGCATGTAGATGAAGCCGGTATTCGACAAGTTGACCGCACCGGTGTTGTTGAAAAAGTTGGTGATGTCGGTGGTGGTAATCAATTGGCTGGAGGTCCAGCCCGCCAGGCCTGCCAGCCCAAAAGCGCTGCTGAACGCGGCGCTTGCCTGGCTGCCGTTACAGCCAATACACACTGCATTGGTCTGCCCGTTGCTCACGGCTCCGCCGATATTGCTCATCGCCAGTTGCATGAATTTCCAACCTGTTTGATTGACTCCTCCTGAGAGGAAACCGTGGTCATCTGCATCGGTGCCGGCAATGACGATGGGTCCGGCATGCGCTAGGCTAAAACCTACCACCAAGCCGGTGGCAGCCAGAATTTGTTTCACTTTTTTCATGGTGTTTGTCTTAGATAGTTGAAGTTGTAGGACGGTGGGCACAGGTGAAAAGTTGGGTTTTCCGAACTTTCAATGTGTCTAATGCAAATTCCGGTCCATGTTCGAAAATATACATAAACCCCTTTTACTTCAATGGGTTACGTCTATATTTTGAATTGTAATAATATGTTTTTATAAAGATTTGTAAATATATTCGACATTTTTATGAATGGGTTGCCTTGGATTTTTGGAGTTACTTACGCACCTGCCGTGGCAACTGCAGCCATACCCAGTATTTTTGTCACAGGCAATAGATTTGATATTTGAGTGGCGGCAACTTGTGGTTTATAGATAAGCGTTAGAGGCCTACTTAATTCATTTCCCCCCAATCCACCAAGTGTGCTATTTGACTCCCGGTTGCACTACGTCAAATTTCAGACCGCTTGCGCCTTCGCCCCGCCCAATCAGCTTGTTCCGCCCTATCCACAGCAAGGCGCGGCCCTGGGCGTCGCGGGCGTAGTTGAAGCGGCGCTGCAGGCTGATGCCGTCGCGGGGCACTTCTTCTTCGGCGATGCGCAGGAAGTCGGTCTTCACGTCCACGTTCGGGTCCAGCCGCAGCAGGCTGCCGCGTGGGTGGAACATGAAGCCTTCGAGCTGGTGGTCTTCGGTGCCCAGCGCGCCGGTGGTTTCCACAAAGGCGTTGTTGCGCAGGCGCTGGATGAAGGCGCTGTAGCTGGCGTTGACCGGCTCCGCCATGCGCGCAGGCGTGGTCTGGTAGTGGTGGATGACCACGCCGCGCTGCAGCTGGATGCTCCAGTTCAGCGCCCCGACCCCTTGTTTTTTGACCGGCAAGAACGGCACCCAGTGCGCCGCCACCGGGGTTTGCAGCGTGTACTGCAGCAGCGCACCGGCGCTGGCGGGCGGTGCGTCGGCGATGACGGTGGGCTTGAGGGTTTGGGTGGTGGACAGGCGGGTGCTTTCAAATTGGCGGTCGATGGGCTCGCCGGAGCTGCCCTGCACTCGCTTTTCAATACCCCAGACCATGTTGGCCATCTCGTCGCGCACCAGCATCACGTGTTCCAGCGGCGGGCCTTCCAGGCTATGCAGGGCGGGGCAGAGGTAGAGCGTGTTGTCCAGCCGCTGCGGCGCGCCGGGCTGCAGGCTGAGCTCAAACATGTTCCAGCCCGCCGGGGGGATGGCCAGGGTGATGCCAAAGTTGTCGCGCACGTCGAACTGTTTCACGGTGTACAGCGCGTTGGTCGGCAGGGTCAGGGGCAGGGTGAACCAGTCGTTGCTGAACACCAGCGCGTATTCCAGTACCGCCAGCCGGGCCAGGTCGCTCTTGGCTGCGCCCAGCATGCCGAAGTTGATGCGGCCGTCCTCGAATTCCCAGTAGCGGTCGGCGGGCATGCCGGGGTAGCGGGCGGTGGTGGGCAGGGGCAGGTGCTTGGGCGGCTCGGCGGGGTAGGGGAGCGATTCGTCCGGCCCGCCCGCATCGGCGTGGGCCGCGCCCAGGGTGAAGCTGTGCCAGTCCAGCCGCCCGTCGGCGTAGGCGTCGGCCACCAGCCGCACCGGCGCGCCATCGCCCTGGGCACCCAGGGCGAAGCTGTATTCCAGCCGCTCGGGTTGCCAGTAGGGGCTGGCACCGGGCTGGCTGCCATCCAGCGCAAATTCCGCCAGCCAGTCCACCCAGTGGTGCAGCAGCGCCAGGAAGGCATCCATCTGCACGGCGCTGGCACCCAGCGTGGTGCCAAAGGCTTCTTCTGCCGCGCGGTCGGGCAGGGCACGGACGGCCTGGGCCAGCGCCTGGGCGTGGATGGCGCGCTGGTCCAGCAGGGTGTGCCAAACGAAACCGGCGTTGTCGGCCTGCGCATCGTCGGGGGCGGGCAGCGGGGCGGGGAACTGCTGGCGCAGCGCCTGGGCCAGCGGGCCCAACCCGGCGGCGCGCAGGCTGCGCATCAGTTGCTGGCCCGCCTGGGCGTTGAGCTTGGGGTGGGTTTGGAACACCTGTTCGTGCTCTACCAGCGCCTCCAGCGGGGCGGCTCCGGGCGGCAGGGCCATGCCGTCCAAGGCATCTGGGCTGGGCAGCAGGCTGCTGACGGGCAGGCCCGCCACCGCCAGCGCGGCGGCGATGGGGCTGCCCGCGTCCTCGCCCTGGAATTCATTGAACTGCCATTGCCGCGCCAGCATCCACAGCGGGTCGGCGATGCGGGCCTGCAGGCTGTCGGCCACGTCGTCGCTGGTGGGCAGCGGCTCCAGCCGCGACCAGGTGGTGTGCGAGGGCTCGGGCTGGGCAATCAGCGCCGAGATGACCGACATGCGGGCGGAAGTGAGGGAGATGGGCATGGCAGTTCCTCAGGATTTGGTGGCGAACTGGGCGGTGCCTGCTGCCATGGTGGCTTTGCCGGTGCCTACGCTGCTGGCGGCCCGCAAGGCGTTCAGGCTTTTGCTGACCATGCTGGCGAAGTCGATGGAGGGCACGTCCTGCTTGAAGTTGTTGGACAAAAAGATGCCCGGCAGCAGCAGGCCCAGGCCTTCCAGGTCTTGCGGGCGCACGGCGCGCAGCTGGGCCAGGGCCATGGCTTCGTTGACGGTGGCCAGCAGGCTGTCCAGCGTCCAGTGGTCGGCGGCGGGGTCGGCGGGCACGGCCAGCAGAATGCTCTGCGGCGGGCGCGCGCCGGGTGCATCGAAGTGAAAGCCCAGGCCGGTGGTCTCGGTGTCTGAGGGGATGGCTTCCATCCACTCATCCACAAACAGGCCCGACAGTGCGGTGTTGGCATCTAGCGCCCGCAGCCCGCCGGGGGCGTGGGCGGCAATGGCCACCACACCGCGCAGGTCTTGCAGTTTTTGCTGCGGGGCCGGGGGTAGGGCGGCCCAGTGGAACAGCGGGTTGCGCGGGAACTGCAGCAACTGGAAGTCCAACGGGTCGTCCAGGTAGCCGCTGTCTTCACCTACCGCTTCGGCGGCCAGCAGGGTGTCGGCCAGCAGGGCGCTGGCTTCGCGCACGCAGGCCAGCTTGGGCAACCAGCCCGCCACCGCCGTGTCGTCGTTGCCCAACGCGGCCTTGCCCAGCAGCATGTCGCGGTCGGCCAGGGTGGCGGCCGCATCGGTGGCAAATGCGCCCAGGTTGAACAGCGGCAGCACCGGAAAGTCTTTGCCCATCACCGCATAGATGCGGTCCAGCAGGTTTTGCAGTTGGCCGCCGCGCCCGTCGGACACCGGCGCGTTCCGGGCGGCGTTGCTGCGGCCCCCGATTTCCAGCAGCAGGGCGCGGGCACGGCCTACGGCACGGGCGGCCGTGTCGTCACTGGCTAGCGGCTGGCCTTGGCCGTCGCCAGCGGCCACGGGCGTGTGGCCTGCGGCACTGCGCCAGCCCAGGGCGTAGGCGGCGGCCAGCGCGGTGCTGGTTTGCGCCAGCAGGGCGGGCGTGGCCGGGTCCAGGGGGTCCAGCGTATCCAGGTCTTCTGGTGCGGCAGCGCTGGCGGCGGACAGCAGGGACAGTACGGTGTCGGCCTGCGCTTCCGCATCCTCGCAGCGCAGCGCCAGCTCGTCCAGGTCCACGCCTGCGGCTTCGCCGTCATCCTGGGTGGCGGCAGATTCCACCCCGTCGCGGGACTGCACCATGTCCATGCGGCGCAGCGGGCGGGTTTTGGCTAGCAGACGGCGCAGCACCCAGGCCAGCGACTCGAATGCCACCAGCCCGATCTGCCCGGCCTCGTGCGCCTCGGCCTGCAACACCACGGCTAGGCCGTCGGCGGCGGCACCCAACTGGGCCCGCAGTTTGTCGCCCATGAGTTGCCCCAGACGTTCTTGCACGCCGCTCTGGCCCGCGCCCTGCTGGGCTTCGCTGTGCAGCACCAGCGCCAGCGGCGACAGGCCCAGCTCGGTGAGGCCTGCTGTCAGCACGGTGTCGGTCACCGTCCAGTCGCCCCCCACTTCGGTCGGCGGGCTGAACACTTGGGCCTGGAACTGGTAGCGGTCGGGGTCGCCCAGCAGGCGGGCCAGCCAGGCATTCAGGCGCGGCTCCACGCGGGCGATCAGATCACCTTCCACCGCCCAGGGGCCGGGGTCGGCCGATTCCAGCGCCACCACCAGCCGCTGCGTGTAGCCTCGCGTGCTGTGCGGGGTGTCGACCACGCGGGGCTCGGGCGGGCGGGTTTGCTTGTCCAGGGTCATCATGGCGGCCCCGGCACCGTCCAGGTTGCCGCCGACCATCTGGTAAACGCTCTCGGACACCAGCAGGTCGGACACCGCGTCCATTTGTTCCAGCAGGTCGTCGATCAGCACGGCAATGGCGGCATTGGGCAGCAACAGCGCGTCGGGTACGCCTGGCACCTTGAAGGCGGTGCCCGCAGCCCGCGCCGTGCGGTAGGCATCCATCAGGCGCACGCCGTCCACTACGTCGCGGGCGGCAATGCTCTCGCTGGCCTCGTCCTGCGGGGTGGCCCCGGCGGGGCGCAGCGGGTAGGCCTGGCGGCATTCCAGGATGTACTGGGCCAGCGCCTGGCCAGGGCTGTGGGTCATGCCGCGCTCGAAACGGTAGCCCAACAGGGCGGCCATGGATTGGCCATTGGAGATGCCCTCCAGCAACTGCTTGGCACGCTGCACCCGCTGGGAGCGCAGGTCAATGTCAAAAGCCTGGCCCGGGCCCTGCCCGTTGGCGAGAAAGCCGCTGCGCAGCACGGCGGCGGCGGTGGCCTGCTGCACGGAGGGCGCATGGATGTAGCCCAGGCTGTCCAGCGCCTGGCTTTGGCCGGGCGGCAGTTGCCTGCGGCGCACGGCATCGGGCAGCAGGCCTTCCACGACGCCAAATGCGCCCAGGTGCAGGCCCTGGGGCTGTGCGGCGCGCAGGCCGTCCAGCCGGTGCGTGGCCAGTGCGGTGATCCAGGCATCCAGCCGGTGGGCGTACAGGTCCAGCGTGGTGCGAAAGGCCTGCTGCAGCTCGCCCGCGTTGCAGTCCTGCAAAAAGGCCAGGCTGTCCTTGAAGCTGGCGATGTTCTGCATCTGCTCGGGCCACAGGGTGGCCGACTGGCCCAGAAAATTGGCGATGTGGCCCTCGATAGAGCGGTTGGCGGTGGTGCCCTCTAGCCGCACCCCCATCATGGCGCGGGCGGTGTTGACCTCGATCTGGTCGCCCACCAAAGTGCTGGTGGCCACGCCGACGTACTCGGCCAGACCCATGCGCTGGAACTGGCTTTTCACCAGCGGGCTGACCGTGGCGCTGCCCTGCACGTGCGCGTAAAACAGCGCGTGGCCGGATTTGAGGATTTCCTCGTCGGCAGCAAAGGCCAGCATGGCTTCTAGCAGGGAGCTGCCGTTTTGCATGGGCACAATGCGCGCGCGCAGGTCGCTGGCCGGGTCGCCCAGGTGGCTGCTCAGGGTGGCGATGTAATTGGGTTGCAGCAGGGCCGCGCCCTCGCGTTCGCGCTGCGGCTGGTCGGGGTCGCGCTGCACCCAGGGCACGGCATCCAGCGAATTCTGTTTGGGCCGCATGGCGCACAGCGACAGGTAGGGTACTTGCACGGCGGCGCTCTTGCGGCTGAGCAACTGGCCCATCAGGCCGCGCAAAAAGGACCCCTGGAACTGCACCAATTCGGCGAAGGCCGGGTTGTTCTGGGTGGTGGCCGGGCCGATGACTTCGTTGTAGCGCTTGGCGCAGGCCCAGGGCTGCATGGACAGCACCTGGTGCAGGCTTTCGGCGCTGGGGTTGCGCAGCGTGGGCACCTTGTAGACCACGCTGTCCCAGTGTGGGCGCAGCCAGTCCAGCGCCTCGGTGAGTTCGCCCTCTAGCGGGGAGCGCGGGCTGGGGATGTAGTTGCGGGCGCAGACCGGCAGGATGCCGTAGGGCTGCTGGCCCACGCGCAGGGTAGACAGCGGGCCGCCGGGGCGCAGGTAGCGCACCGACCAGGCGCGCAACTGCTCGACCGCCGCGTCGCTGATCAGCGCCTGTGCCGTGTC
>NZ_JBDTEM010000241.1:0-8002 GCF_039922535.1 Rhodoferax sp. | reverse complement strand
TTTGTGTGCAACGATCTGATGGGCATCGGTGCCCTGAGCGCCGCGCACGAGGCCGGGTTGCGCATCCCGCAGGACCTGTCGGTCATCGGCTTTGATGACATTGAACTGGCCCGCTTCACCAGCCCGCCGCTGACCACCATCGTCCAACCCAAACAGCGCATCGGCCAACTGGCGGTGGACATGCTGCTCGAACGCATCCAGGGCGGGCGCACCGATACCAAACAAATGCTGCTGCAACCCGAACTGGTGCTGCGTGCATCCACCGCACCCAAGGACAAGATATGAAACGCACCCCCCTGCTCCACGCAGAACTCTCCCAGGTCATTGCCAGCATGGGCCATGGCGACATGCTGGTGCTGGGCGACGCTGGCCTGCCCATCCCGGTAGGCCCTGGCGCGCCGCAGCGCATCGACCTGGCCGTCTGCCGCGGCACGCCCGACCTGCGCACGGTGCTGCAAGCCGTGCTGACCGAATTGCAAGTGGAAAGCACCATCATCGCCAGTGAAGCCCTCGGTGCGCACCAGGAGTTGCCCACCTGGTACGACCATGCCTTGCCTGCGCAACCCGCCACGCTGGGCCACACCGAGTTCAAAAAGCTCTGCAGCCAGGCCCGCGCCATAGTGCGTACCGGAGAGTGCACGCCCTACGCCAACATCATCCTGGTAGCCGGCGTGGCGTTTTAGGTGCTTGCTATTGAATAAATAGCTGCTAGCGCAGGTGCTACCTGCGCGAACGGCCTATTTCTTATAAATATCCGTTTGGGGCCGTATCCAGCGCGTGAGCTCAATGCTGGCAATACAGACCACCAACCAGGCCGTGCCGGAGGCAAATCCGGCCAGCACATCGCTGGCAAAGTGCACGCGCAAAAACACCCGGCTCACCCCCACAGAAAACGCCAGCGCCACCGCCGCCAGCACCAGCGGCAATTGCCCGCGCGGCGGCACAAACCTGCACAACACATAGGCCAGCATGCCGTACAGCACCACCGAACCCGAGCTGTGGCCGCTGGGAAAGCTGAAACCCTGGGCCATCACCAGCCCGTCGTCGTGCACCGGCCGCACGCGCGCAAAAATCTGCTTCAGCGTGGTGTTGAGCACGCCATTGCCGGCCACGGCCAGCACCCAGCCCAGCGCCAGCCAGCGGCGGCCACGCCACACCAGCAGCGCGGCAACCAGGATGCACACGCCCGTGACGGTGGCCGTATCGGCCAGGCGGGTCAGCAGGGCGAACACCTGCAGCGCGGCGAGTGGCAGCTGGGTGCGCAGGCTGTCGGCCAGCGCCTGGTCGGCACGGCCCATGCGCCCATCGGTGCCCAGCTTTTCGGCCAGCTCGGCAAATAGCCAGGCCCCGGTGACGATCACCGCAAACCCCGCCGCCAGCCGCACGCCCAGGTAGAGCGCGGGCGACAAGCGGCTTTGGTCGCGCGGCACGTGGATGCGCCGCACGCCCCACCACGCCGCCGTGGTGGACAGCAGCAGCAGCGCCAGCAGCCCGCCAAAAATCGGTAACGCATGCTGGCCTGCCCAGGGCGCCCAAGCTTCCAGATCAAACGGCATACAGCCCCCGGTGCACCTGCAGCGAGGTGACTTGGACACAGGTAAAAGCGCCCGTATCACCGTCCTCTGCGGCGAAATCCCACTGTTCCACATCGCAACGGCGCTCGGCCGCCTGCCAGCGCAGCAGGTTCACAGAATTCGGCGCACCCGCGCGCACCCGGCTGGACACCGCCGTGCCCGCCTGCACCGCCCACATGGGCCGTGCCAGTCCCGGCAGCGGCAGCACAAACGGCAGATGGATGTGCCCGCCCAGCACCAGGTCGGCCCCGGCGCGCGCCCACACGCGCTGCGCATCGGCATGGCCGTGCAGCAGGTTTTTGATGTCCTCGGCCCGCTCCACCGCGATCGGCTGGTGCACCACCACCACGCGCAACTGCGATGCCGTGGCCTCGGCTAGCAGCGTGGCCACCCGCTCGATCTGCGCGGGCGACACCTCGCCGTTTTCATGCCGGTAGGCCCGCGTGGTGTTCACGCCGACCACCATCAAGTCCGGGGAACGGAACACCGGCTCCAGATCGGCCCCAAAAGCCGCGCAGTGCTGGGCATATGGATGCTGCCAGCGCGCCCACAGGTTAAACAACGGAATGTCGTGGTTGCCGGGCACCGCCAGCAGCGGCCCGCCCAGCTGGTCCATAAATGCCCGCGCGGCGCTGAACTGGGCCGGGCGGGCGCGCTGGGTGATGTCGCCCGACAGCACCAGCAGATCGGGCTGCTGCTGCCGCACCAGGGCGGCCAGGGCCTCGACCACCGGGGCCTGCTCGGTGCCGAAATGCGGGTCGGATATCTGCAACAGCACGGTCATGCGCGGCGGCCCTCGGCAGGTTTGAGCAGGTACAGCGGCTGCTCGGCCACGCGGAACTCCAGCGGTGTGCGCATACGGGTCACCTCGCCGTCGAACGCCACCTTGATCTTGCGGCGGCGCGGCTGCACCACCATGCGCGAGAACGCAAAGCTGTCCACGCTGTCGGCATCGCCCAGCGTGCCCATGGCGCCGCGCAGCATCAGGCCCACCATGGCCAGCGTGCCCATGGGTTTGAGCATCACGGCGGCAATCCGGCCATCGTCCAGATGCTGCGCCGGGTGCTCGCTCAGGTTCAGGCCTACCTGCTCCAGCTGCAGCCGGTTGTTGCCCACAAACAGCGTGGGCGTGCGCACGTTGCGCACCACGCCGCCCTCGTCAATGTGCAGATGCAGTTGGCGGTGGCCGCGCAGCAGTGTCATCACCGCCGCGCCCAGTGCCACCCAGCGGCTGCGGCCAAAGCGGGATTTGTAGGTCTCGCGGTCTTCCAGCAGCACCGGGTACAGGCCCAGGCTGGCGTTGACCAAAAACACGTGGCCGTTCACCGTGCCCACCTGCACCGGCGTGGGCACGGCCTGCATCAGCATCTGCGCGGCTTGCGCGGGCTCGGTAGAAATGCCGTGGGTGCGGGCAAAGTAGTTGAAGGTGCCCAGCGGCACCACGCCCATGGCACAGCCCGCCGCGTGCGCCGCCTGGGACACGGCGTTGATGGTGCCGTCGCCGCCCACCGCCACCACCGCCGAGCGGGTGGCCAGGGCCGTGGCCGCCGCTTCACGGGCCACGCAGTCCAGCTCGGCGGGGCGGGCAAAGCGCAGTTCGCCGGTGCGCCCGGCGGCTTGCAGGGCTTGGTGGATCACCGCCCGCTTGGCATCGGCATCGCTGCGGCCCGAGGCGGCGTTGATGATGAAGATCAGCGGTGCGGAAGGGTCCAGATCGGGGCATTGCGTCATACACCGCATGCTAGCAGCCCCCTGCTTCTTACTACCAAATAAATAGCTGCCTGCGCATATGGCTATTGCGCCAAAAGCTTAAAAAGCTAACAAAATTCGATGCCTGCACACTACCGCCAATCGCAGTAAGGATGCGTCGCCAAACTAGAGTTGTAGTAGCGTGCATCCTCGGTCACTTCCAGCCCCACCCAGGCGGGCCGCGCAAACACCTGGTCTTCAGCGGCCAGTTCGATCTCGGCCACCACCAGCCCGGCGTTGTGCCCCAGAAACTCGTCCACCTCCCAGGCGAATCCCTCGTGCTGCACCACGCGCCGGATTTTCTCCACCATGGGCCCATCGCACAGCGCCAGCAGTTGCACCGCATCGTCCAGCGGCACCGGGTATTCAAACTCGGCCCGCGTCGCGCCCTGGGTAGCCCCCTTGATGGTCAAAAAAGCCTGCTCGCCCGCGATGCGCACGCGCACGGTGCGTTGCTTGTCGCGGTTCAGGTAACCCTGGCGGAAAAGCGTGCCCGGGCCTTGGCGCCAGGCATCGCCGGTCACGAGAAACTTGCGTTCGATTTCAATGGCCAAGAGGGTCTCCGGAATGTAGATGGGTGGGCTGCCTTAGGGTCAGCCATTCTGCCAAACCCCCATCCAGGCCCGAAAGCCTGCTACAGGGTGTTATAA
Organism: Rhodoferax sp.; assembly: GCF_039922535.1. Lineage (GTDB taxonomy): Bacteria > Pseudomonadota > Gammaproteobacteria > Burkholderiales > Burkholderiaceae_C > Rhodoferax_B. The sequence goes on along the minus strand of NZ_JBDTEM010000241.1, from coordinate 4,029 downwards.
CCAAGCCCCGCAAATCATCACCTCTGCTTCTCTGGGAAGCGCGGCACAGTCTGGGGGTGAGCAACAGTACATAAGGAAACCCACCATGGGCGCGCAGTGGAAAGCAAAAGGTAAGGAACTGGCAGCCAACGCCAGGGGCCGCGTATTTGGCAAATTGTCCAAGGACATCATGATCGCCGCGCGCAGCGGGGCCGACCCGGCCGCCAACGCCCGGCTGCGCTTGCTGGTCGAGCAGGCGCGCAAGGTCTCCATGCCCAAGGACACGCTGGACCGGGCCATCAAAAAAGGCGCGGGTCTGACCGGCGAAGCCGTCAACTTCGAGCACGTGATCTACGAGGGCTACGCCCCGCACCGTGTGCCGCTGATGGTCGAATGCCTGACCGACAACGTCAACCGCACTGCGCCCGAGATGCGCGTGCTGTTCCGCAAGGGCCAGTTGGGTACGTCGGGCTCGGTGGCCTGGGACTTTGACCACGTCGGCATGATCGAAGCCGAACCCGCCGCCAAGGGTGCCGATGCCGAGGTGGCCGCCATCGAAGCCGGCGCGCAAGATTTTGAGCCCGGTGAGGAGGACGGCAGCACCACCTTCCTGACCGACCCCGCCGACCTGGATTTGGTCAGCCGCGCCCTGCCGACCCACGGTTTCACCGTCTTGTCGGCCAAGCTGGGTTACAAGGCCAAGAACCCGGTAGACCCGGCCAGCCTGAGCGCCGAGCAATTGGAAGAAGTCGAAGCCTTCCTGGCCGCCATCGACAGCAACGACGACGTGCAGAACATCTTTGCAGGCTTGGGCGGTTAAGCCCCCTCGTGCCCTGCTTTTCTAGCCTGCGTGCAGGCTAGCCACTTCCTACACAGTTTTTATGGACTTTTTCATCCTGGCGATCCTGATCGCCATCGGCAGCTACGCCTTGACCTCGCGCGACCAGCGCCTGCGCATTGCCACGCTGGGCAGCCACCTCGGCCAGTACCAGATCGAAAAGCTGATGGAGACCGTCACCCAGGGGTACCTGCGGGCACTGGGCGAAAAAGACCTGGCCCGGCAAGAGCAAATCTGGGCCCTGCTGAACACCAGCGAAGGCCAGTTGGCTGACCAGTTCAAGCGCTTTGCGGCCGAGTTTGCCAAAGCCGGTGCCGAGCAAACCCGCGTCAGCAAAATCGCCATCGCCCTGCCCTATGCCGACACGCTGTTCCCCAGCGCCACCTTCGACCTGCGCAAGGCCTTTGCCATCCACGCCCAGGGCATCGCCCGCGCGGCAGAAACCCCTATGGGCGGCTTTGGAGGCTCTTCGGCCAAAGACAAGGCCTTCACCATGTCGGCCGAACTGTTTTTGATGCAGCACACCTGCCACTGGTTCTGCAAATCCAAAACCGTGGCCTCGGCCCGCATGATGGCCCGCCACCAAACCAGCTACGCCCAGCTGGTGGCCGCGGTATCGCCCGAAACGCGCAAGGCATATTGCAGTTTGGTGGAAGCCTGATTGCTATGTAAAAAACAGCTGCTCGCGCAGATGGAATCTGCGCGAACGGCCTAAAAGGCTTACATCTCGTCAATCGACGTAGAGCGGCTCAAAGCCTGCGCCTCCAGCGCATAACGCTCGTTGGTCTTGACGTAGAAGCTGGCCCCAAAGCGGCCTATCGGCTGGTAGTGCTGCAGGCGCACGCGCCAGGTTTCGGTGTCGATCAGCTCGTCGCGGGCGTGCATCCAAACCACTTTGCCGATGAAGATTTGGCGGCTGTCGGTTTCTATCAGCTCCCACAGCGTGCATTCAAAGGCTACCGGGGCCTCGGCAATGCGCGGCGGGGCAATGCCGCAAGACGGCGCGGTGGTCAGGCCCACGGCCTCTAGCTCGCTCTGGTCGGGTGGCAGGCGTTCACCGCAGCGGTGCATCTGCTCGGCCAGATCTTCGTCGCACATGTGGACCACAAACTCTTTGCTGCGCTTGATATTGGCCGCGGTGTCCTTGAGCTGGCCGTCCTTGAGGCGGTTCAGGCTGATCATCACGATGGGCGGCTCTTCGCCCATCATGGCAAACATGCTGAAGGGTGCGGCGTTGACCACCCCGCCCTCGCTGAGCGTGGTGACCAGCGCGATGGGCCGCGGCACGATCAGGCTGGCCATCATCTTGTAGCGCTGGTATTCGGTGAGGGTAGAAAAATCGACGTTCATGGGCAAGGATGCATGCAATAGACATGCCTGTTTGTACACATTTAGGCGCTGTTCAGCCTTCAAACTGCGGGTGCAGTTGGCGGATCTTGGTCATCGCCACCCCGGCGGCGGCGGTGCGGGTTTCGACCCCCATCTTCACGTAGACGCGCTCCAGGTGCTTCTTCACGGTGGCGGGGCTGCTGCCCAGAATCTCGCCGATGTCGCGGTTGGTTTTGCCCTTGACCACCCAGTACAGCACCTCGGCTTCGCGGGTGGTGAGCTTGAAGCTCAGGCTCATGGCCTCGATGACGGCCGCATCGGACACTTCGCGCATGACGATCAGCCAGTCGCCGCCTTCACCGTTTTGGCCCTCGCCGTCGCCGGTTTGCTGGTGCAGGCGAAAGCTCAAGCGCCGTGCGCCCTGCTCTACGCTGAGGCGCGGGGGTTCGATCTGCTGTTGGGCCATGCTTTCAAGGTGGGGCAAATGTTGCTGCAGCCAGTCCACCACCAGCTTCGGGGTCTGGGGCGCGCTGGTGCCAAAGTAGTCGCGCAGCAGGTCGCGGGCCAGCGGGGTTTGCCACATCAGCTTGCCGTCGCTAGCGCGCACGGTAATGCTGGCGTAGCCAAACGCGTCCAGCGCATTGCGGGCCTGGCCGGCCTGGTGGACCTGCTGGCGGGCGCGGCGGGCGCTTTGCAGGTGCACGTTCATGCGCGCCATCACCTCTTTGGGTTTGATGGGCTTGGTGACGTAGTCCACCCCGCCCGCCTCCAGTGCGGCCACCAGGTGCTCGGTTTCGGTCAAGCCGGTCATGAAGATGATGGGGATGTGGGCGGTGGCCGGGCTGGCTTTCAGGCGGCGCGCCACCTCGAAGCCGTCCATGCCGGGCATCATCGCGTCGAGCAGCACGATGTCGGGCAGGGCCTGGGCGGCGCGCTGCAAGGCGGTTTCGCCGCGGGTGGCCACCAGCACGGTGTAGCCGGATTCGTCCAGCGCGTCGTGCAGCACGGCCAGGTTGTCGGGCACGTCGTCGACGATCAGCACCACGTCGGAGTTGCTGCGGTCGAGGATGGCTTCGGGTTCAGGGAGCATGGCTGGAAGCGGGGCTAGGAGGGCTGGAAGGACTTTCAGGGGCCTGGGCCAGCAGGCGGCCAATGGCTTCAAACTGGAACTGTTGGGCCAGGGTGCGCACCTCTTGCGCCAGGCCCCGGCATTCGGGCTGCGCCTGTTCCAGCGCGGCCAACTGGTTGAGGATACCCCGGTAAAAGCCCAGTTCGGCCACCTGGCGCAGCGCCTGCAGCCGGGCCGCGTCGGGCCAGACACGCAGCACCGGCGCGGGCGGTGGCGGCGCGGCGACGGCGGGAGCATCTACCCACTGGAGCTGCAGGCGGCGCTCCAGCCAGTCCAGCAGCTCGCTGTGGCGCACGGGTTTGGTGATGAAGTCGTCTATGCGGATGCCGACATCGTTGTCCAGGCCTTTGTCGAAGGCGTTGGCGGAAACAATCGCGATATGGGCTTGCGTGAGCCCGTCTGCTTTGATGCGGCGGATGGTTTCCCAGCCGTCGATGCCGGGCATGGCCAGGTCCATCAGCACGGCATCCGGCTGGTAGCCTGCGGCCAGCAGATCGAGCGCGTCGTGGCCGCTGGCGGCGGTGCGCACTTCAAACCCCAAGGGTTGCAGCAGTTGCGCCAGCAGTTCGCGGTCGGCTTCCTCGTTGTCCACCACCAGCAACTTGCGGCGCGGGCCCAGGTAGGCGCGGCGCAGGCGTGGGGCGCTGCTGCGCACGGTTTTCAGGTCGGCCCCGTGGATTTCGGGCAAGAAGAGCTTGACGCGGAACACCGAGCCGCTGCCCGGCGTGCTGACCACGGTCATCTCGCCGCCCAT
>NZ_JBDTEM010000240.1:0-5658 GCF_039922535.1 Rhodoferax sp. | reverse complement strand
GCCACAGCCACCAAGCCCAAACTGCGCTATTCGGCGGGCAAGCAATCCGGCCAGGTGCGTGCGCTGCGCCGCTTGCTGCCGGGCGGCGTGTTCGACAAGGTCATGCGCAAGTTCAACGAATTTCCGGCCTGAAACCGCCAGCCTTTATTTCCATTAGAAAGTCCCATTCCATGTCCTATTCTTCCGACGTTCTCTTTCGCCCTTTCTCGGTCGGCAGCCTAAACCTGTCCAACCGCATCGTCATGGCGCCCATGACGCGGGTGATGGCACCCAACGGCGTTCCAGGCGAATCCAACGCCACCTACTACCGCAAGCGTGCCGAAGGCGGCGTTGGGCTGATCTTGTCCGAGGGCACGGTGGTCGACCGGCCCGCTTCACGCTACGAATCTGGCATTCCGGTATTCCACGGTACGCCCGCGCTCGGCGGCTGGAAGGGTGTGATTGATGCCGTGCACGCCGCGGGCGGGCGCATGGGCCCCCAGCTTTGGCATACCGGCTCGACGCGCAGCATGAGCGGCTGGGAGCCAGAGGTTCCGGTGGAGAGCCCATCCGGGCTGGTAGCACCCGGAGATCTGCGTGGCACGGCGATGGGCGACGAAGCCATCGCCGACACCATTGCCGCTTTTGCACAGGCCGCTGCCGATGCCAAGCAACTTGGCTTCGACACAGTGGAAATCCACGGGGCCCACGGCTACCTGATCGACCAGTTCTTCTGGCAGGGCACCAACGAACGCGCCGACCGCTACAACGGCGCCACGATCAAAGAGCGCGCCCGCTTTGCCGCTGAGGTGGTCAAGGCGATGCGCACGGCCGTGGGGCCCCATTTTCCCATCATCCTGCGCGTCAGCCAGTGGAAACAACAGGATTACGCCGCCCGCCTGGCCGCCACACCGGCCGAGATGGCGGACTGGCTGGTGCCGCTGGTGGAAGCCGGGGTCGATGTGCTGCATTGCTCGCAACGGCGCTTCTGGGAGCCAGAGTTTCCCGAGATCGACGGCGAAGCCGGGCTGAACTTTGCGGGCTGGGCGAAGAAGCTGACGGGCGCGGCGACGATCAGCGTCGGCTCGGTGGGCCTGTCGAGTGACTTCTTTGGTGCCTTCGGTGGCCAGGGCTCGCAGAGCGATGGTCTGGAGAAGCTGGTTGCGCGCATGGCGCGTGACGAGTTTGACCTGATCGCGGTGGGCCGGGCACTGATCAGCGATGCCGCTTGGGCGCGTAAGATCCAGTCGGGCGATACGGCCCAACTGAAGGGCTTCGAGGCTGCGTCCTTGGCCGAGCTGGTTTAAACACCAAACGCTATGTAAAAAATAGCTGCCAGCGCAGGTACCACATGCGCCGGAGGCCTATTTTTTATAAATTTTTGACACCGATAGAAGCTGCGCCAAACTGACAAAACCGTCATAAAGCCGACAGCGTAGGGTCGGCGCGCCTGCCTACAGTGGATGCTGCCATGTATCCATTGAACGCCCCCTCGCGGCCTCGCCGCCCACACCCCTTGCGCAGCCCCTGGCTTGCCGCTGCCGCCCTGGCCGCGCTGCTGGCCGGTTGCGCCGTCGGCCCCGACTACGCCCGCCCGCCGCTGGATCTGCCCACCGCTTTCAAGGAAGACAGCGGCTGGAAACCCGCTACGCCGCAGTTGATCGACGCCCAGCATCCCTGGTGGACCATCTACCAAGACAGCACGCTGAATGGCCTGATGGCGCAGGCCAACCGCGCCAACCAGAACATCCGGCAGTCAGAGGCCGTGTACCGCGAGGCGCGGGCCATTGCCGCGGCCGCGCGGGCCGGGTACTTCCCCACTGTAGGGGCCACTGCCGGTGCCGCGCGGGCCCAGACCAACAGCAGCGGCAGCGTCAAGCTGGGCGACGACTACAGCCTGGGGCTGGCCGCCAGCTGGGAACCCGATGTGTGGGGCGCGGTGCGGCGCAGCGTAGAGGCGGGCGATGCCGGTACCCAGGCCAGCGCGGCCGATCTGGCCGGTGCGCGCCTGAGCATCCAGTCCACCTTGGCGCAAGACTACATGCAGGTCCGCGCCATCGACCTGCAGCGCAGCCTGTACGCCGCCACCACCGAGGCCTATGCCAAGTCCTTGGCGCTCACCCAGCACCAGTACGCCGTGGGCATCGTGCTGCGCTCCGACGTGGCTCTGGCGCAAAGCCAACTGGCCCAGGCCCAGGCCCAGGCCGTCGATCTGGATGCCCAGCGGACCCAGCTGGAGCACGCCATTGCGGTACTGACCGGGCAAGCCCCTGCGGCCTTTACGCTGGCCCGGCTGGACACGTCGGATGCCTTGCACATGGCCATTCCGGTGGTGCCGCCTGGCCTGCCCTCCAGCCTGCTGGAGCGCCGCCCTGACATCGCCGGTGCCGAGCTGCGCATGCGCGCGGCCAACGCCAATATCGGCGTGGCCCAGGCCGCGTTCTATCCGCAGATCACCCTCAGCGCCGCGGGCGGCTTCAGCAGCGCCACCCTCGGTGCGCTGTTCAACACGCCGAGCCGGGTCTTCTCGCTCGGCGCGGCCTTGGCGCAAACGGTGTTCGACGGCGGCCTGCGCCGGGCCCACAGCGACCAGGCCATTGCCAGCTATGACGCAAGCGTGGCGCAGTACAAGCAAACCGTGCTCAGCAGCTTCCAGCAGGTGGAGGACAACCTGGCCACGCTGCGCCTGCTGGAGCAGGAATCGCGCTACCAGGCCCAGGCCGTAGAAGCCGCGCAACTCTCTGAACGCCTGGCCTTGAACCAGTACCGCGCGGGTACCGCCACCTACCTCGGCGTGGTCACGGCGCAAACCCTGTCGCTGACCAACCAGCGCACCGCTGCCCAGTTGCTGGGCCGCCAGCTGGTGGCCAGCGTGGCCCTGGTCGCGGCCACCGGCGGCGGCTGGACTGCATCCGACACCGTATCTACCCCCTCCACAACCGCCTCGAACCCACCTGCCGGTTCAGGAAGCTGACGCCATGACCACCCCCTCCTCCGCGACTCCCCTTTTCCAACGCCGCCCGATCTGGATCGCGGCCACTGCCGTCCTCTTGCTAGGCGCCGCCACCGCCTGGTCGCTGCACCATGCCGCCTTCGCGGCCAACCAGGACACGGCCACCAAAGTGCTCCCGGTGCAGGTCACCACCGTGCGCGTGCAAGAGCAGAACGTGCCGCTCTACCGCACGGGCATTGGTGCGGTCAGCGCAATGGCCACCGTCACCGTCAAGGCCCGCATCGACGGCCAACTCGAAAAAGTCGGCTTTACCGAAGGCCAGGACGTGAAGGCCGGGCAACTGCTGGCCCAGCTCGACCCGCGCACGCTGCAGGCCCAGTTGGCCCAGGCCCAGGCCAGCCGCGCCAAGGACCAGGCCACGCTTTCCAACGCCCGCACCGACCTGGCGCGCTACGCCACGCTGATCGCCCAGGACGCCGCTACCCAGCAGCAGGTGGACACGCAAAAGGCCCTGGTGGCGCAGCTGGATGCCGCAGTGCAGACCGACAACGCCGCCGTGCAGTACGCCGAGGTGCAGCTCAGCTTCACCCGCATCGCGTCCCCCATCAGCGGGCGCGTGGGTGCGCGCCTGGTAGACCCGGGCAACATCGTGCACGCGGCCGACACCACCGGCCTGGTGGTCATCAACCAGATCGACCCGATTGCCGTGCAGTTCACCCTGCCCGAAGAAGCCGTGCAGGACATTAACCGCGCGCAGATCGACAGCAAGCAGCCGCTGGGCGTGGTGGCCTATGACCGCAGCGGCACCGAGCTGCTGGGTACCGGCAAGCTGACGCTGCTGAACAACCAGATCGACACCGCCACCGGTACCGTGCAGCTCAAGGGCAGCTTCGCCAACCCCTCGCACAGCCTGTGGCCGGGCCAGTTTGTCAACGTGCGGCTGCAGTTGGGCCAGCGCCAAAACGCGCTGACCGTACCCGCCGCTGCGGTGCAGCGCAGCCAGACGGGCACCTATGTGTGGACCGTGGGGGACGACAGCACCGTCGCCAACACGCCAGTGCATGTGGCACAAATCGCCGATGGCGTGGCCACCATCGACAAAGGACTGGCGGGCGGCCAACGCGTGGTGGTGGACGGGCAGTACAAGCTCAAGGCGGGCGTGGGTGTCATCGAACCGGCCAGCAAGCCCGCCAAACCCGTGGAAGCATTGAACGGGAGCCGCAATTGAGCATGTCCGCCACCTTCATCAAACGCCCCATCGGCACCACGCTGCTGGCCATTGCCCTGCTGCTGATCGGTGTGGCCGTGTTCCGGCTGCTGCCCGTGGCACCGCTGCCGCAGGTCGATTTCCCTACCATGCAGGTATCGGCCAACTTGCCCGGGGCCAGCCCGGAGACCATGGCCTCCAACGTGGCGCAGCCGCTGGAGCGGCAGTTTTCGCTGATCTCCGGCCTGTCGCAGATGACCTCCACCAGTGGCCAGGGCTCGACCCAGATCACGCTGCAGTTTGACCTGGACCGGGGTATCGATGCCGCTGCGCTGGACGTGCAGGCGGCCATCAACGCTTCCAGCGGCCAACTGCCGGCCACCTTGCCCAGCCCGCCAACCTTTCGCAAGGTGAATCCGGCGGATTCGCCGATCCTGATCATGGCGGTGCAGTCCAAAACCTTGCCGCTGACCGAAGTCAATGACTACGCCGACAACATCCTGGCGCAGCAGATTTCGCAAATCTCCGGCGTGGGCCTGGTCAACATCGGTGGTGTGCAAAAACCGGCCGTGCGGGTGCAGCTAGACCCGGCCAAACTCGCCGCGCTGAACCTGAGCCTGGAGGACGTGCGCACCGTCCTGTCCACCGCCACCGTCAACCAGCCCAAAGGCACGATTGATGGCGCGAACCAGAGCTTTACCGTCTACACCAACGACCAGTTGTTGAAATCGGCCCCTTGGAACGATGTGGTGCTGGCCTACCGCAACGGTGCGCCGGTGCGCGTGCGCGACCTGGGCGTGGCAGTGGACGGCCCTGAAAACTCCAAGATCGCTGGCTGGGCCTATGCCGGTGCCGCCGCACCCGCCAACAGCACGGTGCAAAACAGCCGTTCCATCGTGCTTGCGGTGTTCAAGCAGCCCGGTGCCAACGTGATCGACACCGTGGACCGCATCAACGCCGCCCTACCCAGGCTCAAGGCCTCGATTCCGCCCACGGTCGAGGTCACGCCCATCATCGACCGCACCCAAACCATCCGCGCTTCGGTGAAAGATGTGGAATTCACGCTGCTGCTGAGCATTGCGCTGGTGGTGGGGGTGATTTTTGTATTCCTGCGCAATGTGGCCGCCACCCTCATCCCCAGCGTCACCGTGCCGCTGGCGCTGATGGGCACGGTGGGGGTGATGTACCTGTTGGGCTACAGCCTGGACAACCTGTCGCTGATGGCGCTGACCATTGCGGTCGGGTTTGTAGTGGACGATGCCATCGTGATGCTGGAGAACATCTACCGCTACATCGAGGAAGGCATGGCACCGATGGAGGCCGCGTTCAAGGGCGCGGGCGAGATCGGTTTCACCATCATCTCGATCTCGGTATCGCTGGTGGCGGTGTTAATACCGCTGCTGTTGATGGGTGGCATCGTGGGTCGCTTGTTCCGCGAGTTTGCGGTCACGGTGACACTGACCATCGCCGTGTCGGTGCTGATTTCGCTCACCCTCACGCCGATGCTGTGCTCGCGCTT
>NZ_JBDTEM010000239.1:0-5501 GCF_039922535.1 Rhodoferax sp. | reverse complement strand
AGCGCAGATTTACTCTGCGTTGAAGGCCTAAATGGTTGGAGAAGCTGTGGAATAAGAAGTTCGGAAAATGCATAACTGGGCTGCGTAGGGGTGGCAGCTTGGTGTGTGCAGAAACAGGGGGATTTTTACGCTGCCTTAAGGCTAAGTTAATCGGCCCCTCGCAATACTCCGGCCCATCTTTCCCTTCTGTGAATGCCCATGCATCCCTTCCTTGCGCCGGATTACCTGGACGCACCCGTTGCCCTGCACCACCGTCCGGGCTGGACTGCGCACCCAACCGTCGTGGACGCGTCACGCGCCTGGCGCGAACCCATGTGGGTGGCGTTGGCCATCCTGGTTTGGCTGGCCGCATCGGCCTGGGCGCGGCCGCTCATGCTGCCCGACGAGGGGCGTTATGTAGGGGTTGCCTGGGAAATGCTGGTGTCTGACCACTGGCTTGCCCCCACGCTGGACGGCTTGCCCTTTTTCCACAAGCCGCCACTGTTTTACTGGATCACCGCCGCATCCATGTCGATGTTCGGGGCCAACCCCTGGGCCGCCCGTGCTGCGCCGCTGCTGGGCGCTTGGCTGGGCGCCGTCGCGCTGTACCTGTTTACCCGGCGCTGGGTGGGGTCGGTGGCTGCGCGCAGGGTGGCGTTGGCACTGGCGGTACAGCCGCTGTTTTTGATTGGCGGGCAGTTTGCCAATATGGACATGCTGGTGGCGGGCTGCACCACGGCCACCATCTTGGCGGCGGCGGATGCCGTGCTGCGCATGGAGCAGAAGCAGCCTTTTAGACGGTCGTTGGCCGCGGCCTACGCCCTGGCGGGCCTGGGGATCTTGGCCAAGGGGCTGATCGGTGCGGCAATTCCGGGTCTAGTCATGCTGGTCTGGCTGGTGGCCACGCAGCGCTGGCGCAAGGTGCCGGCGTTGCTTTGGCTTCCGGGCTTAGGGGTGTTTTTGGCGGTGGCTGCACCATGGTGTGTGGCCATGCAGCAGCAGTTTGCAGGCTTCTTCCACTACTTCTTTGTGGTGCAACACTTTCAGCGCTTTGTGGGCAGTGGTTTCAATAACGTCCAGCCATTTTGGTTTTACCCGGCGGTGCTGCTGCTGTTCAGCCTGCCCTGGGCTCCCATGCTGTACCGGCTGGCTGTCCGGCGCGACGGGGATAGGAAGCCGGGCGATCCGGTGCGCAGCCTGATGGGGGTGTGGTTGGTGACCGTGGTGGTGTTTTTCTCGTTGCCACAGTCCAAGTTGCTGGGCTATGTGCTGCCGGCCGTGCCGCCCCTGGCCTACCTGTTGGCCGACAGCCTGAGCGCTTTGCAGCCCCTGTCACAGCGTATGCACAAGGTCTGGCGCGCCAGCAATGTGCTGGCGGCGGCGCTCGGTCTGGGGGCGATCGCCTGGCTGGCGGTGGTTCCGACCAAAAGCACAGCCGAAATCGCCGCGGCTTTGCAAACCCACCGTGCGCCGGGCGAGCCGGTGCTGATGCTTCAGCATTACTTTTACGATGTGCCGTTCTATGCGCGCCTGCACGACCCGGTCACGGTGGTGGATGACTGGCAGGATCCAGAGATTCGCACCGAGGACAGCTGGCGCAAAGAGTTGGTCGATGCGGGCGGGTTTGCCCCGGCCAAGGCCGCAGCCGTGCTGGTGGATGCAAGCCGGTTGCGCGCGGTGCTGTGCCGGGCCCCTGTCAGTTGGGTGATCGGCCCGGCCCATGCCCTGGATGCCTACGCCTTACCCCATCGCGCGCAAGAGGTGTTGACCGAGCGCGGCACTACGCTGTGGCGGGTGGACGCGGCGTGCCGCGCTGCACCCTGACCCGCATGCCTTGGCCGTTGTCGCCAGGGCCAAACACCACCGCCAGGCCGTGCAGGGCGGCAATCCGCTGGACGATAGACACGCCCAGACCACTGCCGATTTCGGTTTGCCCCTGGGGCCGGTGAAAGCGGGTGCCCAGGCTGGCGAGCTGCTCAGTGCTGAGTGGCGTGCCGTGGTTCTCTACCACCAGGGCGTTGGAGGTGAAACGCAGCGTCACCAGCGTGCCCTGGGGGGCATAACGCACCGCGTTGTCCAGCAGGTTGCGCAGCAGCACGGTTAGCAGGTCGGCATCGCCTTGCATGGGCAAGGCGGGTTGGCCTTCGGGAGGCCATTCGCAGGCCAGTTCGATGTGGCGGCGTTCGGCCAGCGGCAGGCAGTCGCCCATGGCCTGCTCCACCAGGTGGGGCCAATCTACCGGAGTGTGGGGAACGGCAGCGCTACCCGAACCCAGCCGTGCTTCTACTCGCGACAGGGCCAGCATTTGCGTCACCAGCCGGTCGGTTCGGTCCAGGCCGGTGCTGAACCGGGCCTCGGCCTGCGCCCGCTCGGTCCCGCTGTGCGCGCGGCGGACCACGTCCCACTGGGCCCGTAGTACCGCCAACGGCGTGCGCAGCTCGTGCGCGGCATCGGCGGTAAACCGGCGCTCGCGCTCCAGGCTGTCGTCGATGCGGGTGAACAGGCCGTTCATTGCCACCAGCAGCGGCTGCAGTTCTGCCGGTGCGCGCAGCGGCGACACGGGCAGCAAATCTTGCGCATTGCGGCCTTGCAGCTCGGCCGTCAGTGTGCGGATGGGCAGCAGCGCCTGCCGTACCGCCAGGGCCATGGCCAGCAGCAGAAACGGCAGCATCAGCAGCCAGGGTGTGATCTGGCTGGCGGTGAGCCCGGCTACCAATTCTTGGCGTTCATGCACGTCCTGGCCCGCGGCCACCAGCCATTCGCCGTTGGACGAGGGCAGGTAGTACACCCGCCAGGCGGTGCCGAAGAGCTGGGTATCGACAAAGCCCGCCGGACCGGCTCGGCGCTGGAGCTGCCTGCCTTCGCGGTCGGTCAGGACCAGCTGCCCTTGGGTGTTCCACACGGCGACGGCCAGTTCGCGCGCGTCATCGTCCAATGGGTCGTCGGCGGCGGGGAAGGGGGGGGCTGGTAGCGGACCAGGATGCTGGCGGTTGAACACGGCCTGCACCTGGCGGGCCAGGCGGACCAGTTCGCCGTCGTAGAGTTCGTTGACCTCGTGCCGGGCCCGGCTCACCGACACCCACAGGGTCACGCCCCACACCAGCGGTGCGCAGACCAGCAAATACAGCAGCAAACGGCGTTGCAGGCTCATGGCCCGGCCTCGCCCGAGCCCAGCGCGTAGCCTACGCCACGCAGCGTGCGCACGATGGCCGGGTCGATCTTGCGGCGCAGGTGGTGGATGTGCACTTCCAGCGTATTGCTTTCGGGCTCTGTGCTGCTCCAGTCGTACAGTTTTTCTTGCAGGTGGGCTTTGGACAGCACGCGTTGCGGATGCTTTAGCAGGGCTTCGAGCAGGGCCAGTTCACGGCCCGTCAGTTCGACGGTTTCGCCCTTCCAGCGCACTTGCTTGCTGGCCGGGTCGTATTCCAGTGCACCGTGCTGCCACACCGACTGCGCCCGGCCCGAGGTGCGGCGTAGCACCGCCCGCAGGCGCGCCGCCAGTTCGTCGATGGAGATGGGCTTGATGAGGTAGTCGTCGGCACCGCCGTCCAGGCCGGTGATGCTGTGCTCTGCGCCGTCGCGGGCCGTCAGGATCAGCATGGGTACGGCCACGCCCGCGCTGCGCCAGCGGGCTAGCCAGACCAGTCCATCCCCGCCGGGAAGGCCCAAGTCCAGCACCACGGCATCAAAGGTGGTGACCGCCAGGGCCGCATCGGCCTGCGTACCATCGCCAAACCAGTCCACCACATGGCCCAGTTGGCGCAAGCCGGTGGCCAGGGCATCGCCCAGTAAAAGGTCGTCTTCCACAATCAATACACGCACGTAAGCCTCCAAAGCACCCCAAAGGTGCTGCGGCCATTATCCAGTTAGGCATGTACAGCTTAGAACGTGTTTACGATCTCTTTGGGGTCGCGCAGGTGCCTGTTCGGGATGCGCAGCTAGGCGCAAAACCCAAGCCAAGGCTTTCCGCCTTGGCTGGTTTTGTAACGACGCTGAGCGCCCGAAAAGGCACCTGCCCTGCGGGTTGGGGTGAAATCGGGCGATTTGCCCGCCGTAGCCATTGCATGGGCAGAGAGCCCATGCTGCGGCCTCCGACAACCAACTCATCCCGATTGCACCCCAACGTGACCCCAAAGAGATCGTAAACACGTTCTTATTCATGCGCCTTCCAAGGCATGTAACACGTAGCAGCCTTTGCCCTTTCGCTTGGCCTGGTACAACGCCGTATCGGCGTCGGCCAGCAGGGTTTCCAAACTGTGGCGGTGGTCTGCGTAGACCGCAATGCCGATACTGGCACCAAAGGGCACGGTGCATGCGTTGGCTGTGAAGGTGCGCGGTAGCAGGGTGAGGATGCGCTGGGCCAGCACGTGCACATCTTCGGGGCCGGCGATTTCGTCGAGCAGGAGGGTGAACTCATCGCCGCCCAGGCGGGCCGCCACGTCGGTGGTGCGCACGCACTGCGCCAGCAGGCGTGCCACGTCGCACAGTAAGACGTCGCCGGCTGCGTGGCCACAGCGGTCATTGACCAGCTTGAAGCCGTCCAGGTCGATGTAGAACACGGCGAAGGGCCGGTTCGGGTAGCGCTTGGCCGCGCTGATGCGTGTGTGCAGGCGCGCGGTAAACATGTTGCGGTTGGCCAGGCCCGTGAGCTTGTCGTGGGTGGCAGCGTGGCGCAGTTGCTCTTCCGCCCTCTGGCGGTGCTGGTCGGCTGTGAAAACCACGTGGCCGTTGACCCAGATCAGCGCGGCAAACACCATGACGTTGACCATGACAAACAGTGCGACACCAAAATCGGGGCTGTACAGGCCCGCGCGCTCACCCCATTGGCGCAGCCACCCAAAGCCAATCGGGACAAGAATGGCGCACGGCAACAACATGCGTGCAGTGCGGCCTGCCGGTCCTTCGTTGGTAATGATGGCCATCAACGCCCGGTCGGGCCGGATATACAGTGCCGAACCAGCCAGCAACAGCAGCGAAGTGGCCGAGTGCACCGCGATGGGAATGTGCTGGCCCATGCCATAAAAGGAGGCGACGCTGTAGGTGTAACCCACGATGGCGAGCAAGGCCAGCGCCGCGCTGAGCAAGAGCATCAACTGGGCGGCTACCACCGCCCGGCCCAGGATCAGGCACACCATGGCCGTGTTGAGCAGCAACAGAATGAGTGCGGTGTTCGGGGCCATGCGGTTCGGCATCCCTGCTGCGGCATCTAGTTGGGCATGGCTGATCCAGGTGTCCACACCCAGTTGCCAGTCAAAGGCGATCTCCAGGAGTTTGAGTGCTGCACACAGCCCCGCCGCCGCGCTCAACAACAGGCTGGTGCGCAATGCCCGCGCGTAGGGCAGGGGCGCATGGGAAATCAGCAGTGCGGCGCTGGACGCCATGGTGCACAGCGCCGTCACCGGATTCATGGCGACAAAGTTCGGCGCAATGCGGGTGAGCCCATCGATACCCAGCAACCATCCGAGTAATGCCAATGTGCCCACGATGGCTGGAATCAGCGCAGCGAAATACTTCATTTTTTT
>NZ_JBDTEM010000238.1:0-2450 GCF_039922535.1 Rhodoferax sp. | reverse complement strand
GCCTGGTAAAGTTGATGGAGCCTGATGGCGTTACCTCGGTCTTCTTCAGCAATGGTGGCTCGGACGCGGTGGAAGGTGCACTCAAGTTGGCCCGCCAATATTGGAAACTAAAGGGTCAGGGCGACCGGACTAAATACATCTCGCTGCGCATGGGATACCACGGCGTGCACTTTGGCGGCATGAGCGTGAACGGCAACACCAACTTCCGCCGCAATTACGAGCCCCTGCTGCCCGGCTGCTTCCACGTCGATACGCCTTGGGTTTACCGCAATCCCTATACCGAAAACCCTGAGCGCCTGGCCGAGATATGTGCCGAGCAACTAGACCGCGAGATCAGCTTCCAAGGCTCTGACACCGTAGCCGCATTCATTGCAGAACCTGTACAGGGCTCTGGCGGCGTCATCGTGCCGCCCGCCAACTACTGGCCATTGATCCGCAAGGTGTGTGACAAGCATGGCGTGCTGCTGATTGCCGACGAAGTGGTGACCGGCTTTGGCCGCACCGGCCATATGTTTGGCACACGCCTGTGGGGCGTCAAGGCCGATATGTGGTGCCTAGCCAAGGGCATTTCCTCCGGCTACGTACCCCTGGGTGCAACCGCCATTTCCGCCAACGTCGCAGAGGTGTTCCAGCAAGGCGATGCCTCCCTGGGCTCTGTTACCCATGGCTACACCTACAGCGGCCACCCCATTGCCGCCGCTGCGGCACTCGCCACCCTGGACGCGTTGGAAAAAGAAGATGTGGTGGGCAATGCTGCCCGCCAAGGCGACTACCTGATGCAGCGCCTGAAAGACCTGGGCCAGCGCAATCGCCTGATTGGCGATGTGCGCGGCGTGGGCCTGATGGTCTGCCTTGAAATGGTGGCTGACAAAGCTACCAAGGCCAGCTTTGCACGCGGTGCCAAGGAAGTCACTGAGGTCGCCCGCGAAGCCTACCGACTAGGCGCCATGGTGCGCACCTCCGGCCCCAACATCATTCTGTCGCCCGCACTCACTATTTCGCGCAGCGAGATCGACGTGCTGTGCGATGCGCTGGAAGGCGCATTCAAAAAGGTCGCACCATGATCCAACTAAACCCCATCGCCGTACACGAGATGCTGGTACACGAGCAAACCTTGTTCGCCGAAAAGCATCCGCAATCCAAGGCCAACTTCCAAGCGGGTCAAGCACACTACCTGTACGGCGCGCCATCGCACTGGATGCGCCGCTGGTCGGGTGGCTTCCCGCTGGTGGCCCAATCCGCCCAAGGTACGCACTTGCGGTGTGTAGACGGACAAGATTATGTGGACTTCTGCCTGGGCGACACCGGCGGCATGTGCGGCCATGGCCACCCCGCGGTGACCGAAGGCGTGGCAGCGCAGCTGTCCCGTGGTGCCACGCTGATGCTGCCCACCGAAGACGCACAGTGGGTAGGCCAGGAGCTGACACGCAGGTTCAGCCTGCCGTACTGGGGCTTCACCACCTCGGCCAGCGATGCCAACCGGGCGGCCATCCGCATCGCCCGCATGGTCACGGGCCGAGAGAAAGTGCTGGTCTTCAACGGCTGCTACCACGGTTCGGTGGAAGAGGCCCACGTTGCCCTCGGCGACCAGGGCGAGATGGTGATGCGCAACGGCATCCATGCCAACGCGGTAGACCATGCACGCGTCTCCAAGGTGGTGGAGTTCAACGACATAGCCGCCCTGCAGGCCGCCCTGGCCGATGGCGACGTAGCCTGCGTGTTGACCGAGCCCTTCATGACCAACTACGGCATGTTCGCCCCCAAACCCGGCTTTCTGGACGCGCTGCGCGCCGCCTGCACCGCAACCGGCACCTTGCTGATCATTGACGAGACGCACACTTTCTCCAACGGCCCCGGCGGTTGTACCGGTGCCCAAGGCCTGCAGCCCGACTTCTTCGTGGTCGGCAAGGCCGTAGGCGGCGGCATACCTGTAGGCCTGTACGGCGTGAGCCAGGCCGTGGCCGAGCGCATGTGGCAGGTCGTCCCCAAGGTCAACCCCACCGAGGTACGGCAAAGCGCCCACCTGGGCTTTGGCGGCACCTTGGCCGGCAGCGCCCTGCAGGTGGCCGCGGTACGCGCCGTGCTGACCCATGTGCTGACCGACGAAGCCTTTGGCCGCATGGTGGCCCTCGCCGCCCTGCTGGCCGAACGCACCCGTTCTGTCATAGAGCGCCATAAATTACCCTGGTTTGTGGCCCTGATGGGTGCGCGCATGGAGACGCTGTACCACCCCGACGAGCCCTTTGATGCCACCGATGTGAAGAACGGACGTGACGGTGTGCTGGAGTCACTGCTGCACGTGTACTTCATGAACCGGGGCGTGCTGATCACCCCGTTCCACAGCATGCTGCTGATGTGCCCCGCCTCTACCGAAGGCGACTGCGAACGCTATCTGCAGGTGCTGGAAGGCTTCTGCACCGCGCTGATTGCCCGCTGCGAGGCGCGTTGAT
>NZ_JBDTEM010000237.1:0-6274 GCF_039922535.1 Rhodoferax sp. | reverse complement strand
CCCCCACCGCCGGCGCCAAATTACTCACCCCCCACGATCACACCTTGGTGATGATCGACTTCCAGTCGCAAATGGCGTTCGCCACCAACTCCATCGACCCGGTGCTGCTGCGCTCGAATGCCGCCCTGGTGGCCAGCGCGGCTGCCGGCTTTGGCGCATCGACCATTCTCACCACCGTGGCCGAGAAAAGCTTTTCCGGCCCGATGTTTGAAGAAGTCACCGCACCTTTCCCCGGCCAGAAATTGCTGGACCGCACCTCGATGAACACTTGGGAAGACGCAGCCGTCATCCAGCGCATCAACGAAATCGGCAAGACCCGCATCGTGCTGGCCGGCCTGTGGACCAGCGTGTGCATCGTCGGCCCGGCTCTGTCGGCCATAGCCCAGGGCTTCGAGGTGTATGTGATTGCCGATGCCTGCGGTGACATTTCCAACGAGGCGCACAACCGCGCCATGGAGCGCATGGTGCAGGCCGGTGCACAGCCCATGACTTCGCTGCAATACCTGCTGGAACTGCAACGCGACTGGGCGCGCACCGACACCTATGACATGACGACCGGCGTTGCCAAGAAGTTCGGCGGCGGCTACGGTATTGGCATCAACTACGCCCGCGCCATGTTCGGCGCCCACGAGGGCTGAGAGGGTAGGCCATCTGCCTACTGCGCGGTCCGATCTCGCATCTGCGGTCCTCGCCGTACGGGAGTACGGCTCCGGTCCTCAACGCGACCTCGGACCGCTCGCTACGGCATCTGACCCACCCTCTCGCTGTCGCACTGCACCCACTAGCCTCAACCGAAAGACGCTCTCATGGCCAACGCATACCCTGATCTGATCCTGCACCGCGGGCTGTTCACCACACTCGACCGGGCCAATCCGACTGCCAGTGCGGTCGCCATCCAGGACGGCCGCTTCACCCATGTGGGGCGCGACCACGAAGTGATGCCGCTGGCCGGCCCGCATACCAAGGTCATCGACATGCGCGGTCGGCGTGTGTTGCCAGGCCTGATCGACAACCACCTGCACATCATCCGCGGCGGGCTCAACTTCAACCTGGAGCTGCGCTGGGACGGCGTGCGCAGCCTGGCCGACGCCATGGGCATGCTCAAGCGCCAGGTAGACATCACGCCCGCGCCGCAGTGGGTACGCGTGGTGGGTGGCTTCACTGAACACCAGTTCGCCGAGAAGCGCCTGCCGACCATTGACGAGCTGAATGCCGTTGCGCCCGACACACCGGTCTTCCTGCTGCATCTGTACGACCGCGCGCTGCTCAACGGTGCCGCACTGCGCGCCGTGGGCTACACCAAGGACACGCCCGCTCCCCCCGGCGGCGAGATCGTGCGCGACAGCGCAGGCAACCCCAGCGGCCTGCTGCTGGCCAAGCCGAACGCGTCCATCCTGTATGCCACGCTGGCCAAAGGCCCCAAGCTGCCGTACGAGTACCAACTCAACTCCACGCGCCACTTCATGCGCGAGCTGAACCGCCTGGGTGTCACCGGCGCCATCGACGCGGGCGGCGGTTTCCAGAACTACCCGGACGATTACAAAGTGATCGAAGAACTGGCCGAGGCCGACCAGTTGACCATCCGCCTGGCCTACAACCTGTTCACGCAAAAGCCCAAGCAGGAGAAGGCTGACTTCTTGAACTGGACCAGCACCTCGCAGTACAAGCAGGGTACGGACTACTTCCGCCACAACGGAGCGGGCGAGATGCTGGTGTTCTCGGCGGCCGACTTTGAAGACTTCCGCCAGCCACGCCCCGACATGGGGCCTGAGATGGAAGGTGAACTCGAAGAAGTGGTACGGCTGCTGGCGCAAAACCGCTGGCCTTGGCGCATGCACGCCACTTACGACGAAACCATCAGCCGTGCGCTGGACGTGTTTGAGCGGGTGAACCAGGACGTGCCGCTACAAGGCCTGAACTGGTTCTTCGATCATTGCGAAACCATATCGGACCAGTCTATCGATCGCATCGCCGCGCTCGGTGGTGGCATCGCCGTGCAGCACCGCATGGCCTACCAGGGCGAATACTTTGTGGAGCGTTACGGCCATGGCGCGGCCGAGGCCACGCCGCCGGTGAAGAAGATTCTGGAGAAGGGTGTGAAGGTCTCCGCCGGTACCGACGCCACACGCGTCGCGTCCTACAACCCCTGGGTCTCGCTGTCGTGGCTGGTCACCGGCAAGACGGTGGGCGGCATGCAGCTGTATCCACAACGCAACTGCCTGGACCGCGAAGCCGCGCTGCGCATGTGGACCGAAAACGTCACCTGGTTCAGCAACGAGGTGGGCAAGAAGGGGCGCATCGAAGTTGGCCAGTTCGCCGACCTGGTGGTACCCGATCGCGACTTCTTTGCCTGCGCCGAATCTGACATTGCCGACACCACGGCTTTGCTGACCATCGTGGGCGGCAAGGTGGTGTACGGCGCGGGTGATTTTGCTGCGCATGACGACAGCCCGCTGCCACCGGCCATGCCCGACTGGTCGCCGGTGCGCCGCTTTGGTGGCTACGCCGGTTGGGGCGAACAGGGGGCGCCCATGCAAGCTGTGATGCGCAATGCCGCCGCCGCATGTGCTTGCGCGAACGACTGCAATGTGCACGGCCACCAGCACGCCACTGCCTGGAGCAGCAAGCTGCCCATTGCCGACCTGAAGAGCTTCTGGGGCGCGCTGGGCTGCGCCTGCTGGGCCGTCTGATGGAACTGCTCCGCCATGTCTTCGTTTCGCCTTGGGTGCACTGGCTGGCGTTGCTATGCCTGTGCGCGGCCTACCTGCAGGGGGCCTTCGACAAGGCACGGGACTTCCCCGCTGCTGTGGCAGAAATGCGGGGTTTTGGCCTGGCACCTGCCGCACCACTGGCCGCGCTGACCATTGTCTTCGAGTTCGCGGCCTCGGCCATGGTGCTAAGCGGCGTCTACCGCTGGTTGGGCGCTTTGATGCTCGCGGCCTTCACCGCGTTGGCCAACGTTCTGGCCGACCGGTTCTGGGATAAGCAGGGCACGCAGCGGCGCATGCTGGCAAATAATTTTTTCGAGCATTGGGGACTTGTGGGCGGCTTCATCGTGGTCGCTTGGTATGACCTGGGGGGCCAAGTTGGGATCTGATCTTCACAACAAGCCTGCCGGCAGCTTTGCGCCGCTGCGGCAACCCGTGTTTGCCGTACTGTGGGCGGCCACCGTGCTCGGCAATATCGGCAGCTTCATGCGCGACGTGGCCAGCTCGTGGATGGTGACCGAGCTGTCTCCCAGTCCCACGGCTGTGGCGCTGATTCAGACAGCCGCCACGCTGCCGATTTTTCTGCTGGCAATTCCCGCTGGCGTACTGTCCGACATCCTGGACCGACGCCGCTTTCTGATCTGGATCCAGCTGCTACTGGCCTGTGTCAGCGGCACGCTGTTGGTCTTGTCGAAGACCAACGCACTGACGGTCGAATACCTGATCGCACTGACCTTTGTGGGCGGTATCGGCGCCGCGCTGATGGGGCCCACCTGGCAGTCCATCGTGCCTGAGCTGGTGCCGCGCGCTGACCTGAAAAACGCCGTGGCGCTGAACTCCCTCGGTATCAATGTGGCACGCGCCATCGGCCCGGCCGCCGGTGGTTTGCTGCTGGCCAGCTTCGGTGCTTCCATGGCCTATGGGGCCGACGTGCTGAGCTATGTGTTTGTGGTGGCGGCGTTGTTCTGGTGGAAACGTCCGGCCGCGGTGGACACCGGTTTGTCGGAGCAGTTCTTCGGTGCGTTCCGCGCAGGTGTGCGCTATGCCCGCGCCAGCCGTGAACTGCATGTGGTGCTGCTACGCGCCGCCGTGTTCTTCTTATTCGCCAGCTCGGTCTGGGCCTTGCTGCCGCTGGTGGCGCGGCGCATGCTGGGTGGTAGCGCAGGCTTTTATGGGGTGCTGCTGGGCGCGGTAGGTGCCGGCGCCATCCTCGGTGCGGTGCTGCTGCCCAAGATGCGCCAGCGGCTGGATACCGACGGCCTCGTGCTGACGGCCTCGGTGTTGACTGCCGCTGTGATGGCGCTGCTGTCCACGGCACCGCCGCAATGGGCGGCGGTGCTGCTGATGCTGGTGCTCGGCATGGGCTGGATCATTGCGCTGACCACGCTCAACGGCGTGGCCCAGGCGGTGCTACCCAATTGGGTGCGGGGTCGAGGCCTGGCGATTTACCTGACGGTATTTAACGGCGCGATGGCGGCGGGTAGCCTGGCCTGGGGCCTGATCGCCCAGGAACTGGGCGTGCCAAGCACGCTGGTGATCGGAGCGGTCGGTCTGGTCGCCGTGGCGTGGGTGTTCCACCGCGTGAAGCTGCCCACGGGCGAAGCCGATCTGCAAGCCTCCAACCACTGGCCCGAACCCCTGCTGACCGAACCCGTGGTGCATGACCGTGGCCCGGTGATCGTCCAGATCGAATACCGCATCCGCAAGCACGATCTGCAGGCGTTTCTGCAGGCCATGCACCACGTGGCCCAGGAGCGGCGGCGCGACGGTGCCTATGCCTGGGGCGTGGCCGAACACACGGGCGAGCCCGAGCGGGTGATCGAATGGTTCATGGTCGAGTCCTGGGCCGAGCATCTGCGCCAACACCGGCGGGTCTCCAAGGCCGATGCCGATTTGCAGAGCGAGGCGCTGGCCTTCCACATCGGACCGGACAAACCCGCGGTGCACCACTTCCTGGCGCTAGATGTTGCGCACGCCCGTGCCACTGCTGCAGACAAGGAAACCCAATGAGCCAAGAAATCATGCCCGTGCCGGTCGTCGAAAAACCCCTGTTGGCGCGGCTGTCGATCTCCATGTTCTCCATGGTGATGGGCATCGGCGGCCTTGCCAACGCCTGGGGCGCTGCGCACCATGTTTTTGGCCTGCCTTTGGTCATCAGCCAAATCTTGTTATGCATTGCCTTGCTAAGTTTCGTCCTGCTGGTCGTACTGCACCTGGCCAAACTCAGTTTTTGCTTTGCCGAGGTACTGGAAGAGTTTGCCCACCCGGTGCGTTCGAGCTTCTTCCCCGCGGTGTCGGTGGCCATGATTGTGTTGTCGATCGGCGTGCGGGCTTATTCGATTGACCTGGCGCAGGTGTTGTGGTGGTTGGGCGCAACCATGCACCTGGCCTTCGCCGTCACCCTGATCCGCCGCTGGATCTTGCATGCGCAGGACGAAAACGTGTTGACGCCTGCCTGGTTCATCCCGGTGGTGGGCAACATCTTGGTGCCGGTGGGCGGTGTGCCGCTGGGGCATGTAGAAATAAGCTGGTTCTTCTTTTCCATCGGCCTGATCTTCTGGCTGTCGTTCTTCACCATCGTGCTGCATCGCGTGTTGTTTGTGCCGGTGATGGGCCAGCGCAGCATGCCCACGCTGTTCATTTTGCTGGCGCCGCCGTCGATCGGCTTATCGGCCTACCTGGCGTTCACCGGCGGCCAGGCCGGCGCGCTGGGCGACATCTTCTATTGCCTGGCGTTATTCATCGCCATCCTGCTGGCCAGCCTGGGCAAACACCTGGCCCACGGGCCGTTCTTCATGAGCTGGTGGGCGATGACTTTTCCGGCCGACGGCTGGGCCGGTGCCAGTCTCAACTACTACCTCGCCCGCCCCAGCAATTACACCTTGGTGATTGCGGTTGTCGCCTTGGCCGCAGCCACCTTGATCGTCTCGTGGATCGTGGTGCGCACTGCCCTGCATATGGCCAGTGGCGCAGCTTTCCGCGAAGACTAAACCCCGGCAGCGTTGCCTTCCGCATTTCTTTTCCCAACCGCAGCACAAGCCGCTGCAACAACCCCCGGAGAGTTTCCAACCATGTCCACTGTGACCACCCAAGACGGCGTCCAGATCTTCTACAAAGATTGGGGCCCCAAGAGCGCGCAGCCGATCATGTTCCACCATGGCTGGCCACTCTCTAGCGACGATTGGGATGCGCAAATGCTGTTCTTCGTTCAGCATGGCTACCGCGTTGTCGCGCACGACCGGCGTGGCCACGGCCGCTCGGCGCAGGTCAGCGAGGGACATGATATGGACCACTATGCTGCCGATGCCTTTGCGGTGGTCGAGGCGCTGGACCTGAAAAATGTGGTGCACATCGGCCACTCCACCGGCGGCGGCGAGGTGGCACGCTACGTCGCCAAGCACGGCCAGCCCAGTGGCCGCACAGCCAAGGCCGTGCTGGTGAGCGCGGTGCCGCCGTTGATGCTCAAGACGGCCAGCAATCCCGAGGGCCTGCCGATGGAAGTGTTTGACGGCTTCCGCAAGGGCGTGGCCGAGAACCGCGCACAGATGCTCCTGGACGTGGCTTCA
>NZ_JBDTEM010000236.1:0-2001 GCF_039922535.1 Rhodoferax sp. | reverse complement strand
GACGCTGGATAAACGTGGTTCACCTTAGCCGCTGAGAGGGCTCTTACATGCTTGTCCGTTTCTCGCTGCGCCAATGGCTGACCATTCCCTATGTGGCGCTGGTGCTGGGCGTGGCCACGCTGGTGGGAGCCTTGTCCTACCGTACCGGCAGCGAGGTGGTAGATACCCTGTCAAGCCACCTTTTGCTGGAAACGGTGGCCCGCATTGAACAGGCGGTAGACCGGCATTTACTGGGTTCGGCCGCCGTGCTGGAAACCGCTTTTCCCCATGGCCAGGGCACCACGGCCAATCTGCTGGACGACCAAGCCGCCCTGCGCGCCCGCTTCTGGGCCGCCACCGCGCTCTACACCGATCCGAACAACCACGTCTACTACGCCAACGTCGCGGGCCAGGTCGCGTCCATGTACCGCCGCGGCACCGACCTGGCCGACTGGGCGACCCGTAGCAGCCCCCTCGCCACCCGCTTGGTCTCCACCGTGCGCGGTATCGACGGCCCCTTGACCGATTCACATCCAGGCCAGGGGCCTCTCGACCTGCGCTTGCGTCCCTGGTACACCCTGGCCGAAACCAGCACCACGCCGGTCTGGACGGCGGTCTACATCGATGGGCTGACCAACGAGCTGGTACTCACCCGGGCCAAACGCGTGCTGGACGGCCAGGGCTCCCTGCAAGGCGTGGTGGCAACCGACGTGGCCCTGACCCGGCTGAATGCATTTGTGCGCACCCTGGCCCTCAGCGAGCACGGGCTGGCATTCATCATCGAGACCGGGGGGCAGCTCATCGCCTCGTCGCACACCCCCAATATCCACCACGCCTCCGGCAAAGTGGGGACCCGTATCAATGCCAGTGCCAGCGGCGATCCCCTGCAGGAAGCCGCCTACCGCGCGGTCCTTGAGCGGCTGAAAACCTATGGCGAGCCGCAGATACCGGTGTCCATGCCCGTCAGTGGTCCCGATGGCGTAGCGGTGCAACTGGCCTTCAGCCGTCTACGCGACGATGCCGGACTGGACTGGTTGGTGGTGGTGGCCGTGCCACGCAGCGACTTCATGCGCGACCTGAGTGCCAACGTGGTCCGTACGGCAGTCATTGGTGCCGCCGCCTCGATCGCCGCCGTGGCTCTGGGCCTGTTGATCCTGAACTGGCTCAGCGCCGACCTGCATCTGCTCACCGTGGCCGCGCGCGGCGTGGGCGAAGGCCGCCTGGATGCGGTGGTGAACGTGCAAGGCCGGGGCACCATCGGTGAGCTGGCCCAGACCTTCCGCGAGATGCAGCTGCGTCTGCGCACCGACGCGCTGACCGGCCTGCACAACCGCGAATGGCTGATGCGCACCCTGGGCGACCGGCTGGACCGGGGCCGCCGCCAAGCCGACCAGCAGCCCTTTGCGGTGCTGTTCATCGACCTGAACAAGTTCAAGCACATCAACGACACGCTAGGCCACGATGCGGGGGACCAGGTACTGGTGGCCACCGCAGACCGCCTGCGCCAGGCCACCCGTAGCAGCGACACCCTGGCCCGTTATGCCGGCGACGAATTCGTGGTGCTGCTGGACCCGGTAGCCGATCTGGCCGCAGCAGAGCACATCCGCGACAAGATCGACCTGGCCCTGCGCGAACCTTTGCCGGTGGCCGCCATGCAACGCCTGGGCACAGCCTTCCTGGGCGCATCAGTGGGAGTGGCCATCTACCCCGGTATGGCGGTGGATGCCGAAGACTTGGTGCGTCTGGCCGATGCCGACATGTACCGGCGAAAGACCTGAATATCAATTCAATTTTGATAGCTGCTTGCGCAGGTTCTATCTGCACCAAAGGTCTAAAAGACCATAAAAAAAGCCGGTCTGCACCGGCTTCTTTTATCTACATGCTAGATATCAAGACTTCCCGAATTGGGCCTTGGCGGCAGCGATACAGCTGTCTTTGGCGTTGCCCGCCAAAGCATCGCACTTCTGGGCGGCCACCTTGTAGTCGGCATCCCGCTTATCTTCGGCAGCGTCTTTTTTGGCT
>NZ_JBDTEM010000235.1:0-2006 GCF_039922535.1 Rhodoferax sp. | reverse complement strand
TCGGCCTGCCCGACCAGCAGCAGGCGGCGGGCCTCCTGCAGGCGAATCTGCTTTTGGTACTGCAGCGGGCTCATGGCGGTGACGGCCTTGAAATGCCGGTGGAAGGTAGAGGCGGTCATGTGCACCTGCTGCGCCACCGCGTCAATGCGCAGCGGCTCGGCAAAGTGGCTGCGGATCCAGCCGATGGCGCGGCTGACGTGCGCCAGGTGGCTGTGGGCCATGGCGATCTGGCGCAGCATGGGGGCCTGCGCGCCCGTCAGCAAACGGTACAAAATTTCGCGCTCGACCAACGGGGCCAGCATGGGGATTTGGGCCGGGGTGTCCAGCAGGCGCAACAAACGCAGCGCGGCATCCAGCAGATCGGGTGTAGCGGGGCTCACCGCCAAACCCTGCGGTGGCGCACCCGGGGGCGGGCCCGGCAGGGTCAGCAGCATTTCGGCCAGCACTGCCGGGTCCAGCGCCAGCGAGACGGCCAGGTACGGCGCGTCCGGGCGGGCCTGGACCACCGCGCCGGTGATCGGCAAATCAACCGACACCACCAGGTACTGGCCCGCGCGGTACTCGACGATGGTGTCGCCCAGCAGCGCACGCTTGGCCCCCTGCGCCACGATGCACAGCATGGGCTGGTAGACCACGCCGACCG
Source organism: Rhodoferax sp. (assembly GCF_039922535.1). GTDB lineage: Bacteria > Pseudomonadota > Gammaproteobacteria > Burkholderiales > Burkholderiaceae_C > Rhodoferax_B. The sequence continues at coordinate 1,363 of NZ_JBDTEM010000235.1, read as the reverse complement.
GCAGCGTAGCGGTGTCAGAACGCACCAGGCTGACGCGCGGGATGGCGGTGGCGGTGCGGCTCTGTACGCAGTGTTGTGCAATCAAGGCGCACAACGCTTGCAGGGATGGGGAAGAAGGCGTTGGCAGCATGCGAGGATTATGCAAGAGCTGCGCAGCATCAGGCTACCGTGGCAAGGGCCTACACGGGGATAGTCAAGCTCTTCACCACCCAGGAGCTTTTCCATGTCTTTCCATCCCCCCACTTGGTTCATTACCGGCGCAGCCCGCGGCATCGGTGCCCACACCGTGCAGGCCGCGCTGGCCGCCGGCCACAACGTGGTGGCCACCGCCCGCCAGCGCGGCAGCATCCAAGCCACCGGCGACCGCCTGCTGGCGCTGGACCTGGATGTCACCGATGCCGCCCAGGCCCAGGCCGCGGTACAGGCCGCCGTGGCGCACTTTGGCCGCATCGACGTGCTGGTCAACAACGCGGGCTACGGCCAGATGGGCCTGTTTGAAGAAGTCAGTGCGGCGCAAGCGCAGGCGCAGTTCGACACCAATGTGTTTGGCCTGTTCCACGTCACGCGCGCGGTGCTGCCGGTGATGCGCCAACAGCGCGCAGGCCATGTGTTCAACCTGTCTTCCATCGGCGGCATCGAGGGGGGCCACCCCGGTGCTTCGCTGTACTGCGCCACCAAGTTTGCGGTGGAAGGCTTCTCGGAAGGCCTGGCGCAGGAGGTGCAGCCCTTCGGCATCCGGGTCACCATCATCGAGCCCGGCTACTTCCGCACCGACTTTCTGGATGCGCAATCGGTGCGCTACGGCAGCATGGCGGTGCCGGATTACGCCGCGCAGTCCGCGGACATCAGCGCCAAATATGGCCGCTACAACCACCAGCAGCCCGGCGACCCGGCGCGGCTGGCCGCAGTACTGCTGCAGCTGGCCGCCCACCCCACGCCGCCGCTGCGCTTTGCGGCGGGCAGCGATGCGGTGGCGGTGGTGGGCGCAAAGATTGACAGCCTGCGCGCTGAGCTGGCGGCCTGGCAAGCGCTGTCGGTCACCACCGACGGCTTGTTTTAGCCCGCCCGGTTTTATAAGCCAAATAGCCCGTTTGCGCAGGCGCTACCTGCGCAAGCAGCTATTGATTACAGAGCATTTCATACTTCACCTAAGGAGCCCCCATGGCAACCCCACCCACCACCTGGTTCATTACCGGCGCAGCCCGCGGCATTGGCGCGCACACCGTGCAAGCCGCGCTGGACGCAGGCCACAACGTGGTCGCCACCGCCCGCAGCCGCCAGCAGATCTCCACCGTCCACGACCGCCTGCTGGCGCTGGACCTGGACGTGGCCAACGAGGCCCAGGCGCACGCCGCTGTGCAGG
>NZ_JBDTEM010000234.1:0-8586 GCF_039922535.1 Rhodoferax sp. | reverse complement strand
GGCATCGCTCAAAGCTGCAGCCTTGATCACCGTACTGCTGGTCGGTGGGCAGCGCGTGATGCGCTGGTGGCTAACGATCGTGGCGCGGCGCAAGAGCGAAGAGCTGTTTGTGCTGAACCTGTTGCTGATCACACTGGGACTGGCCTGGCTGACCGAGCTGGCGGGCCTGAGCCTGGCGCTGGGGGCCTTTATTGCGGGCATGCTGATTTCCGAAACCGAATACAAGCACCAGGTGGAAACCGATATCCGCCCGTTCCACGATGTGCTGCTGGGCCTGTTTTTCATCACCATCGGCATGCTGCTGGACTGGCGGCTGGTGCTGGAGCACTGGCCACTGGTACTGCTGCTGATGAGCCTGCCGGTGCTGTTCAAACTGACGATGGTCACGGTGCTAGCCCGGCTGCTAGGCGGCACCATGGGCGTGTCGCTGCGCACTGGGCTGTACCTGGCACAGGCGGGCGAATTTGGCTTTGTGCTGCTAACGCTGGCGCAGGAAAACCGATTGGTCCCGGCATCTTTGCTGAACCCGATTCTGGCCAGTATGGTGCTGTCGATGCTGGCCACGCCTTTCATCATCATGTACAGCAACAAGATCGTGATGCAACTGGTCAGCAGCGAATGGCTGCAGCAGTCGCTGCAAATGACCCACATCGCCCGCAAATCCATCAATGCCAACAAGCACGTGATCATCTGCGGCTACGGACGTTGCGGGCAAAATCTCGCCCGCATGCTGGAGCGCGAAGGCATTCCCTACATGGCGTTGGACCTGGACCCCGACCGCGTGCGCCAGGCCGCCGCTGCGGGCGATTCTGTGGTGTTTGGCGATGCGGCCCGGCTGCAGGCACTGATGGCGGCAGGCTTGGCGCGGGCAAGTGCCGTGGTCATCACCTACCTGGACGTAGCGGGCGCGCTCAAGGTCTTGGTCCACACCCGCGCCCACGCACCCCAGGTGCCGGTGATCGTGCGTACTCAGGACGACCACGATCTGGAAAAACTGCGCCAGGCCGGGGCCACCGAAGTCGTACCCGAGGCGATTGAAGGCTCATTGATGCTAGCCAGCCACGCACTGGCCTTGGTGGGCGTACCGATGCGCCGGGTGATACGCGTGGTGCAGGACCAGCGCGACGCGCGCTACAACCTGCTGCGCGGCTATTTCCACGGCGCCGACGACAACGGCGTGGACGAGCTGCACCACGAACGCCTGACCACCCTGACTCTGACGATTGCCGCCAAATGCCTGGGCAAGCCTTTAGGCCGACTGGCCTTGCACGCGGTGGGGGTACGGGTCATCAGTTTGCGGCGCAAAAATGGCAAAACCGAGGAACCTGATGACAACGTCTTGCTGCAGGATGGCGACACCCTGGTGCTGTCAGGCGAGGCCGCAACCCTGGCCTTGGCCGAGGACAAGTTTTTAAAAGGCTGACGCGCGTAGGCCAAGGCACAATAGCCACCCCTCTCCTTTGGTGACATTCCCATGACAAGCTTCAGCGTCAACGCGTACCTCAAGGCCCACATGCGTACGGTGCCCGACTGGCCCGCGCCCGGGGTACAGTTTCGGGACATCACCCCCTTGCTACAAAACCCGCGCGTCTTCCGCGTGATGATCGATGCCTTTGTGCACCGCTACATGGATCCGGCCCTGCGTCCCGACGTGGTGGCAGGCCTGGATGCCCGCGGCTTCATTTTGGGTGCGGTAGTGGCCTATGAGCTGAACATCGGCTTTGTGCCGATCCGCAAAAAAGGCAAGCTGCCGTTCACCACGGTAGAAGAAACCTACGAGCTCGAATACGGCAGTGCCACAGTGGAGCTGCACACCGATGCCGTCAAACCTGGGGACCGGGTGCTGCTGATCGATGACCTGATTGCCACCGGTGGCACCATGATGGCCGGAAAAAAGCTGCTCGAAAAGCTCGGTGCCACGGTAGTCGAAGGTGCGGCAATTGTCGATCTGCCCGAGCTGGGGGGCTCCCACAAACTGCGTGAAAGCGGTTTGTCGCTGTTTACGCTAGTGGATTTTTCCGGGCACTGAGGGCAGGCGTGAGGCGGCTTCCAAAGCCTTCTGGAAGGCCGCCACCTCGTCATCTTGCAAAGGCTCATACCGGCCTACACCACCCGCCAGGGTGACACGGTCCGACGGGCCGGACTCTGGGCCCGACAGCGTGGCCGGCATGCTGGGCGGCGCGGCCACCAATTCGGCGTTGTTGCGCCAATACACCGCTGTAATTACCAGGCCATGCTGCGTTTGCGCTGCCTGGACTACCTGTGTCTCGATGCGTGACCGCCATCCGGCATCTCCGCCCCAGGGATTCGCCACATCTACCATGACCAAAAACTGCTGTCCCTGGTCGTCCAGCGCTAGCACTTTGAATTTAAAACTGGCCGTTTGCACACCTGCCTGCACCAGCGAGGTTCGCATAATTGCGTACAAGCGCTCTCGGCGGTCGATTCGGGCATCCCGCAACTTGACAGCATCCGGGGTAGAGGCAGGCGCTGCCTCCGCCTGGGGTTTACGCGAAAACCAGTTTAAAAAAGACATGTTTTTGCCTTCCTTGGGGGCTGCCTATTCATGTCACCGCGACACGGTATCGGCTGTGCATCAACCGCTTGGCGACCACCGCGCCAGCACCCATGGCCACCACCAGGGCCAACTCGGGTTTACGGTGGGTCATTTCGGAAAACCGCATGGGCGACAGGCTCCACAAAACACAGGTACTGCCCGCCTGCACGGTGGCGCTGCGCGGGGTTCCGGTAAAAAAGCTGCCTTCTCCGACCACACTGCCTGCGCCCACAATCGCCAACCGGATACGGCTTTCGGCATCTTCAAAATGCACGCTCAGGCTGCCGCTGGCAACAAAATAAAGCGTACGGTCCATTGCCCCCTGCTTGAACAGAATATCCCCCTGCACCACCGTCAGCGGCTGCAGATAGTGCGCCAGAGCCTCCCACTGGGCGGGAAGCAGATTCAGGTTCAAGCCGTCCTGGGCTTTGTTCAGCAGCAAGGCATCCATAAGGCCTTGGAGATTGGGCGCTGCGGTAATCATGGCTACAGTTTATGGCATTCATTTGCCAATGCAAAAGCTGGAGAAAATCACCCCTAACAAATCGTCCGCACTGAACGCGCCCGTGATTTCGTTCAGGGCATTTTGGGCCAGCCGCAGCTCTTCGGCCAGTAGGTCCAGCAACTGCGCCTGCGCTGCCAAATGCGCAACGGCAGCATCTACATGCGCTTCTACGCGCTGCAAGGCCTGCACGTGGCGTGCTCGGGCGATAAACACCCCTTCAGGCGAGGCCTGCCAACCGGCCACATCCAGCAGTTTGCGGCGCAGGCTGTCGAGCCCGGCGCCGGTCTTGGCGGAAAGGGCCAGCATGCCAACGGCGGCTTGGTGAGAATCCAGCTTGTTCCACACATCGATCACCGGCACACGGGGCGGTAGCTTCTGGGCCAGTTCGGCCGCGATAGCCGCATCGGCCGACTGGTAGTCGGCCAGTTCTGCGCGGGTCAGGTCATGCAAAAACAGCACGGCATCGGCAGCTTCAATCTCTGCCCAGGCGCGCTCAATGCCGATGGCCTCGATCGCATCGTCACTGCTGCGCAAACCGGCGGTGTCGATCACGTGGATGGGCACACCTTCGATCTGGATGGTTTGGGCCACCTTGTCGCGCGTGGTGCCCGCGATGGGGGTGACAATCGCCAGCTCGGCCCCGGCCAGGGCGTTCAGCAAAGACGACTTGCCTGCGTTCGGCTGGCCGGCAATCACCACCTTGATGCCCTCACGCAGCAAAGCGCCCTGCCGGGTGCGCTGCATCACAGCGAATAGTTTTTGCTGTAGTTTTGATAGCTGCCCGTGCGCGTCTGCTTTGCGCAGGAAGTCGATTTCTTCCTCAGGAAAGTCCAGTGTGGCTTCGACCAGCATGCGCAGATGCACCAGGCCGTCGCGCAAGGCGTGGATCTCGCGCGAGAACTCACCGGACAGCGAGCGGGCCGCACTGCGGGCCGCGGCCTCGGTGCTGGCATCGATCAGATCGGCAATGGCTTCGGCCTGGGCCAGGTCGATTTTGTCGTTCAAGAACGCGCGTTGGGTAAATTCACCCGGCTCGGCCAACCGCACCCCCATAGCCGCTCCCGCCTCCAGGCAGCGCGCCAACAGCAGCTGTAACACCACGGGCCCGCCGTGGGCCTGCAACTCCAACACGTCTTCGCCGGTGTACGAATGCGGGGCCGGGAAATGCAGTGCCAAGCCGTGGTCGATGGCTGCACCCGCCGCATCCCGAAATGGCAGATACGTGGCTTCGCGGGCTTTAAGCGTACGGCCACACAGAGCCTCAATGACCGGGCCAATCTGCTTGCCGCTGACCCGCACGATGCCGACCGCACCCCGGCCGGGGGCGGTGGCGATGGCAGCGATGGGATCGTTGTTGCGGCTGTGCATGGAAATAAACCTTCAAGAAAAAAGCCGCCCAACCCGGAGGTTCAGCGGCTTTGGTGTACCACCGGGGCGGTGTTATTTGAACGAGGGCAGGTGGAACTTGGGTGGAACGCCCATGCGGGTGTTGATGATCCACTGCTGTGCAATCGACAAGGAATTGTTGGTAATCCAGTACATCACCAATCCGGCCGGGAAGAAAAAGAACATCACCGAAAACGCCAGGGGCATGAACCACATCATTTTGGCCTGCAGGGGATCCGGCGGAGCGGGGTTCAACGAGGTTTGCAGCATGGTGGTCATGGCCATCAGCACCGGCAAGATGAAGAACGGATCTGGCGACGACAAGTCATGGATCCACAGCGCCCAAGGCGCATTGCGCATTTCCACGCTGGACAACAGCACCCAATACAGGGCCATGAAGACTGGAATCTGGATCATGATGGGGAAGCAGCCGCCCATTGGATTGATTTTTTCTTCGCGGTAAATCTTCATCATGGCCTGCTGCATTTCGGCAGGCTTGTCTTTCAGGCGCTCACGCATTTCGGTAATGCGGGGGTTGATGGCCTTCATCTTGGCCATGCTGGAATAGGCCTTGGCATTGAGCCAGTAAAAGGCGATTTTCAGCAACAGCACCAAGGCCACAATCGACCAGCCCCAGTTCATGAGCACGCTGTGGATCTTGTCGAGCAGCCAGTACAGCGGCTCGGCCAGAATCTTGACCCAGCCATAGTCCTTCACCAGCTCCAGGCCGGGGGTCAACGATTCCAGCAACTTTTCAAGTTGCGGACCCACGAACATGCGTGCATCCACAGACTTGCTGGTACCGGGGGCAATGTCGTTCATCGGTGTGATCATGCCCACCGCGTACAGGTTGGTATCAACCTTGCGCATGAACAGGTCACGCTGGATGCCGTCGCCCAGCAGCCAGGCACTGGCAAAGTAATGCTGCACCATGGCCACATAGCCGGTGGTGGAGGTCTTTTCGATATCAACCTTGTTTTCTTCGATCTTCTTGAAGTCGACCTTTTGGTACTTCATGGCGTCGGTGTACACCGCTGGGCCAGTAAAGGTAGAGTAGAAAGAGGACTCGCCGGGTGGCTTGTTGCCGTCGCGCACCAGTTGCAGATATAGCTGGGGCGACACGGCCACCGTGCCGACGTTTTGCACTTCATGCTTCACATGGATCACATAGGAACCACGGTCTAACGTGTAAGTCTTAACCAGCTTGATGCCGCCGACCACAGGCGATTCAAAGCGGACCACCAAGTCCTTAGCACCCTCTGCCAACGTACGCTCGCCGGGCACCAGGGTCATCACCGTTTTGTGGCTGGGCAAAGCCGCACCGGCTACCGAGCCGACACCGGCGATCAAACCGGTCTGGGCTTCGTAAAAACGCTCTTTGCTGTTGTCCAGCAAAACAAAGTTTTTGGACTTGTCGGCCATATCGACCTGGCCCAACAACTCGGAGCGCACCAGGGAGCCACCTTCGGTATCGAAGGTCAGCTTCAGCAAGTCGGTGGTGACCACCACCTGCTCCTTGGCGGCTGCGGGCGCAGCGGGATCTACGGGTACCTGGGCCACACCAACGGCCGGCGTAGCGGCCACGGGCGCGGGCACCGAGGCGGCACCTGCCGCAGGCTTGGCCATAGCCGCTTGCTCGACGGGTGACGGGAAGAAGGTTGCTTTATGGCCGTTAAAAACTTGCCATTTATCCCACAGCAACACCATAGAAAAACCAAAAATCACCCACAGGATGGTTCGGCGAATATCGTTCATGAAGACTTCTTATGTGAAGAGGAGGAAAGCAAGGGAGAAAAAAGCCGGGGACGCTCGTGCGGAGGCGGGTCGAGCCCACCGTCACACCAGGGGTGGCAGCGCGCCAGCCGCCGTAGCGTCAAATAAGAACCTGCTGCCGCACCATGCCGCTCTAAAACCACCAATGCGTACACCGAGCAAGTGGGCTCAAAACGGCAGGCCGAACCCAGCCAGGGGCTGAGCAGCAACCGGTAGCCACGCACCACGCCCATCAGCAGGGACTGCATCATGCCGCAGACCCCGCTTTGGTAACCGCCATGCCAAACAATTGCTCCAGCTCAGTCCTGACCGCCAGCTTGAGCAGTTCGGAAGTGGCACTCAGAAACACCTTGCGGTCAAACACGCCTCGCAGACGCACCACATGGGCCGCCTGTGGAAAGCGCGGCTCAAAAGCCTGAACCACCTGGTAAATCTGGCGTTTGATGGCGTTGCGGGTGACCGCGCGCTTGGCCCAGCGCTTGGGTGCCATGGCACCCACCCACACGTCCTGAACGCCAAACAGAGCCTGCGGTCGCGTGGACTCGGGCTCTGTAGGAAGAGGTGTGGACTTAGCAGTGGTTTTGGGCGGCACGGGGAGCACATCCAAAGCAGCACGGTGCAGCGCAAAGTGCGGTGTCCGGGCCACGGTTTTACCCGCTAAAACGGCCTGAAACTGCGCCCGCGTTTTGAGTCGCTGCACGGCAGGTTTCAGACCGAAGTCAGTGCGCCAGCTTAGACAGCCAGACGCTTGCGGCCCTTGGCGCGGCGTGCGTTGATGACAGCACGGCCGCCACGGGTTTTCATGCGGACCATGAAACCATGGGTACGGGCACGCTTGATTTTCGACGGTTGGTAAGTGCGTTTCATGATGACATCCTAGAAGAGTTCGGATTGGCGGCACCGGTGGGTGCGTTGCCAAAAAATGGGGGGCGGTTGAATGCCCTTTTGATGGACCCTGAAGCTGGGAGCTTGGCGTTACCTTCACGTGAATTTCACGGCAACACAAAACCCGGTACACCCATCTGTTCGATACCCCAAAGCGCAAAGCCCGGAAACTGTCTAGATGAATTTAGTCAGGGAAACCCGGCATTATGGCAAATTTTTCTGTGCGTGGCAAGATAGCGCTCAGCAAAGGCCCTGGCAAGACACCGCGCAGGCCATTCCCGGAAAATTGTGGATAAGGGCGGGACAAACTACAATGGTCGGTTCGCCGATCCCTCATTTATCCACAGAAGTAGACACCCCCACAATGACAGAGGGAACCCCCACCAACACCGGCGCAGGCCACAGCCTATGGCAAGCCTGCGCAGAACAGTTGGCCCAAGAACTGCCCGAGCAGCAGTTCAACACCTGGATCAAGCCCTTGGTGGCGCAGGTCAACGACGACTTCTCCAAAGTCACCTTATTTGTCGCCAACCGCTTCAAGCTGGACTGGATCCGTGCACAGTACGTGGGCCGTATCGCTGCCCTGCTGGAAAAACTGTACGGGCAATCCATTCCGCTTGAGTTAGTCCTTACTCCGCGCGAAGCCCAGGCACGCACTCACCCTACAGCGCTGACACCCCAGGGCGTGGGCGCGATTCCAGAGCCCGCCACGGCGGTCGAAGATCCAGCCCAGGCCCAATTCAAGAACCGCCTGAACACCGCGCTGACCTTTGACACGCTGGTCGAAGGTACGGCCAACCGCATGGCCCGCGCCGCCGCGATGCACGTGTCTGGCACGCCAGGCCAGCTTTACAACCCGCTGTTTATCTACGGCGGCGTCGGTCTGGGCAAGACCCATTTGATGCACGCCGTGGGCAACCGTTTGCTGGCCGACCGGCCCGATGCCAAAGTTCTCTACATCCATGCAGAACAATTTGTATCGGATGTGGTTAAGGCTTACCAACGCAAGACTTTTGACGAATTCAAAGAGCGTTACCACTCGCTGGATCTGTTGCTGATTGACGACGTGCAGTTCTTCGCCAACAAGGACCGCACGCAAGAAGAGTTCTTCAACGCCTTTGAAGCGCTGCTGACCAAGAAGTCGCACATCGTGATGACCAGCGACACCTACCCCAAGGGCCTGGCCGACATCCACGAGCGGCTGGTGTCGCGCTTCGACTCCGGCCTGACGGTGGCCATCGAGCCGCCCGAGCTGGAGATGCGGGTGGCGATTCTGATCAACAAATCGCGCGCCGAAGGCACTGAAATGCCAGAGGAAGTGGCATTTTTCGTGGCTAAAAACGTGCGTTCCAACGTGCGCGAGCTCGAAGGCGCGCTGCGCAAATGCCTGGCCTATTCGCGCTTCAATCAGAAGGAAATCTCGATCCAGCTCGCGCGCGAGGCCCTGCGCGACCTGTTGTCGATCCAGAACCGGCAGATC
>NZ_JBDTEM010000233.1:0-11206 GCF_039922535.1 Rhodoferax sp. | reverse complement strand
GCATCGTCGAAATGGGTCCACGCGACGGCCTGCAGAACGAAAAACAGCTTGTCCCCACCACCACCAAGCTGGAGCTGATCCAGCGCCTGGTCGATGCCGGGCTGCGCGAGATCGAGGCCACCGCCTTTGTGTCGCCCAAATGGGTGCCGCAAATGGCCGATGCCGCCGAGGTTGTACGCGGGCTGGTGCGCCGCCCTGGCGTGAGCTACCCGGTGCTGACCCCCAACCTGCAAGGCTTTGAAGCGGCGGTGACGGCAGGGGCCGACCACGTGGCGGTGTTCGCCGCCGCCTCCGAAGCGTTTTCGCAGAAGAACATCAACTGCTCGGTGGCCGAATCCCTGGCCCGCTTCGCCCCACTGATGGCCGCCGCCCAAGCCCAAGGCGTGCGGGTGCGCGGCTACGTGTCCTGCGTGGTGGGCTGCCCGTACGAGGGTGCTGTAGCCCCCCAGCGCGTGGCCGATGTGGCAGGCCAACTGCTGGCCATGGGATGCTACGAAGTGTCGCTGGGCGACACCATTGGCGTGGGCACCCCTGACGCGGTGCTGCGCATGCTGGAGGCCGTGGCGCAGCAGGTGCCGGTGGCCCAAATGGCCGGCCACTACCACGACACGTTTGGCATGGCGATCGCCAACGTGTATGCCTCGTACCAGTTTGGCCTACGCGCCTTCGACAGCTCGGTCGGCGGGCTGGGCGGCTGCCCTTACGCCAAGGGGGCCACCGGCAATGTGGCTACCGAAGACGTGGTGTATTTACTGCACACGTTGGGCGCAGAAACTGGCATCGATCTGGACCGGCTGGTGGACTGTGGCGACTGGATCAGCAGCCAGCTGGGCCGCACCTCGGCCTCGCGCGTCGGGCGGGCCGTGCTGGCCAAACGCCCTGGCAGCACCGCTTAAAAATTTATATCTTTTAGGACTCCAGCGCAGACGCCACCTGCGCTGGCAGCTACATTTACCGTAGCAACTGGCAGACGGCGCTTCAGGCGGGGAATTGCAGTGCGTTGGTCATGTCGCCCATCGGCTGCTGGCCGCGCGCCTGCATGGCATCGTCACGCTGCTTCAGGCCGTCGAGCTTCTCCAGCCCGAACACCCGGGTGATCAGGCGCAGGATGGACCCGGTGTCGTAGATGGTGTGGTCCACCGTGCCTTTGCGGGCGAATGGCGAAATCACCAGCGCAGGCAGCCGCGTGCCGGGGCCCCAGCGGTCGCCCTTGGGCGGTGCCACGTGGTCCCACCAGCCACCGTTTTCATCCACGGTCACAACGACCACCATGTTCTCCCACTGCGGACTGGCGCGCAGCAGCTTGATGGCGTGGGCGATGTGGCGGTCGCCGGAGCTGATGTCGGCATAGCCCGCGTGCATGTTCAGGTTGCCCTGGGGTTTGTAGAAGGTGACGGGTGGCAGCTTGCCCGCTTCGATATCGGCGAAGAAGCGGTTGGTGCGGGTCTCGTCGCCCAGGCCGCCATCGCGCAGGTGCTTGGAGCGGGCGGTGGGATTTTCGGGGCCCAGGTTCTTGAAATAGTTCAGCGGCTGGTGGTGGTACTGGAAGTTGGGGATCTTGGGGATGCCCTTGGAGTCCTTGTACAGGTCCAGCGTGGCCTGCCAGGCGCCCGCATACCAGGCCCAGTCCACGCCTTTTTTGTCCAGTTTGTCGCCAATATGGTGGTGCACCTGCGGCACCAGCACGCTGGGCTGGTTGGGCGCGGCGTAGTCAGGGTTGGCGGTGTCGCGTGACCAGGTGGGCCAGTACGGCGGCGCCATGGTGTTGACGGCATAGCCATCGGGCGTGAGGGCATTCGGGTCGAACTTGGGCGGGCCTTCCATGGCACTGGCCGGGCTTTTGTCGGTGGGCTGCAGGCGGTAGTCGGTGGGGTCGTTGCTCTGCAGCCGGGCCACCTGGGTGCGGGCGGGCGAATTCATCACGTCCGGGTAGAAGGGCACGGTGCCGGTCACCAGGTACTGGTGGTTCAGGAACGAGCCGCCAAAAGCGTCCTGGAAGAAGTTGTCGCACAGCACAAATTCCCGCGCCACGTCCCACAGGCGCAGGTTGTAGCGGGTGTCGGCGTAGTGGCCCATGGTGATGCCACCCGCGTCGCCCCAGGCCACAAAGTAGTCGTTCTTGCCGCCGTTGATCTGCATCTGGTTGTGAAAAAACGCGTGGATCAGGTCGCGCGTGACCAGGCCCAGGGGCAGTGCTTCGCCCTGCGGGCCTTTGAGCGCGTACGGCGCGTTGGGCAGGTCGGTCTGGTACTGCTTAGCCGCCTCGTACGTCACGCCTTCCACCTCCTGCTGACCCACCTGGTTGATGCCGCCCCAGGTCTGCGGCAACTTACCCAGCAGCGTGCCGTCGCGGTCGCGCTGGGCGAAGTCACCAGGTTTCAGGGCCGACAAGGGTTTCTCCAGGCCGGGAAAGTTGGCAAACAGGTTGTTGAAGCTGCGGTTCTCGCCGTAGATGACCACCACGGTTTTGACATTTTTCTGCAAAGCACCGTCCAGCGCGCTACCCTCCATGGTGCCAGTGCCGCGCAGGGTGTCGGTGGCGCAGGCGGTCAGCGTGGCACCCACGCCCGCTGTCGCCATGCCACCCAGGAAGTGGCGGCGTTTGAGCTCGGGGGCGGTGCTGGTGGTTGCGGAATTTTCGGTGGGGTCGCGTGGGTCCGTCATGGCATTCCTGGTGGGTTTGTGGGTTAGCAAGCCAACAATGCTAGCCAGCAACGGTGACAAACAACAGCCGGGAATACGTAAAGGAATGTGAAACTCAGGCCGGCTTCACGCTATGGAAAAGAGAGCTGCTTGCGCAATATTTATCTGCACTGGAAGCCTATTTAGAAACTTTTCAAAGTGGCCTCGCAAGCGCCATATCCACCGCGCATTCGTTGAACCGCCTCTCACCTATTGAAGCCCTTCGGACTTGGAGCAAGAAGTCGCCTGAGTTATTGGTGAAGCGGGTATACAAACAGGTGGAACTTGACACGTACCAGCACCTGACAGAGGCCACCGAGATCATGTCCACCAACATAGAAGAGCCGTTACGCAAGCTGAAACGGCTCTTTCACCGCTACTTCAAAATAAACCCTGCCGCAGTCCTACACAAACCTGAGGCCTGGCTGGAGCGTCCGCCAGCGACATCCGGGTCGCCCGAACTTACTACAAATTAAATAGCAAAAAACCCATATTCAATAAGGAGCTATAGCCACTATTCCACCCAGAATCCGAGGCCACTGGGACAAGACGCTGTCACCGACCATCGGTGTACCAAATGCATATGTGGATCTATGCCGGACACCTTATTATGATTTTTTCCAAGAATTCTTCATAAAACCACTTAACTCGAGCCAATTTGTGACACACTACTGTCTTAGTGAAACTTTCTTGGAAAATATCATTTATGGTACAACTTTTAGTCAAAAACCAACTATCCGTCGAAGAACGACTATTCGACGACTTCTTCCGCGCAGCGCATGGCACCCTACAGTCCCTTGAAAACGATTACAACGTCAAAGGAGTGGTCGAACAGGTATTCGGTGCACCAACCCTTCCCGAAAACGAATCTCAAGCCCACTTTCGCAATTCTGTACCTTGGTCAACGCTTTCCCGCCTGTACGACTACGCACTAAAGGGTGAAACAGGTGACGTGCATCCGATAGATATCGTTATCAGTGGATCGAATGTGTTGAAGCTTGCCACATCGGAAAACGATATGCCTTCGGCCGAATGGGATCGGCTGGTCGCAATGGGAGATGGACGCTTCGCCCTGGATGACGGGCAACCCGTTGAGCTATCCAAAGTCGCACTATTAGCCAAAGTAGATAGCAGGACAGTGCGCAACGCTATCGCGGCAGGTGAATTGAAGTCCTTCAAACACGACGATGAGATACGCATCGAAAATGCGTCCGCGCGCCAGTGGCTGCTTGGTCGCCGCGGCTTTAAACCGACGGTTATTGATGGTGACCACAGCTCTATCCAACTTAAGGATGTCAGCACTCCTCACCAATTTGGAGCACTGCTTTCGCAAAAAAATAAGCAGCTAAATCTGACCGGCCCAGGCTCCAAAACCACACCACTCCCCATCACGGGAAATGCGCAAGCCCAGCTTGAATCCGGTATTTTCACTTTACCGCTCGATGCTGTCTTTCCGTTGGCCGACTTCTACCAGCTGGATCGCAAGGAGCTACTGGATTGCGTCATGCGCGTTTTCTTCACCGAAGAGCTCCAAATGTTGACCAAGCAGTGAGCAGCCCATGGATACGCTGCGATTGACACAACACGCGCAATGTCGCAAACAACAGCGCGGTATCTCGGATCTGCAAATCCGGCTGATCCAGTTTTTCGGCGAAGACCGTTATCAAAAGGGTGGCGGTACGGTCACATTTATCTCCGACAAAGAAATCAAAAACCTTCGTGCCGCGCTGGACCGGATCGACAACGTTGCCCTTATCAAGACTCCAACTGAAACCGCAGCCACCGTTCTTCACATGACTCGGCCCATCCGTTTCTCTGACTACGCAAGCTGAAAACTCTTAAATCACACTGAATCCATATGAACATAATCCTCAGCGACATTGCAGTCCCTCATACAAAAAAAGCCAGCAAAGGGAAACCTGAGCAGCATTTCATCCTGCATCCGTTTGAAGTGACGCGCGGCAAGAACGTGGGACTCTATGAAGTTCTGCGCGCTGTGCCAAGACCCAACGGGGAATCTAAAAACCGATCTACTCATGTGTCCTTGCAACAACTTGCAGAACTGCTGGCACATGGCTTGATAGACAGCCACAAGCTGTCCCTGCGCATGCGTCCTCTCACGTCGCGCTATACAACGAGACCGCCAGTAAAGCGGCCCAAAATGGAGAACATTCAGCCTGGAAGCCCCTTTTCCAACCTCGTACTCGCTGTTCCTGGCAATTCAAGGCTCAGCCCCGATCTTGCGCGCGCCTTGCTTCGCATCGAGGTGACCCATGAAATCTGATGCAGTGCAGACTTGCTTGCCGCACCACGGACGAGTCGAATGTTCTGCCTGCTACAAAAATGAAGGCAGACCCGTTCACTTCGATAAAACGCAACGCACGTTGGGTCAATGGCGAATCACAGCCAACCCCCTGGCATGGGGTAACACGGCACCTGAAATCATCGTTCTCGGGTTCTCCAAAGGCCCGACACAAGCTGGAGCACTGGCAACAACCCCGCATGACAAGATTGCCTACAAAGGTAGCAGGTTGAATGTCGGAAGAATACTGGCCCACATTGGCCTGTTGCCCAAAGGCGAACCTGCCAGCTTGGCCCAAGCAGTTGATTTGGCAATCGCCAACCGAAATGGTCGCTTTCACTTCGCCTCCCTGATCCGCTGCACTGTAGAACGCCTTGAAGCAAAAACCGCCCAATGGAAGGGTTCTGGCGGAGGGATGCTGGACAAGTTCACCCAGTCGGAACTGGGCCACGAGGTAGTCTCAGCCTGCACTTCACGCTTCCTTGGAGCGCTGCCCCCAACAACCAAACTGGTCGTGATGTTTGGACTTGGAAGCAAGCAAGGCTATGTGAATGCCGCATTTTCTGCGTACCAACATGCGCGTCCCGGTGCCTGGCGAAAACTCAATGAAGTGAGCTATACCGATGGCCTGATAACAGTTGTACACGTCGAGCACTTTAAGTCACAAGGAAACTTAATCCCGGACTGGCTTGGTCAACAAAGTAGCGCACGTGCGCAGTTGGGGGTAATGGCCAAACAAGCGGTATCAGCCGCCCTCCAGTGATAACAAGCGCAGTGCGAACGCAAAACGGATCGAGGATGCGCTGGCACTATAAAACTGCAGCGCACCCCTCACCCATCCGCTGCCGCCCACGGGTTCACCACAGCCAGCCCCTCGATCCCTACAAAGTCCTTCACATTGCGCGTCGCCAAAGGCGCACCTCGGACCAAAGCGATAGCCGCAATTTGGGCATCTTCGGTGGAAATGGCCCGGCCTTGGCTGCGCTGTGCCGCCACCAGTACCGCGTACTCCGAGGCGCAGGCATCGTCAAATGGCCAGCTGCGTCCTGCGAAGTCTTCAGCCAGCACCTGCTCGGCAATGCTGGCCAGTTGGCTGCGGCGCTTGCCCGCAGGCAGCATGGCGATGCCCAGCAAAATCTCGGCGTGGGTGATGGCGCTGACGTAAAAGGATGCGCCTTGCTGGGCGGCAAACCAGGCCAGCACCTCGGCAGACGGCAGCTCGCGCATCAACTCGGACACGACGTTGGTGTCGAGCAGGATATTGCCCACAGCCCGCCCCTGTCAGTCTGGGGTGACGGCGGTGACCCGTGCAGGGCGGCGCGCGGGCACGGGTAAGGTATCCACGTACACGCCAGCAAAACGTTGGTGGATTTTTTGCGCAAAGTCCAAGCCGGTAGACGGCTCCATGCTCTGTACCGCCCGGCGCAAGATGTCACGGGCCTCCTGCTCCATGG
Organism: Rhodoferax sp.; assembly: GCF_039922535.1. Lineage (GTDB taxonomy): Bacteria > Pseudomonadota > Gammaproteobacteria > Burkholderiales > Burkholderiaceae_C > Rhodoferax_B. The sequence continues at coordinate 4,768 of NZ_JBDTEM010000233.1, read as the reverse complement.
AGCAACCGTGGCTGGCCGCCAGCACGCGCAGTTGGGTCTTGAGTTGCTCGTCCAGATTACGGATAGTGATGCTGGCCAAAAGCTGCTCCCAATGATTGCAATGCATGCATTTTAAAGATGCTGGCACTCCCGTGCATTTGCTACATTTTTAATAGCTTTCAGCGCATGTACAAACTGCGCTGGCGGCCTATTTCATTCAAACTTTTCAAAGTAGGCCTGCAAGCGCCCCACCAGCGCCTGCTTCTGTGCTGCGTCGATAAAGCTGGCCTCGAAGCTGTTGGCGGCGAGCTGGTAGGCGTGCTGGGCGTTGAGGCCGGTGGCGGCAAAGGTTTGGGTGAAGTTCTCGTTCAGGTAGCCACCAAAGTAGGCCGGGTCGTCGGAATTGACCATGGCCACCAGGCCTGCGTCAAGCAACGCGCCCAGGTTGTGGTCGGCCAGATTGGGGAACACCTGCAGCTTGAGGTTGGACAGCGGGCAGACGGTGAGCGGGATGCGGTCGCGGGCCAGGCGCTGCATCAGCAGCGGGTCTTGGGTGGACTGCACGCCGTGGTCGATGCGCTCCACTTTGAGGACATCCAGCGCACTCCAGATGTAGGCCGGGGGGCCCTCCTCGCCCGCGTGGGCGACCAGGCGGAAACCTAGCTCGCGGCAGCGGGCAAAGACGTTGGCGAACTTTTCCGGCGGGTGGCCGAGTTCGCTGGAATCCAGGCCGATGCCGATGAACTTGTCGCGCAGCGGCAGGGCCTGCTCCAAGGTGGCGAACGCGTCCTCTTCGCTGAGATGGCGCAGAAAGCACAGGATCAGCACGGCGCTGACGCCCCATTGTTTTTGCGCATCGACGCAGGCGCGGTGCAGGCCGTGGAGGACGGTTTCCATCGCCACGCCGCGCGCGGTGTGGGTTTGCGGGTCGAAGAAGATTTCGGTGTGCGCTACGTTATCAATAGCTGCCCGTGCAAGGTAGGCGTGCGCCATATCGTAAAAGTCTTGCTCTTTCAGCAACACGCTGGCCCCGGCGTAGTAGATGTCCAGAAAGCTTTGCAGGTTGGTGAAGGCATAGGCGCTGCGCAACTCTTCCACGCTGGCATAGGGAATGGCGACCTGGTTGCGCTGGGCCAGCGCAAAGATCAGCTCGGGCTCCAGCGAGCCTTCGATGTGGATGTGCAGCTCGGCCTTGGGCATGCCGCGCAGCAGGTCGGGTAGGCGCTCAGGGGCGATAGCGGGTACGGTGAAGGTCGCAGTTGTTGTTGTAGTGGTGGTGGTCATCAGCAGACTCCAAAAGTAATGCCCAGATGTTTCAAATAGCGGCGGTAGGCGGCAGAGGCTTTGTCGGCCACGGTGTGCAGCTCAGCGCGCGGGTCCAGCGGCAGGCGCCGGGGGGTTTGCGATTCCAGCACCGGCTGGTCTTGCGAAAAAATGGTGCGCTGGAAAGACCGCAGTGCCTCGTCGTCAGAGGCCGTATCCAGCGTGGCCAGTCTAAACCAGACCCGGCTCTGCTCCGGGCCCACCGGGCAGATGAACAGGCCAATGGCTTCTCGGAAATCGGGCGCGGCGGCAGCGGATGATTCGGGCACCTTGGTCAGCACCGCCGCGTACGGGGCCTCGACTGCATAGGTGTACTCCACCTGGGCAGCCGCGCCGCCGTGCAGGCTGGGCTGCGGCTGCCACACTTTGCACTGGGTTACCCAGACCCCAACGGGGCGACTCTCCACCTGGTAGCCGTCGATGGCCGAGGCGCTACGGGCACCCAGCCAACCCTCGTGCACAAAGGCAAAGTGCGCCATGTCCAGAAAGTTCTCTACCAGGCGCGGCGCACTGGTGGCCACGTCAAATGGCCCGCACAGCAGCTTGCGCAGGCGGCTGTCGTCCTCGGCCGCAAAGTCCGCCACCGCGGGTTCGGACATCTCTGCGGTTTGCAGCTGTACCCACACCAGCCCATAACGTTCGCACGCCGCAAAGGTGCGCGCCGTGTGCGTGGCGGGCGGCGTGAACGCGGGCACCGCCGGTACCTGCACACACTGCCCCGAGGCCGCAAACTGCCAGCCGTGGTACGGGCATTCCAACCGGTCGCCACAGACCCGCCCCAGCGACAGCTTCGCGCCACGGTGCGGGCACTGGTCGGCCCAGGCATGCGCCACGCCCGCCGCATCCCGCCACAGCACCACGGCTTGCTCCAGCAAAACCACGGCCAGTGGCTCCCCTGCCAGATCTGCACTGGCTGCTACCGGGTGCCAAAGAGTGTTTTCAATCATCGTTTGAAGGTATCAGCAAAGACCATGCCGAAACGGAAAAGCCGCTCCACAGAGCGGCTTTTAAAGGCGGCAGCGAGAACCGCCGCCCACGGCCTAGGAGAGGTTTACTTGCCTCCAGGCACCTTGCCTTCTACGCCCTTGACGTAGAAGTTAATGCCTTGCAAGAAGGCATCGTCGGCCACCACATCTTTGGCGACCACTTCCTTGCCGTTCTGGCCCATGATGGGGCCCTTCCAGATGGAGAAGCTGCCGTCGGCCAGGCCCTTTTTGATCTCGTCGATCTTGGCCTTGGTTTCAGCGGGCACGTCTTCGGCGATAGACACCACGTCGATGGCGCCTTCCTTTACACCCCACCAGCTTTGGCTGGTAGCCCACTTGCCATCCAGCGCGTCCTTGGTGGCCTTGATGTAGTACGGACCCCAGTTGATGATGCTGGAGGCCAGATGCGCCTTAGGACCGTAGGCCGACATGTCGGAATCCCAGCCAAACGCGCGCTTGCCCTTGCTCTCAGCCGTTTTCAGCACCGCCGAAGAATCGGTGTTCTGGAACAAGATGTCGGCACCGCCGTTGATCAGCGAGGTGGCGGCTTCGGTTTCTTTGGGTGGGCTGAACCATTCGTTGACCCAGACCACCTTGGTCTTGATCTTCGGGTTCACGCTTTGCGCGCCCAGGGTGAAGCTGTCGATGTTGCGGATCACTTCGGGGATTGGCACCGAGCCGACGATACCCAGCACGTTGGTCTTGGTCATCGAACCGGCAATCACACCGGCCATGTACGCGCCTTCATAGGTGCGGCTGTCGTAAGTGCGTACGTTTTCAGCGGTTTTGTAGCTGGTGGCGTTTTCAAACTTGATGTCTTTGGAGTCTGCGGCCACCTTGAGCATGGGCTCCATGTAGCCAAAGGTGGTGCCGAAAATCAGCTTGTTGCCCTGGCCCACCATGTCGCGAAACACGCGCTCGGCATCGGCCGATTCGGGCACGTTTTCGACATAGCTGGTGACGATCTTGTCGCCCAGTTCTTTTTCCAGCGCCAGGCGGCCCCGGTCGTGCGCATAGGTCCAGCCGCCATCGCCCACAGGGCCCAGGTAGGCAAACGCAATCTTGAGTGGCTCGGGCTTGGGGGGGGGGCTTCAGCCACCGGGGCTGACGCAGGGGCCGCAGCGGGCGCAGGCGCGGGCTCTTCCTTCTTGCCACAGCCCACCAGGGCAGCGGCCACCGCGGATGCAGCAGCGAGTTGGATCAAGGTACGTTTCTTCATTGCGGTCATGAAAGCTCTTTCGACGGGTTGAAAAAAGGGATAGGTTGAAACTATGTAACAAAACAATTATGAACCGGGATAAAACGGTTTCCCCAGCGACGCGGGCATGTTGATGCGGATCCACACCGGGTTGCGCGAGATGATGGCCAGCACCACGATGGGCGCAATGTAGGGCAGCATGCTCAAGAACTGGGTCGGGATGTCCACCCCTGCGCCCTGCATGGCAAACGCCAGCATGGTCACGCCGCCAAACAGGTAGGCCCCCATCAGCACCCGGGCGGGCCGCCAGGTGGCAAAGGTGGTCAGGGCCAGGGCGATCCAGCCGCGCCCGGCCACCATGCCCTCGACCCACAGGGGCGTGTACACCAGCGAGATAAACGCCCCGGCCAGACCGCACATGGCCCCACCGGCGAGCACCGCCATGAAGCGGATGCGCCGCACCGGATAGCCCAGCGCGTGGGCCGACTCAGGCGACTCGCCCACGGCACGCAGCACCAGCCCGGCGCGGGTGCGGTACAAAAACCAGACCATGGCACCGACCAGCGCCATCGTCACGTAGACCAGCGGATGCTGGTGGAACAGGGCTGGGCCGATCAGCGGAATGTCGCCCAGCAACGGCACCTTGAACTGCACCCGCTCGGGCAGTTTGGCCTGCACGTATTGGATACCGGCAAAGGCCGAAAAGCCCGCGCCAAACAGGCTGAGCGCCAGGCCGGTGGCGTACTGGTTGGTGTTGAGCCAGATCACCAGCAGGCCGAAGATCGCCGCCAGCACGGCACCCGCACCGGCACCGGCGGCAAAGCCCAGCCAGTCGCTGCCGGTGTTGACCACGGTGGCGAACCCGGCAATCGCGGCGCACAGCATCATGCCCTCGGCCCCCAGATTGACCACGCCCGCCTTCTCGTTGATCAGCAGCCCCAAGGCAGCCAGCGCCAGCACCGTACCGGCATTCAGCATTGCCCCGAAAAGCAAGAAATACGATTCCATCAGATGCTTCCTTTGCGAGCTTTGAACCGCACGCTGTACGCAATCAAGGTGTCGCAAGCCAGCAGGCTGAACAGCAGCAAGCCCTGGAACACCCCGGTCAATGATTTCGGCAGGCCCAGGCGCGACTGCGCCAGCTCGCCACCGATGTAGAACATGCTCATCAGCACGGCCGAGAACACCATTCCCACCGGGTGCAGCCGCCCCACAAAGGCCACGATGATGGCCGCGAAGCCGTAGCCCGCAGGGACGTAGGGCGTGAGCTGGCCCAGCGGGC
>NZ_JBDTEM010000232.1:0-3297 GCF_039922535.1 Rhodoferax sp. | reverse complement strand
CTAGTACCCCCCGCAGATGTAACCATGGAAGGCACTGCGCTGAGCTAGATCAACCATAACCCCTATTGACATTCACTATTATTTGTATAGCTGTTAGCGCATGCGGAATAAGCGCTAGAGGCCTATTTTCCTTAAAAAGGGGGATGTACCCGGATGTGGACGGGTACGCAGGCCCATTGAATGGGTTACTGAATGTTGTTTTCAGATAAGCTGTTGCAACACCGCTCTCATTCCGGCCCGAGCCCCCCAAAGGAACGCCATGACCTCTGTCGAGTTGCTAGAAAAATTTAACGTCACTCCGATAGACATCCACAACGTCCGCCGGGCCGGGGACATCCTGGCACCGCAACTGGAATCCTTTGTGGAGCAGTGGTACGTGTGGCTGCGCCAACAGCCTGAGTACCTGCAGTTCTTCCCCGACAGCGACAACGTAGGCCGCGTCAGCAAAATGCAAACCCGGCACTGGGAAGAATTTTTTGCGGCCGACATCAACGACTTCTACGTCGCCCGCCGCACCCACGTGGGCGCGGTGCACGCCCACATCGAGCTGCCCAACGACATCTACTTTGCCGGCGTCAGCATGTCTTACCAGATGTTTGTGGAGCGCCTGCGGCTGACCGACACGTCCATTGCCGACGTGCTGGACATGGCGATGTCCATCAACAAGCTGCTAAAGATGGACACCTTTTTGGTGATAGACACCATCTCCCGCATTGCCCGCGAACGGATTGCCGACCACAGCCGGGCGATGATGGAAATGTCCACCCCGGTCACGCCCATCTGGGAGGGCATTTTGCTACTGCCGCTGGTCGGCATCATCGACACCACCCGCACGGCGGAGATCATGAACAAGACCCTCACCAAGATTGCCGAAAGCCGGTCCAAGGTGTTTGTGCTGGATATCAGTGGCGTGGCCTCGGTGGACACCAGCGTGGCCAACCAACTTATCAAGATCACCAAGGCCACCCGGCTGATGGGCTGCGAGTCCATCATCTCCGGCGTGTCACCGTCGATTGCCCGCACCATGGTCGAGCTGGGCGTGTCGATTGGCGAGGTGCGCACCACCGCCACCCTGCGCGATGCCTTCGAGCTGGCGCTGCGGGCCATCGGCGTAATGGACATGACTCCGCCCGCCAGCACTATTGCCGTGCGGCCCCGTAACGGTAACTAAGCAGCCCCCATGTCCAGCCATGCCCTCAGCGGCGCGTCCATGACCGAGGTGGAAGGCTGCCTGGTGGTGACATTGCAGGGCGACATCAGCGACGAAGCCTTCACCATGCTGTACCAGGAATTCTCACAGCGGCTGGTAGCCAACCGCCTGTCAGGCGCGGTATTGGACTTCTCGGGCGTACAAGTGCTGGACCTGCATGAATTTAACCGCGTGCGCGGGCTGTCCCAGGTGGCCGGTTTTTTGGGGGCCGAGGTGGTGTTTGTGGCTTTGGCACCGGGCATTGCGGCGTTTTTGGCGCAGGCCGACATAGACATCAGCGACCTGCAGTTTTGCCAGCACATGGAGGACGCCTTTGCGACGCTGGCGTTGCACCGGTAGCCGCACCATGGCAAACGCAGGCCACACATCGGGAATTGAAACGGCCGTTTACCGGTTGCACTCGCCGCTAGACCTGCGCGTGGCCGTGGCCGCCGTAGCCCGTCTGCCCAGCCTGGCCCGCTTCTCGCCGGTCGATCTGTCGCTGCTGGCCACGGTGGTGTCCGAGCTGGGCAGCAACATCCTCAAATACGCGGGCCATGGCCACATCCGGGTGCAAACCAGGCAGGAAGACTTCCGCACCGCCGTCGAACTGGTCGCCGAGGACGCAGGCCCCGGCATCCCCAACCTGGATCTGGCCCTGCAAGAGCACTACAGCTCATCGGGCACACTAGGCCTGGGCCTGTCGGGTGTGCGGCGCATGGTGTCCGAATTCCATATCGACTCCGCCCCCGGCAAGGGCTGCCGCGTGCGGGTGCGCAAGTGGCTGACCCCGATGCCGGTGGCCCACAGTCCCGCCAGCCGCTCTGCCGTCTCTATGGTCACCCACACCCGCACCCACCTGGTACGGGATGCATCCCGCCAGGGCCTGGTCTTTGAGATCGCCGAAATCAACCGCCCTTGCTACCCCGAATACGTGTCAGGCGACAGCACCCTGGTGCTGCCCATCGCCGGCGGCATGCTACTGGCCTGCATCGACGCATCCGGTCACGGCAAACGGGCGCACGCGCTGTCGGTGCAACTGGCCGAACACCTGCGTGCCGCCGCCCACAACGATCTGGCCGCATTGCTGTACCAGTTGCACCTGCGCGCTGCGGGCACCATTGGCGCAGCCATCGCCGTGGCCTATCTGGATCTGGCCCGCAACGTGCTGAGCCTGGCCGGTATTGGCAACATCCGCATGCGCTGCCTCGGGCCCACGCCCTGGGTGGGCATTTGCCGCGACGGCGTGCTGGGCGAACGCTTTCCCACCCCCGACGTGCAACGCTTCACCTTGCGCAGCGACGATGTAGTACTGCTGTACTCCGACGGCATCCGCGAAGCCATCAGTCCCGAGGTGCGTACCCGCGTGCACCTGGGCACGGCGCAGCAGATCGCCGAAACCGTGCTGCGGGTCGGCGGCAAAGCGACGGACGATGCCAGCTGCATTGTTGTCAAATGCAAGACGTAGCCTGGATCGGCCGAATCAGCCTGCACGCGCCCGCCTCGTGCCTGGAGACGCGGAACAAAGTTTTGCAGGTGCTGCTGGAAGTGGAAGGCCGCAGCAACAGCGACACCACCCACTGCACTCCCATCGCCGCCTGCGTGTCCGATGTCTGCCGCTGGCTGTTGCAGCACGGCCAGGCCCCGGCGGTAGAGCTGTCGTTCCACCGGGACGGGCACCGCGCGTTCGCCACCCTGACCGGCCTGTCCCTTACCCCACTGCCTGCCGCACCGCACCGCCTGCTGGGCTTTGCGCAAGCCAGCGAATCGTTTGTGCAGACCAATACCCTGCACCAACCCCCGCACCACGCCCTGCGGCTGCACTTTGCGCTGTGGCACCACCTGCAGTTGCCCGCTGTCGCCCGTCTGCGCGCCCTGTTTACCGAGAAATCGCGCGAAGAACTGTTTATCGAATCACAACAGGCCGAGGCCGATATGCGCCTGCTGATCGAACAACTGCGCGTTGCCAAAGATGCCGCCGATGCCGCCAGCCAGGCCAAGGGCGACTTTTTGGCCAATATGAGCCACGAGATCCGAACCCCGATGAACGCCATCATCGGCATGTCGCACCTGGCCCTGAAGACCGAGCTGAACCCGCGCCAACACGA
>NZ_JBDTEM010000231.1:0-3416 GCF_039922535.1 Rhodoferax sp. | reverse complement strand
CGCACGCATGAACACCGCCATCATTTTTATCCTGCTGATCGTGCTGATGCTGACGGGCATGCCCATCAGCATCTCGCTCGGCCTGACGGTGCTGACGTTCTTGTTCACCATGACCGATGTGCCCGTGCAGTCGGTGGCGCTGAAGCTGTTTACCGGCATTGAAAAGTTCGAGATCATGGCGATCCCGTTCTTTATTCTGGCGGGTAACTTCCTCACCCACGGTGGGGTGGCGCGGCGCATGATCCGCTTTGCCACCAGCATGATCGGCCACTGGCACGGCGGCCTGGGGCTGGCCGGTGTGATGGCCTGCGCCCTGTTCGCGGCGGTGTCGGGCTCCAGCCCGGCCACCGTGGTGGCCATCGGCTCGGTGATCTTGCCGGCCATGACCAAGCAGGGTTTTCCGCCCAAGTTTGGCGCAGGCATTTTGACCACCTCTGGCTCGCTGGGCATTTTGATTCCGCCGTCGATTGCGATGGTGATGTTCTCGGTGTCTACCAACGTGTCGGTGGGCTCCATGTTCATCGCCGGTATCGTGCCGGGCATCATGCTGGCCATTGCGCTGGGTTTCACCACCTGGAACATTGCCCGCAAGAACAACTACCCGCGCATGCCCAAGGCCACCTGGGCCGAACGCGGCTTGGCGTTCCGTGAAAGCGTCTGGGGCTTACTGCTGATCGTGGTGGTGATGGGTGGTATCTATAGCGGTGTGTTCACGCCCACCGAAGCAGCGGCCATGGCGGCGGTGTATGCCTTTGTGGTGGCCGTATTTGTCTACAAAGACATGCCCCTGAAGCGCATCCCCAAGGTGCTGCTCGACTCGGCCAGCATGAGTGCCATGCTGCTGTACATCATCACCAACGCGGTGCTGTTCAGCTTCTTGATGACCAGCGAAAACATCCCCCAGGCCATGGCCGACTGGATGATCAACCAAGGCTTTGGCCCCATCGCCTTCTTGCTGGTGGTCAACATCTTGCTGCTGTTGGCCGGTAACGTGATGGAGCCCAGCTCGATCATCCTGATCCTGGCACCCATCCTGTTCCCGGTGGCCATGAAGCTGGGTATCAACCCCATCCACTTCGGCATCTTGATCGTGGTGAACATGGAGGTCGGCATGTGCCACCCACCGGTGGGGCTGAACCTGTATGTGGCATCGGGGATTACCAAGATGGGGATTAGCGAGCTGACGGTGGCGGTGATGCCGTGGCTGATGACCATGCTGGCCTTCTTGATGGTGGTGACCTATTGGCCTGGCCTGACGCTGTGGCTGCCGCGGCTGCTGGGTATGGCGACGTGACGCGGGTGTAGCGCCTACGTACAAAAAGCCCCGGCATGCCGGGGCTTTTTTACTTTTTGCTACAGAGTTAGGAGCTGCTGGTGCAGGTGCTATCTGCGCTAGCATAGGATTTTCCTTATAGGAGCATGCGCATGGCCAACATCCTCATCCTGGGCGCGTCGCGCGGCATCGGCCTGGAGTTTGCACGCCAGTACGCCGATGCCGGGCACCGCGTCATCGCCACCGCCCGCTATGCCGCCGGGCTGGCCCGGCTCAGCACCCTGGGAGCCGAGCCCTTGAAGCTGGACGTGGCCGACCCCGCCAGCATCAGCGGCCTGGCCTGGCAGCTAGACGGCGAAAAAATCCACGTCGCCCTGTACGTGGCGGGCCTGTATTCCCAAGGCGGCGCGACAACGCCACCGACCCAGCAAGACTTTGACCGCGTGATGCACACCAACGTGCTGGGTGCGATGCAGGCCATTCCCCAGGTGGCCCCGCTGGTGGAAGAGGGGGAGGGCGTGTTTGCCTTCATCACCAGCGGCATGGGCCAGACCAGCAGCGTGGCCAGCAGCGATGCCTGGACCTACCGCGTCAGCAAGGCCGCACTGAACATGGCGGTGGCCGCCGCCCAGCACGATTACCCCCGCGCTACGCTGCTGGCCCTATGCCCCGGCTGGGTGCAAACCGATATGGGCGGCCCTGGCGCCAGCCTGACGGTGCAAAACAGCGTGACCGCCATGCGCCGCACCCTGGCAGCTATAACGCCCGCCGACCGTGGGCGCTACCTGCACCACGATGGGCGGCCCTACGCAGGCTGGTGAAAGCCTGGTCTAGATCGGGAATTGCGTGGTGGACAGTACCTGCTTGAGCACCATGAACGAGCGTATCTGCCGCACGCCCGGTAGGTGTAGCAGCTGCGTGGCGTGCAGGTTGTTGAAGCTGTCGTTGTCGCGCGTGCGCAGCAGCATGAAGTAGTCAAACTCGCCCGTCACCACATGGCACTCCATGCAGCCCGACACCTTGGCCGCCGCCTTCTCGAACAGGGCGAACGATTCGGGCGTGGACCGGTCCAGCACCACGCCTATCAGCACCAGCATGCTGGCGTCCAGCGCCTTGGGGTTGAGCAGGGCGACGATGCCCGAAATAAAGCCCAGCTGCTTCAGCCGCTCCACCCGCCGCAGGCAGGCGGGCGGGCTCAAGTTCACTTTGGCCGCCAGCGCCACGTTGGTCACGGACGCATCGCGCTGCAGGGCGCGCAGTATGGCTTTGTCGGTGCGGTCTATGGTGTGGTCGGCGCTATCCGCGGGTGCCGTCTGAGTTTTGACTTTTGTTGCGCACATGTGATTTTTGACGGTATAAAAATACAACCATAGCAAATAAGAATGGGTTTTAGGCCGTAAATGGAAGAAAGTTTGCAACCCTGTTAACCCCGGTGCTCCCTAGAATTTCGCTATGCGTTGCAAGGCTCCTGCGTTGCACGTCCACCGTCATTCACTTTGAGAGCCACCACCATGAACCTGCAGAAATTCCCGCGCCACGCCCTGACCTTTGGCCCCTCGCCTATCACCCCGCTGAAACGCCTGAGCGCCCACCTGGGCGGCAAGGTCGACCTCTACGCCAAGCGCGAGGACTGCAACAGTGGACTTGCCTTTGGCGGCAACAAGACCCGCAAGCTCGAATACCTGATCCCCGAAGCCATCGCGGGCGGCTACGACACCCTGGTGTCCATCGGCGGCATCCAGTCCAACCAGACCCGCCAGGTAGCCGCCGTGGCCGCGCACCTGGGCATGAAGTGCGTGCTGGTGCAAGAGAACTGGGTCAACTACTCCGACGCGGTGTACGACCGGGTGGGCAACATCGAGATGTCGCGCATCCTGGGCGCCGACGTGCGGCTGGACGCTGCCGGCTTCGACATCGGCATCCGCCCCAGCTGGGAACAAGCCATGGACGACGTGCGCAAAGCCGGCGGCAAGCCGTTTCCGATTCCGGCCGGCTGCTCCGAGCACCCGCTGGGTGGCCTGGGCTTTGTGGGTTTTGCCGAAGAAGTGCGCCAGCAAGAAGCTGAGCTGGGCTTCAAGTTCGACTACATCGTGGTCTGCTCGGTGACCGGCAGCACGCAAGCCGGCATGGTGGTGGGCTTTGC
>NZ_JBDTEM010000230.1:0-1888 GCF_039922535.1 Rhodoferax sp. | reverse complement strand
GGCGTTGAGCTGCCCCCGCAATGCTTCTATTTCTGTAGCTGCCAGCGCAGGTGGAATCTGCGCTGGAGGGCTAAAAAGGTCTGAATTTTCCATCACGCTCAGCTAAATAACCTTCGCGCCAAAACAGAGCCCGCCGCCAATTCGCGTGAGTCCAGCGTGTCGTACAGCTGCTCCAGCGAGGCACCAATGCCGTCCAGCGCATCGCGCTGCAGCGGGTAGCCCCGGTCGTCGGTCAGGCTGCCATCCATGGCATCGGCCAGGGCGGCGGCGGTGTCGCGCAGGCGCACAAAGGGCTGCTCGGCGCGGTCCACCTGGGGCACGTCCAGGCTCAGCGTGACTTCGCGCAGGGCGGATTGGTCAGGGTCTTCGGCCAGGGCCGCTTGCGCGTCAAACGCCAGGCCCAGGATGGGCGGCATGCCGGGCGTACTGCTGGGCAACAGCATGCGGCCGGGGATCAGGCTGGGCACAAACCCCAGACGCGCGGCGTGCTGCTGCACGTAGCCGGGGCTCCAGGCGGCGTGCACAGCGCGCAGGGTGAAGCCAAGCTGGGCATCGTGGTCGTTAGCGAACTGGTCCAGCTCGCGGCCGCGGGCCACTTCTTCGCGCATTTCGGGGAATTCGGGCAGGCCGTTCACCGTGTCGGCGTAGGCCTGGGTCTTGATGACGAATTCGGAGTATTCGATCTCGTTGAGCGCGCCCGTGCGGTTGGCCAGTTGCACACCGGCCTGCAGTTGGCTGTAGCGCTGGCCAGCCACCGGGGTTTCCCACTGCTGGCTGGCGACATTCAGGCCTTCGATGGCAAAGGGCTTGCTGCCGACGCGGCGGGTCGGCGGCATGGCGGCCAGGGCGGCATCGCCCGATACCGGGTTTTCCAGCGCGATGGGTGCCAGCACGTCGATCAGCGCGTCCATACCGGGTTTGCGCTCGGGCGTGGGCAGCGGAGGCAGATCGTCGCCTTCAAACGCCGGGTCGCGGCGCTCAACCTCGTCGGGACTGGGCTCGATGTGCCCGCTTTGGGGCGGCAGCGGATCCGGCTGCTTGGGCGCATTTTTACGGGTGGACCAGGTGTTGTAGGCCACGACGGTGACGAGCACGAGCCCGCCGCCGATGGCCAAACCGAGTTGTAGGGTAGTTGTCATGTCAATTCGGCCATGTTGAGAGCCGACTCCATATCGACTGCCACGATGCGTGAAACGCCCTGCTCCTGCATGGTCACACCAATCAGTTGCTGGGCCATTTCCATGGCGATCTTGTTGTGGCTGATGAAAAGAAACTGGGTTTCGCGGCTCATGCTGGCAACCAGTTTGGCGTAGCGTTCGGTGTTGGCGTCGTCCAGCGGCGCGTCCACTTCGTCCAGCAGGCAAAACGGTGCCGGGTTCAGCATGAAAATGGCGAACACCAGGGCGATGGCGGTCAGGGCTTTTTCGCCGCCCGACAGCAGGTGGATGGTCTGGTTCTTTTTGCCCGGCGGCTGGGCGATCACCTGCACGCCAGAGTCCAGAATCTCGTCCCCGGTGATGACCAGGCGCGCATTACCGCCGCCAAACAGCTCGGGGAACATCTTGCCGAAGTGGCCGTTGACGGTGTTGAAAGTGCCCGACAGCAGCTCGCGGGTTTCACCGTCGATCTTTTTGATGGCGTCTTCCAGCGTGGTCATGGCTTCGACCAGGTCGGCAGTCTGGGCATCCAGGAATTGCTTGCGCTCGCGGGCCACGCTCAGTTCGTCCAGCGCGGCCAGGTTGACGGCCCCCAGGGCGGCGATTTCGCGGTTCAGGCGGTCGATTTCGCTCTGCATACCCGGGATGCGCACATTGCCTTGCACGATGGAGGTGGCAATGGCTTCCAGATCGGCATTGGCTTCGGTCAGCAACTGGCTGAACTGCTCGGA
>NZ_JBDTEM010000229.1:0-4912 GCF_039922535.1 Rhodoferax sp. | reverse complement strand
GGCCGGTAACTGGTTGAGCCTAGTGCTATAGCCTTATTTGCCCGAGCGGCGAACCACAATCACGACCATGATGCCCAGAGCGGCCAGCATCATAGCCACCGTGGACTGGTTCTCAGCCGAGCTTTGCGTCAGCAAGCTGGCGCTTGTGACCAGGTCAGACATATACGGCAGCACCGCGCTGGCAGCGCCAGCAATGGCCGACAACGTCGCAAATATGATCCATTTCTTCATGTGAAATCCTTTGGGAAAAACCCTTCCGAGAGGTCCCCGAAAGCGTCTTTGTTGGGAAATCATAGCTTATGTTGCGTTGCAGCAATAGATCTGGAACAATTATTTACGAAGTTTTCTTACACCCTCCATGTGCTGGTGTCCCTCGGGGTAACCCGAAGCTTGAAGCTGCGGTAATAATGCAATCCAAAAAAAGATAACACCCGGAGCCTCTTTTGCTTGTTTCCAAGATGAACTTACACAATGTCTAAACTCTTTTCTTTACTGCTGCTGTGCGCCGTCGCCATGGTCCCTTGCGGCGTGGCATTGGCCCAAAGCGCGGTAGCCGTAGCACCCGCAGCGGCACCTGTGCAAGACGGTCCCACACCCTTTCCCAAAGACTTCAAGGACTGGCCAGGCAAGGGTGCCATCCGCGTGTTTGGCTGGATGAACGACAACCGCAAGAGCTTCTGGCAAGAACGTGCGCGCAAGCAGGGGAGCGTGGTGTTTGTAGGCGACTCGTTGGTCGGTGGCTGGAGCACTTTGGCGAAAGATCTGCCGGGTTTTTCTGTGGCTAACCGGGGTATCGGTAGCGAAACCACGCGCGGTTTACTGTTTCGCTTCCAGGAGGACGTGCTCGACCTGCATCCCAAGGCCATCGTGCTGCTGACGGGGTCCAACGACTTGAGCGCGCTGCAGGATGTGCAGCAAAGCCGCAGCAATATTGTTGACATGCTGGACAAAGCCGAGAAAGAAATGCCTGGTGTTCCTATCGTGCTGTGCACCGTGCCACCGCGCAACGATCCGCAGTCTCCGGTAGACCCTCGCCAGGTGATTGCGCTCAATAAGCTCATCGCGTCGGTCGCCCAAGGCCGCAAGAACGTTGCGGTGTTGGATGTCTACGCCCTGCTGGTAGACCCAGGCGGTTCGCCCCACGCCGAATACTTTGGCGCAGACAAGCTGCACATCTCGCCGTTGGGTTACCAGCGCGTTCGCGACGCACTACAGCCGGTACTGAAACAGTTCAATCTAAGCTGAATCTCACACGTGGCATTTACCTCCCTGACTTTTATTGCCTTTGTCGCAGCCGTTGTGCTGCTTTTTAATGCGACCAAGCAACCCATGGTGCGCAGCGCCGTTTTGTTGGGTGCCAATGGCGTATTTATATGGTGTTACATCGACAGCACCATCCAGCTCCTGCCTTTGGCGGCATTTTTGCTGGTGAGCTACGGAATGATTGAGGTGGTGCGGCGCAGCCGGTCCGCGCACAGCCTCTGGTTCGGCTTGGCCGTTGCCATCACCGCATTCATTTACCTGAAAAAGTTCAGTTTTCTAGATGCGTCCTTGCTGTTGCCGTTTCCCTACCTGATCATTGGTTTGTCTTATGTGCTGTTTCGCGTGTTGCACCTCATGGTTGATGCCAAGCAAGGTGAATTGCCGCGCCCGGTTTCGTTGCTGGATTTTTTAAATTACACCTGCAACTTTTTGACATTTGTGGCGGGCCCGATCCAACGCTACCAAGATTACATGCGCTTCAAGGACCAGGCTTTGGTACTGGACGAGCGCCGGGTGTTCCGTGCCTTTGCCCGCGTCATCCTGGGTTTCGTGAAAGTGGGCGTAATTTCGGCCATCTTCAAGTACCTCTTCGACAGCTTGTCCGAGCGCGTGTTGGACGCGGTGGCAACCCCGGCATGGCCACTGTTTTGTGCACTGTTTGTGGCTGCCACCGTGTGCTATACGGTCTACCTGTACGCCAATTTTGCGGGCTATATGGACATCGTGATTGGTGTCGGCGAACTGATGGGCATGCAACTGCCTGAAAACTTTAACCGCCCCTTTCTGGCGCGCAGCTTTCTCGACTTCTGGTCGCGCTGGCACATGACTTTGTCGGATTGGTTCAAAACCTATGTTTTCAACCCATTGCTGACGGTGCTGGCGACACGGTTCACCTCGCCCAAAGCCGGTCCGTATCTGGGGGTAGTGGCATTTTTTGTCACCTTTCTCATCATGGGCGTGTGGCACGGCACCACTTCGGTATTTGTGGTCTATGGCTTGTTGATGGGGGCTGGGGCCAGTATCAACAAGCTCTGGCAGGTAATGATCACTAAGCGGCTAGGTAAGAAGGCTTACAAGGCCTTGGCTGAAAAAACCACGTCCATCTATTTCTCTCGTGGGCTGACGCTGGCTTACTTTGCACTGGCGCTGACCTGTCTGTGGGTCGATATGCCACAGCTTCTGGCCTTGCGAAAGCATTTGGGCGTGGTTGGTGGTCTGGCTAGCTACCTGGGGCTGGCCGTGTTGACGGGACTGGTGTTTTATGTGTGGGACGTGCTGCTGGCGTACATGGCGCCCCTGCGCACGCAAGTGGCGCAGGCCTGCAGCGGAGTGCTTGCGCGCAACCTGGTGCTGGCACTACAAATACTATTGATTGCGACGGTAGCCTCGTTCTTCCACAAGGCCCCAGAGTTTGTTTACCGGGCGTTTTGATGAAGCTGATTTTTAAGCAAATAGGGCTGTTGCTCAGTGCGCTGCTCGCCTTGTATGGCTTGCTGCTTGTGGTGTCCCTGCTGTGCGTGCCGCGTTCTGAGCTGGGCCAGCGGCTCAACGCCGCCAGAGCCGGTGCGTCGCTGTTTTTGACTGAACCTAAGTACGTGTTCATGGCACGATCTCAGCTCAATTCTCTGGACGATAAAGCCATTTTGGTGGGGGCGTCCAATATGCTGGTCGGCTTCAAACAGGCGCAGGTGCAGGCTCTGGTGCCTGGCATGCAGGTGCACAACCTGTCGGTGGGTGGTTCCAACATTACACAGATCAAACAAATCGTGGACCTGGTCCGAGAAGTGCAAACCCCTGATGCGCGCCGCCACAACACCTGGGTAGTTGGGCTCTGGTACGGGGTTTTTGCAGAAGACCGAGCCCGGTGGTTTACCCCTGATCGCCATGGTGGCGACACCGATATCGACATCGAGCGCTACCGTTATGGCTTCTACCGACGCACCGATGCAGGCCCTGTGCCGGTACTGCCGGCCCGCTATCTGGATATCGGTGCCACGCTCATTCACCCTTACCTGGTACTGGACCGCGCTGCACGTGATGTAACCGGCGCACTGCGCGCATCTCTATCGGGCCGCCCCGCAGGCCTAACGGATGCACAGCGCAACGCCACCGTCTTGAGCACGGAGCAACAACGCAAGTATTTTGAATTTTGGCGTGCCTACATGGGGGGTACCGATAGCCTGACGGACGCGCCCTTTCAGGTGCTGGAGACCATGGTCAACAGCATCGTGGCCGATGGTGGGCGCGTGGTGTTGGTAGACATGCCCATCCCCCAGTGGCATGAAAAAGGATCTCCGTTATGGGCAGACTACCGCCGTCGGGTAGACCCGTTGCTCGCCAAATTGCAGACCCACGCAGGAGTCAAGGTGCTGAAAATGGAAGACGCTAATGCCGACGTTGACTTCAGCGACGAGGTACACCCCAAGCCACGGGCCACCCCTGCCTGGGCGCAGCGCCTGGCCACCGTCTTGAACGCCCAGACTCCCTGAGAGAATGCAACACCCTTTTTAAAAGAAAGCCGCCATGGAACTCGACGCTATTTACGCAAAACTCACTGCCATTTTTCACGATGTTTTCGACGATGAAAGTATTGTGGTCAAGCCGGAACTCACCGCCGACGATGTCGATGAATGGGACAGCCTGGCCCACATCCGTCTGGTATTGGCCATCGAGAAGAAATTTGGCCTTAAGTTCTCGGCCGCCGAAGTGGGGCGTCTCAAGAACGTGGGTGAATTTGTGGCCTTGATCCAGTCCAAGGCGCAATGAACTCCCAGCCACAGGCGCAGACCCTGGCACTGGGCGAGTTGACCGAGGGCCTGCGGGCCGTGGTCGATTTCACCGTGAGTGCGCAGCACATGCAGCAGTTTGCGGAGCTGTCGGGCGACTTCAACCCCCTGCACACCGACGCCGCTTTTGCACGCAGCAAAGGCTTTGACGGTGCGGTGGTGTACGGTGCTTTGATGGTGGCCAAGGTATCGCAGTTGATAGGCATGCAGCTTCCTGGGCGCAACAGTGTCTGGGCCAGCGTGGCGTTGGATTTTCGCAAGCCTTTGTACGTAGACCAGCCCGCGCAAGCCGAGGGCATCGTCGAAGAAGTCTCGGACTCTACCGGCATGGTCATTTTGAAACTAACCGTGCGTGCGGCTGGCAAAGTGCTGGCCAAGGGCAGGGCGGAGGTCATCGTTGGACGCACCTAAGTTGGATGGACAGAAGTGGTTTCTGGTATCAGGCGGCTCCGGCGGCATTGGTGCTGCCGTGTGCGACGAGCTAGTCTCTCAAGGCTTCACGCCTGTGGTGGGTTACCACCGCAACGCTGCAGCTGCCCAAGCCGTGGCACAGCGCTGTGGCGGCCAGACCCTGGCGCTGGATTTGTCAAGCGAGGCCTCCATCCAGGCGGCCGTGGCCCAGCTGGAAGCCCTGCCTGTGTTGGCAGGCGTGGTGCTGGCCGGTTCCCCACCGCTTTCGCTCGTACCCTTTGGCAAGATCACCGCCGATGAAATGCAGCAGCAGTGGCAAGTCAATGTGCTCGGCCCGCAGCGCCTGCTGGCCGAACTGGTGCGCCGCTGCTTTCGCAAGCACAAAAATGGTGCAGTGGTGGGCATCTTGACCCAGGCCATGGGCAACGGCACGAACAGCATCGAAGGCGCTT
>NZ_JBDTEM010000228.1:0-1919 GCF_039922535.1 Rhodoferax sp. | reverse complement strand
AAGGCGGTACCCGGGGTGTGGGCGCGCTCCTGGAGGATGGGGAAGAGCTTGTAGATTTCGGGCACGTTCCACGGGCCTTTGCGGCCCACGGCGGCACCCAGTTGCAGATTTTCTTCCACCGTCAGGTTGGCCACGATGCGCCGACCCTGCGGCACCACCACCACTCCTTGCTGGGCCGCCATATAAGGGCGTGGGCGCGGCAGGGTTTTGCTGCCCACACGCACGCTACCGCCCCGCAATGTGGCCAGTCCCAGAACCGTATTGACCACCGTGGTCTTGCCCACGCCGTTGCGACCGATCAGCGCCACGCGCTCGCCCGGCTGTACCGCCAGGCTCAGGCCGTGCAGGATGTGGGCCGAGCCGTAAAAGGCGTTGATTTTTTCCAGTTGCAATAAAGCGCTCATGCCGTGCTCCCCAGGTAGGCTTCGCGCACACGTGGGTCGGCGCGCACGCTGGCCGGTGCGCCACTGGCGATCACCCGGCCGAGTTCAAAAACCGTGACCACATCGGAGATGCCGAAGACCACGTCCATATCGTGTTCGACCAGCAACACCGACACCTCCCAGCGCGAAGTCAGCGCCTTCAGGTGTTTGGCCAGATCGTGCGATTCCTGCACCGACAGGCCGGCCATCGGCTCGTCCAGCAGCAGCACCTGCGGACGGCCCACCAGGGCCAGCGCCAGGTCCAGGCGGCGCTGCTGGCCGTAACCCAGGTCATCGGCCGTGGCATCGGCCAGGGGCAGCAGGTCCAGCTCTTGCAGCACGGCATCGGCATCGGCGGCCGAATCGGCCATGCCCATCTTGTGCGAGGCCAGTTCCACCTGCTGGCGCACCGCCATCTGGCCAAAGATGCTGGTGCGCTGAAAGCTGCGCGATAGCCCGCGCATGCGGCGCTGGGTGGCCCCCAGGGCCGTGACGTCCTGCCCGGCCAGGTGCACCGTGCCGCGGGTCAGCCGGGTGCGTCCGGTGATGGCATCGATTACCGTGGATTTGCCCGCACCGTTGGGGCCAATCAGGCCGCGGATCTGGCCGCGCTCCAGCGTCAGCGAGACACCGTCTACCGCCTTCACGCCGCCATAGTGGATGGCCACGTCGTGGGCTTTCAATACATAGTTGCTCATGGTGGGGTCCTTTCAGTGCCCGGGCGCGGTGCGCAGGACGGGGGTGGGTTTTTTGCCTCGAACCAGGCGGCCCAGTGCCCCGGCGATGCCGGTGGGCGAGAACACGATCACGGTGATCAGTGCCACGCCGAAGATGGCCATCCAGTGGTTGGCGTAGTCGCCCAGAATGTCCTTGGCCAAAAAGTAAATGACGGCCCCCAGCGCCGGGCCCCACAGCGCCTTGTAGCCGCCCACCACCGCCATCATCAGCGCCACTCCCGACAGGCTCCAGTGCAGGTTTTCGGGCGACACAAAGCCGGTGTTCAGCGCCGACAGCAAACCGGCCACGCCGGTCACCAGCGCCGACAAGGCGTACACCGCCGCCCGCGGCACCAGGGTACGGATGCCGATGAAGCGGGCCCGTTCCTCGTTGTCGCGCACCGCCTCGGTGATGCTGCCAAAGCGGCTGCGCAGCAGCAGGGCCAGTGCCAGCAGCACCAAGACCAGCACCGTCCAGCACAGCAGGAATATGTGCGAGGACTTCAGCAGTTCCGACATCGGCAGGCCAAACAGCGTGGCAGGCCATTCGATGTTCATGCCATCGGCACCGCCAGTCAGCCCACGGGAGCGTGAGGCCGTGAGGTAGAACATCTGGCCCACCGCCAGGGTCAGCATGCCGAAGGCCACGCCGGGCACCCGCACAATCACCAGCCCCATCAGAAAGGCGACCGCCGTGATGCCGACCAGGGCGACGGCAATCGCTGCTTCGGCAGGCATGGCCTGCAGCTGCAGCAAGATGCCCACGCCGTAGCCCGCCGCA
>NZ_JBDTEM010000227.1:0-8091 GCF_039922535.1 Rhodoferax sp. | reverse complement strand
GGACCGAACCCCCCATTGGCCCGGCCGACGGCCACTGGCAGCTGTACGACCTGGCCAAAGACCGGGGCGAAAACAACGACCTGGCCGCCAGCAACCCCAGCGTCATCGGCGGCCTGGTCGCCGACTGGAAGGCCTATCTGAAGTCGGTGGGCGGTGTCGAACCGCTGCGGCCCGCAGGCTATTACTAAGTACGAAGACCAAGCGAGCAAGACCATCGTGAACCGTCTGCGTTTTTTGACCCGGCGCTCCGCCGGACTGGCCGGGGGCGCCGCCATGCTGGCGCTGGTCGGCGCGGGCCTGGCCTTCTATGCCAGCGCAGCGCGCACCCCGGTGGGGCCACCGCTGGCGGCGCTGGGCTCGCCATCGCAATGCGCCTCCTACGGGGGTCTGCCCCTGCAGTGGCAGGTAGATGCGAAGGCCGGCATGGTGCCGCTGCCCGGCGGCAGCTTCACTTTTGGCAGCACCCAGGGCTACCCCGACGAGCGGCCTGCGGCGGCGGCACCGGTGCAGGTCGCGCCGTTCTGGATCGACCAAACCGAGGTAACGGTGGCGCAGTTTGCCTCGTTTGTACAGGCCACGGCCTACGTGACCGAGGCCGAACACCAGGGCGGTGCGGTGGTATTCCATACGCCCACCGCCGCCGAAATGGATGCCCGCCCCTACGCCTGGTGGAGCTTTGTCAAAGGGGCCGACTGGCGCCATCCCGGCGGGCCGGGCAGCTCGATTGCCGGCATGGACCACCTGCCCGTGACCTTCGTCACCAAGGCCGATGCCCTCGCCTACGCCCATTGGCTAGGCCGCGACCTGCCCACCGAAATCGAGTGGGAGTACGCGGGCAAGGCCGGGCGCAGCGGCGACGCGCTCGACACCGCACCGCTCGATGCCGCAGGCCAACCCACCGCCAACTACTGGCAGGGCATGTTCCCCGCATTCAACGCCAAGCAAGACGGCTACGCAGGCCTGGCGCCCGTGGGCTGCTTTGCCGCCAGCCCGTTTGGCCTGCACGACATGATTGGCAACGTGTGGGAATGGACGCGCGACCGCTACACCGGCCCGCACCAGCCCCACATGAACGGCGACACGGCGGCGGTGGCCGCCCCGTTCCACACACCCAACGAATCCACGGTGATCAAGGGCGGCTCGTTCCTGTGTTCGCCAGACTTTTGCGTGCGCTACCGCGCGTCGGCCCGCGAATCGCAAGAGGCCGACCTGGCCACCGCGCACATCGGCTTTCGCACCGTGCTGCGGGAGGTGCTGTGAAGCGCCGGTCGTTGCTGGCCCTGGGCTTGGGTGCCAGCGTTGTGAAGCTGGGGGCGCAGCCACGCAGCGTGTCGGTCGGCGTGCTGCCTGGCCCGCACGCCGAGATCATGGCGGTGGTGCAGCGGATGGCCGCCGATGCCGGGCTGGACCTGCGCCTGGTCGCACGCGACGCGGGCCAGGGTTTCAACGCCGAGGTGCTGGCGGGCACGCTGGACGCGGCGTGTTTTCAGGATGCCGTGGCCTTTAACGCCGAAGCCGCCCGCCACCCCGGCGCACTGGCCATCGCCACGCCCACCGTCACCCTGCCCTTCGCGTTGTATTCCCGGCGTGTGGCCCACCCACGGCAGTTGCCACACGGCGGCACGCTGGCCATTCCGCGTGAACGGGCGGCGGCATCGCGCGCCCTGGTGCTGCTGCACAACTTCGGCCTGATTGAACTGCGCGATGGCTCGGGGTTGACCTCCACCCCGCGCGACGTGGTGGGCAACCGCTACGGATTCAAGTTGGTAACGCTGCCGCTGGAGCAGTTGGCCGCTGCGCTGCAACGGGTGGATGCCGCCGTGATCGACCGGCCCCACGCCGAACGCGCCGGGCTGCAGCCGGGCCGCGACTCTATCGGCCTGGAAGATGCCCGCAGCCCCTGGACCGACGTGCTGGTGGTGCGCGGTGCAGACCGTGGCGCGGCCTGGGTCAACACCCTGGTCGCGTCGTACCGGTCGGAGCCCGTCAAGCGCTTCATCCTCGACCATTTCCAGGACTCGGTGCGTCGACCGTGGTGAACACCACCATCTCGTTTGCCTGCAGCGCATGCGGCAAGTGCTGCAACTCGCCGCCCATGATGACGGTGCCCGAGCTGTTCCACCACGAGAACCTGTTTGTGGGCACCCTGGGCGTGCGGCCCGGTGCCGCCGGGGCGTTCGACCTTGTCACCCAGGGCCTGGACTACCCGGCCAACGGAGCCTGCCCGGCCCGTGGACCGGAGGGCCTGTGCAACATCCACCACCACCACAAACCGGCCATGTGCCGCACCGTGCCGCTCGACCCTTTCCATACCGATGCCACGCAGCACCAGGTGCTGCTGCACCGGCATACCGGTGCGGGCTACATCGGAGCCGAGTGCATCGCGCCCGGCGAACGCGAGGACATGGCCGTGCTGGTGGCAAACGGTGCGGTGGTAGACCCCGGCTACCGCCAGCAGTTGCACACGCACCGGCAGCTGCTGGCCGAGGAGCGTGATCTTTGGGGCACCGCCGTCACGCACATGCTGCGCGGCCAGGTGCCGCCTGCTCCACAGGGTGGTAGCGGTGGAATGCTGACCCTGCCGCTGGTGCCCATTTTGTCGGTACTGGCCGCCTGGTCCGAAGCCTGCCGCCTGCGCTGCTTGCGCTACGTGCAGCAGCAGTGCGCCTTGCTGGACCGGCAGATCGGCCTGGCGCTGCAACGCAAGCGCGAGCAGGACCGCGCGGTGACGGCAGAGTTCCGCACCTACGCCGCAGCCTACCGCCGCCTGGCCGAGGCGCTGGCCCGCGATGCTGCGCCCCTGGCGGGCTCGGCCCGCGATGGGGCCCGGGCCGAAGCCTACCTGGGTCTCACTGGCGTGTAGGCGCGGGCCTGCATCAGGAACAGTTGTGTGCGATGGCGGCGCGCAGCAGTGTGGTGAAAGCCTCTGCATCGATGGTATCGCCCGCGTGCAAGTCGATCGCGCGCCGGGTATTGCCTTCCAGGCTGGCGTTGAACAGGCCTGACGGGTCTGGCAGCGCAGCGCCCTTGGGGAAGGTCAGTTTGACGGCGCTTTTGTAGGCCTCGCCGGTACACAGGATGCCGCCGTGCGACCAGACCGGAACGCGCCACTTCCACTCTTCGACCACGCCAGGATCCGCCTGCAGGATGAGGGTGCGGACCTGGGCCAGCGTCTGGCCGCGCCAGTCGTCCAGCGACTGGATTCTGGCGTCGATCAACTGGGAAGCCGACTCGCCCGGAGCCGCTGCGCTGTTTTTCATATCCGTCCTTGCATATCTGCCTGTGGCCGAAGGCGGCAGTTTAATCGTCGCCTCTGCAAGGCCTCAGCGCGAACGCAGAGCAAAGCTTGTGCGGCCAGACGCCAAGGCATTCATCTATCGCACATTGCCGCAGAACTTGGACGCAGCGGCTGGCGTGTATGCCGCGCGTGCGGCAGTTTGCCTTGTCAAGTCGCTGCAGATGGATCTGGATTTGCTGCACTTTTGATAGCTTCCGCCGCAGGTAGTGTTTGCGCCACAGGACTAAAAGCCTTATAAATCCAGCAGCCCGCTGCGCCAGCTACGCATGCCCCCGCAGATGCGCGCTGATGCAGTCTATGAACAGCCGCACCCGCGACGGGATCAGCCGCGATTCGAGGATGGCATAGACCGGTATCGATGCCACACTCCAGCCGGGTAGCACGCGTTGCAGGCGGCCGGTCTTCAGGTCGTCACCCGCGTCGGGGCCGGCGGACACTGCGATACCCATGCCGAGCCGGGCCATGGCCTGGCACATGCCCACGTTGTTGGCGGTGTAGCGCCCAGTGACCGGAACGGAGATCGTCTCGGTGCCGGCACTCAGCGTCCACTGGCTGGCCTGCCGCACGGCGGCCTGCACCAGGCATTGGTGCTGCGCCAGGTCGTGCGGGTGGTGCAGCGGCGGCGCGGTTTGCAGGTAGCCGGGCGACGCGTACAGGTAGCGCGGCAGCAGGCCGATCGGACGGGCGATCAGCGTGGACGGTGTGGGCGGTGGTGCACCCATGCGGATGGCGCAGTCAAAGCCGTCGCTGACCAGATCGACGCGGCGGGAGGTCAGGTCCATCTCGAAGTCGATCAGCGGGTAACGCTCGCCAAACGCCTGGATGGCCGGCGCCAGGTAAGAGATCGCCAGGTCCACCGGCATCGACACCCGCACCACGCCGCTGGGGCGCTCGGCCAGCTCCAGCAGCGACTCGTGGGCGACGCGCGCTTCGGCCACGATGCCCTCGCAGCGGCGGAAATAGGCCTGACCGGCTTCGGTCAGCTCGACCCGGCGGGTAGAGCGGTGCAGCAGGCGCACGCCAACCCGTTTTTCCAGCTCGGCAATGCGGCGCGACAGGGTGGAGTTGGGCATGCCCAATGTCTCAGCGGCGCGCCGAAAGCCCTTGGCTTTGGCCACCTCGACAAACAACTCCATGCTGCTCAAGAATTCCATGTTGATTGCTCCATGAGTGGATCAGTGATTTCATATTAGGCTATTTATCTCACAGGGGAAACAGTGGACTATCACTACTCCTTCAACTTTTACGAGATATCCACCATGAAATCCCTGTTCACACCCACACGCATCGGCCGCACCACCTTGCGCAATCGTCTGGTAATGGCACCGATGACGCGTTCGCGCGCCGACGACACCACCGGCGTACCGTCACCGTTGGCCGCCACGTATTACGCCCAGCGCGCCAGTGCCGGCCTGATCCTCACCGAGGGAACCTTCCCATCGGCGATGGGCAAGGGCTATGTCAGCACGCCGGGCATCCACAGCGACGCCCAGGTGGCCGCCTGGAAGCTAGTGACCGACGCGGTGCACGCCCGCGGCGGCCGGGTGTTTTTGCAGCTGATGCACACCGGGCGCATCTCGCATCCGTCCATGCTGCCTGGCCAGGCGCTGCCGGTGGCACCGTCGGCCATCAAACCGGCGGGCCAGTCTTACACCGCCAGCGGCCTGCAGGACTTCGTCACGCCGCGGGCTTTGGCGACAGACGAGGTGGTGGCCACGGTGCGCGACTTCGGGCTGGCCACGCGCCGTGCGCTGGAGGCCGGCTTTGACGGCGTCGAGCTGCATGCCGCATCGGGCTATCTGCCCGAGCAGTTTTTATCGTCCAACACCAACCAGCGGAGCGATGGCTACGGCGGCTCGCTGCCGAACCGCGCACGCTTCATTCTGGAGGTGCTGGCCGCTATGGTTCAGGAGGCGGGCAGCGACCGCGTCGGCATCAAGATCTCGCCAGAGATGGGCTTTAACGACATCCACGACGCCGATCCGGTGCAAACCTACGCCTACCTGGTAGAGCAGCTGGCAGCGTTGCAACTGGCCTATCTGCATGTGGCCGGCTCCAAGTCAGCGTTTGACTACCACGCCCTGTTGCGGCCACTGTTCTCCGGCGCGTATCTGCTGGGCGGCGGCCTGACCCGCGACAGCGCCGCGCAGCGCATCGCCCTGGGCCAAGCCGATGCCGCTGTGTTTGGCAGCGCCTTTCTGGCGAACCCCGATTTGCCGCTGCGTTTTTTGCGCGGTGCCGCGCTGAACGCGCCGAAGCCAGCGCTGTTTTATGCGCCGGTAGCCGAAGGTTATGCCGACTACCCGACTCTGCCCGAGAGCAATGTTGCACTGCGCATCCACGCCTACGGCGGCGCCGACGTGCTGCAGCAGGATGCTGTGGCCGCGCCGCTACCCGCAGCCGGCGAGGTGCTGGTGCAGGTGCATGCCGCCGGCGTTAACGGCCTGGACTGGAAGATCCGCGACGGCCTGGTGCGCGATGTGTTTCAACTGCCGCTGCCGGCCACCTTGGGCCTGGAGCTGGCCGGCGTTGTGCTCAGCGTCGGCCCTGGCGTGCAGGGCTTTTCGCCAGGCCAACGGGTGATGGCCGCGCTCGGCGGTCTGGGGGCTTATGCCGACCAGATCGTGCTGGCGGCAGACAAGCTGGCGACCATTCCCGAGGGCCTCGACGACGTTACGGCTGCTGCCATTCCGGTGGCGGCGCTGACGGCCTGGCAGGCATTGATGGAAGCCGGCAAATTGCAGGCCGGTGAAACCGTGCTGGTGCATGGCGCAGCCGGTGGCGTTGGCAGCTTTGCCGTGCAGTTTGCGCGGCGTGCCGGAGCCCGCGTGGTGGCGACCGCGCGTGGTGTGAACGCCGACTATCTGCGCCGCCTGGGCGTAGATGAAGTCATCGACTACCAGACCACGCCGTTCTATGACGCCACTGGCAACATCGACCTGGTACTGGACTTGGTCGGTGGCGCAACGCTGGCCCGCTCCTGGGAGCTGCTGTCAGACAAGGGCCGGATCATCAGCACGGCGGCGCCCGAGATCGCCGGCCTGGTGCCACCTGGCAAGCAAGGTGCCTGGTTTGCCATGCGTGCCGATGCCCGGCAGTTGGCCGACATCGCTGCACAGGTAGCGGCCGGTGACTTGCAGGTGGCGCTGGCCGAAGTGGCCACGCTGGACCAGGCTGCCGCAGCGATTGAGCGCAACAAGACCGGCCATGCGGCGGGCAAGACGGTGATTCGTCTGCGTTGAATGCGGGCTCCAGCGGCTGCCAAACCGCTGGATGCTATTAAAAAAATAGCTCGCAGCGCAGGTTCTATAAGCGCTAGAGGCCTAAATGGCTTGCGCATACTGCACCTGTGCGAGCGGCTATCCCATCCATAGCATAGACAAGTTGTAGGGCGGCCCGCCCCTACACCAGCGCAGGCTGGGCCAGTGCCGCCGCCGAGCGCATTCGCACACCCCGGTTCACCCGCCAGGCCATCACCGCCGCCACCACCGTGGACGTGGCCACCACGTAGCCAATCACCGGGAAGTGCTGCAGCTTGCCGTCGGCACCCAGCGACACGATGTGGCCCGCCACCAGCGAAGCCATACCGCCCGAAAGCTGCTGGATGGCGGCGCTGATGGCGTTGAACGAGCCGCGTTGCGTGGGGTTGGGCACCGAGGTGACCAGCGCCTGGAACGGGATCATGCGGGAGAAGATGCCGATGAACATCACCACATTGACCACCACCACGGTGGCCAAAGGCACGGTGTCCAGATGCGTATAAACCAGCACCATGACGATGGTCAGCGCGCTGCCCGCCATGAAGACCCGCAGCTTGCCAAAAGCGTCCGCCGCCTTGCCCACCAGCGGGCCGACAAAGATGGTGCACAGGCCGGTGATGAGGTAGATGGTCGGCAGATGCTCCAGCGAAATGCCCAGGTTGTGCACCGTGAAAGCGCTGCTGAAAGGCATCAGCATGAAGCCACCGGTGGTCAGCAAGGCGGTGGTGGCAAAAGCCGTGAGGTAGCGCGGCTCGCTCACGGTATGCAGCAGGTGCATGAAGGCGCTTTTCTCCTGCGGCACCCGCAGGTGATCGGCCACCGGCTGCATGCGCCAGGCAATCACCAACCCGCCCACGGCCCCAAAGATGGCCATGGCGATAAACGGGGCGTGCCAGCTCCAGCGGTTCGACAGGTACAGGCCCATGGGCAGGCCCAGCACCTGGCTGGCGGCAAAAGCGGTCTGGATCACCCCCATCACCCGCCCGCGCAGCTGCGGCGCAAACAGGTCCGTGGCGATGGCCAGCACCACCGAACCAATCACCCCGCCAAAAATGCCGGTAACCACCCGGGCCGCCAGCAGCATCTCGTAGGTGGGGGCCAGCCCGCACCACAGCGTAGCTAGCACGAAGCCGGTGTAGAAAAACAGCAGCAGCTTCTTGCGGTCAAACCGGTCGGCAAAACCTGCGGTGAGCAGGCCCGACAGGCCCGCGCTGAATGCGTAGGCCGACACGACCAGGCCAAACTGGCGCGGCGTGATCTGCAGCGCGGGCATGATCAGCGCGCCCAGCGGCGACATGATCATGAAGTCCAGAATCACGGCAAACTGCAAAAACGCCAACAGCCCGGCCACAAAGGTCTGGTAGCGGCTGAACTTGGCCGGGTGTGGTGTCGGGATGGCGGCGCTGGGGGGCGTAGATGGCATAGTGCGGAGGTGAAGAAGTGGAGAAGCGATAAGCTTGCCTATTAACATAGGCTCCTATTCATATTAATATAGCATCCTATGTAGTCAAACCCCATGAACGATCCCCACAT
>NZ_JBDTEM010000226.1:0-5094 GCF_039922535.1 Rhodoferax sp. | reverse complement strand
CACCAGCTTGCCGTAGCGCACCTTGCCGGTGACGCGGCCGGTGGCGTAGATCACCAGTTTGTCGCGCACCGTCAGATCGCCGTCAAAAGCCCCGTGGATTTCGGCAATGTCGATCTCGGCCGAGCCCTTGAAGGCCCCGGCGGCGGTGATCTGCATCAGGCGCGAATCCATCGTCGCTTCGACCGTGCCTTCGACCACCAAGGTGTCGCAGTCGGTGATCTCCACGCCCTTGAGCTTGATGTTGGGGCCCACGGTCAGGGTGCTGCCGGTGGTCGGGGCCGGGGGCTGGGCGGCCACGCTCTCTACGGGAATGTCCACGGTGTCGGTGGCCGACGGGGTTGCCTGGGGCTGCGGCCGCTGCGCTAGGGTCTGTGCCTGGGCCAAGTTGGTGCGTACGCCAAAGGTTTCGGGTTCACGCTTGCCAAAAAACGGGGTTTGTAGAGCCATGGGAGTTCCCTTCATGAAAGAAACCCATGGTAGGGGCGCAAGTTGCTTACATTTCCGTGCAGGATGCAAGGTGTGTAACAAAATGGGCGCTCATCGCGCATTGAAATTCTTTGCCAACCAGGGTCAATGGCCGGGGACGGCGTCAAGGACAATGGTGTTTTCTCTCCAGGACTCCCATGATCGGACGACTCCAAGGCCTGCTGGCCGCCAAAAACCCGCCCCAGGTGCTGATCGACTGCCACGGCGTGGGCTATGACGTGGACGTGCCCATGAGCACCTTCTACAACCTGCCGGGGCTGGGCGAGCAGGTCACGCTGCTGACCCACTTTGTGGTGCGCGAGGACGCGCAAATTCTGTACGGTTTTGCCACGCCGGGCGAGCGCGAAGCCTTTCGCCAGCTCATCAAGATCAGCGGTGTGGGGCCGCGCACCGCCCTGAGCGTGCTGTCGGGCATGGGCGTGGACGACCTGGCGCAGGCCATCACCCTGCAAGAGGTGGGGCGGCTCAAGAAGGTGCCCGGCATCGGCCCCAAAACCGCCGAACGCCTGTTGCTGGAGCTCAAAGGCAAGCTGGGTTCTGACATCGGCATCCGCACGGGTGCCACCAGCGATGCCCAGGTGGACATCCTGCAGGCGCTGGTGGCCCTGGGCTACAGCGACAAGGAAGCCGCCCTGGCCCTGAAGGCCCTGCCCGCCACGGTGGGCGTGAGCGAAGGCATCAAGCTGGCGCTGAAGGCGCTAGGTAAGTAATCCCTGTTTTGATAGCTGCTGCCGCAGGTGTCATAAGCGCTAGCGGCCTAAAAGGCATGTAACTACCAAGCCTATTGCGCATCCCGCACGACGCGGCCATTCAAGGGCTGCACCGGGCGGGCATTGGCCGGATACAGCTGGCTGAACAGGCGCAACTGCTCGGGGCTGATCTGCACCGGCTGCTTCAATACCATCCACAGCACGTTTTCGGCGCAGGGCGGCGTGGTCAGCGAGCCCATGAACTGGTAGTAGCGCATGTCTTGCGGCAGCAGCTCGTTCAGGTCCAGCAGGCCGGCGGGCATGCGCACCCGGTCGCTGGTGTCCAGTGGCATATAAGTCCAGACCTTGTTGATCAGGGCATTGGCCTGGCCGGGGTCGAGCAGCACTGCGATGACCGCCACCTGGCCGTCCACGCCGAGGTGCATCAGGTGCGCCACCATGGCATACGCCCGTCCGTTGACCCGCTCTTCGCTGGGGTGGTGGAACACGATCTGGTACAGCTTGAAGGTGGAGCCGCGCACCGTCAAGGTGTTGTCGCCCGCCACATCGACCTGGATGGTGCGCCCGTTGTTCAGCACCATGGCGCTGCTGGGCTGGTAGTGGATTTGCAGCGGCTCGGCCGGGCCTTGCAAGGTGTTGGTTTCGTCGATGGCGATGGGCGACTGGCGCGTGCCTTGGGCGCACAGATGGAAGTCGGGGCTGAGCTTGTCCCAGGTCTGCGGACCGGTGTTGCCCTCGTAACCCCAGCGCACGTCGCCGCCCCGGGCCATGGCGGTAGGGCCTTTAGCCGTTGCAGCAGCCGTGGCCGCCATGGCTGCGGCGCGGGTGGCCGCCTTGCTGTCGACCGGGTTGGCCAGCCTATGCGCTCTGGCGTAGGCGGCGGCGATGTCGGGTGGCTGGGCCGGAGCACCCCGGGCACCGGCTTTCTTGGGCTCGGCCTCGATGGTGATGGTGACGGCCGGTGTTTCCGTCGCCTTGCCTTTGCCCTTGGTTTTCTTGGTTTTTTTACCCTCACTGGCGTTGACCTTGTCGATGGCATCGCGCACCTGCTGCGCCATGCTTTCCTTGCTGCCAGAGTCTTGCGGCTCGGGTTTGGCGGGCAGGGCGATTTTGCCCAGGGCCTTGGGCTTTTCGACGAAGGCCTCATCGGCATGGGCTGCTGCCATCCCCCCCGCGCAGAGCAGCAGGGCGAGTGCCCATCGGGTGGAAACAGTGTGCGTGCGGTGCGTCATGGGCAGTCCTGGCGAGGGCAAAAGTAGTGGCATTGACTATAGCTATAAGTGTGGGGCGTTTTCCGGTGCCCAGCATCCCCAGGCGCTATAGTGCCCCATCCTTTTTTGCATTGCCTGCCCGTGTCCATCCAGACTGATGATTTTGCTGCGCCGCCGCCTAAGCGCATGGTGTCCGCTGCCCCCACTTCGCCGCAAGAAGAGGCGATTGAACGCGCCCTGCGCCCTAAGCTGTTTGACGACTACGTGGGCCAAACCAAAGCGCGGGAACAGCTGGAGATCTTCATCGGCGCGGCCACCAAGCGCGGCGAGGCGCTGGACCACGTGCTGCTGTTCGGCCCGCCCGGTTTGGGAAAAACCACGCTGAGCCACATCATTGCCCACGAGCTGGGCGTGAACCTGCGCCAGACCAGTGGCCCGGTGCTGGAAAAGCCCAAAGACCTGGCCGCGCTGCTGACCAATCTGGAAAAAAACGACGTCCTCTTTATTGATGAAATCCACCGCCTCAGCCCGGTGGTGGAAGAAATTCTGTACCCCGCGCTGGAGGACTACCAGATCGACATCATGATCGGCGAAGGCCCGGCCGCCCGCAGCATCAAGCTCGATTTGCAGCCCTTCACCCTGGTCGGGGCCACCACCCGTGCCGGCATGCTGACGAATCCGCTGCGGGATCGCTTCGGCATCGTGGCACGGCTGGAGTTCTACACGCCGGAGGAACTGGCCCGCATCGTCAAGCGTAGCGCCGGGCTGTTGAACGCGCCGATGGATGCCGAAGGCGGCTTCGAGATCGCCCGCCGATCCCGCGGTACGCCGCGCATCGCCAATCGGCTGTTGCGCCGCGTGCGCGACTACGCGGACGTCAAGGGCAGCGGGCACATTACCCTGCCGATCGCCAATCTTGCGCTGGCGATGCTCGACGTGGACCCGCAGGGCTTTGACGTGATGGACCGCAAATTGTTAGAGGCCGTCATCCACCGCTTTGACGGCGGTCCGGTCGGCCTTGACAACATCGCCGCCAGCATCGGTGAAGAGCGCGACACGATTGAAGATGTGATCGAGCCGTACCTGATCCAGCAAGGCTATTTGCAGCGCACGCCGCGTGGGCGCATTGCCACGTTGGCGGCATACCGGCATTTGGGCGTTGCGCCGCCCAGCACCGAAAGCGGACTTTTTGCACCCGGTACCTGAAAATGCCTGATCACCCGCCGCGCAGTGCTCCCATGAAGCGCTACTGGCCATGGCTGGCGGGCGGTATTGCTGCGGTTGCCTTGGCGGTCACGGGCTGGGTGCTGCTGCGAGCCCCGCGCGTGGATGTGCTGGAAATCAGGCAGGCGCCCCTGGTGCGAACCCTCCAGTTTTCTGCGCGGGTCGCCACCTTGTCGCGCGTGGATATAGGCAGCACCGTCACGGGCCGCGTCGCCCAAGTGCTCGTGTCCGAGGGCGCGCAGGTGCGCAAGGGCCAGTTACTGGTTCAGCTGGAATCAGACGAACTGCGCGCGGCTGTGGCGCAGGCTGCGGCGACCGAGCAGCAAGCCGTAGCGCGTATCGCAGGCTTGCGCAGCAGCGGCCGTAGTTCCGCACTGGCTGGCGTTGCCCAGGCAGACTCCACGCTGAAAGCCGCACAAGCCGAGTTGCTGCGAACCAGGCAACTGGTCGCGCAGGGTTTTGTCAGCGCGTCACGGCTTGATGATGCGCAGCGGGCATTTGACGTGGCGCGTGCGCAGCAGACGAGTGCGGGGGCACAAGCCCAGGCCAATGGTGATGGCGGGACCGATCTGGTGCAGGCGCAAGCGCAGCTCGCGCTGGCGCGGGCAGCAACGCAGGCTGCCCAGGCACGGCTGGTGCAAACGGCTGTTTCAGCGCCGTCTGACGCGCGCGTACTCGTGCGTCAGGTGGAGCCGGGGCAGATCGTGCAGCCAGGCCGCGCACTCTTGAGTCTGGCGCTGGCCGGTCCGACCCAATTGATTGCTCAGGTGGACGAGCGTTTTCTGGACCAGCTCAAACCTGGCCAGCAAGCGAGCGTGGTGGCAGACGCATTTCCCGGCCAGCGCTTTGGCGCACGGGTACTGTCGATTGCCCCGGCTGTCGATGCCCAGCGCGGGGCGATTGAGCTCAAGTTCGCACTTGACCAACAACCTCCTCCCTTTTTGCGGGAAGACATGACCTTGTCGGTCGAGCTCGAGACCGGGCGGCGCGAGCAGGCTCTGACACTCCCGTTGAGTGCGTTGCGCTCCCAGACATCGGAAACGTCGGCGACCGTTCTGGTCGCACGCGACGGAAAAGCCCAGCAGCAGGTGGTACGCCTTGGTCTGCGCACGCTTGATGCTGCCGAGGTGCTGCAGGGCCTGAGTGCCGGCGATCTGGTGGTGCTGGACAGCAAGGTTGAACCTGGTAGCCGCATTCGTACGCAGCTTGTTGGCTGGCAAGCGGGCAAGCTGGCGGCCATGAAGTCTGACAAAGCCGATGCGGGCTCTGCGCTGACCAACGCCATGGGGCGCTAACCCCGGCTTACCCCGTTTTATCGCATGTCCTCCTGGCTTGGTTTTGAAGTTCGCGTTGCGCTGCGTTTTTTACGCGAAGGGCGCATGCAGACCCTGCTCATCATCATTGGTGTGGCGGCCGGTGTGGCAGTCATTGCATACATTTCAGCGCTGATCACCGGACTGCAA
>NZ_JBDTEM010000225.1:0-16364 GCF_039922535.1 Rhodoferax sp. | reverse complement strand
CATGCTTTCCAGCTGGGGGGTGATCTCTTCACGCAGATAGGCGTGCAGGATGGGGCCACTGGCGGCGTCCTGGCTTTCGGTCTTGTAGGCAACGCGGCGGTCCAGCGTTTGCTGGAAGCGGCCGTCGTCAAAGTAGGCGAGCGTTTGCGCCAAGGCTTGGGTGCGACTCATGGGAAATCTTTCTGTGGAAGTAAGGACAAGACGTTCTTATGCGATGGCTTCGCGGGCGATGTCCGGGATGCCCAGGCCGGGCTCCGGCGTCAGTGCTGATGCCAGCAGCATGCGGGTGTAGGGGTGTTCGGGCTGGCTGAAGATCTGCTCGCGGCTGCCCAGCTCCACGATGGCGCCTTTGTGCATCACGGCCACGCGGTCTACCAGGTGCTCCACCACGCCCAGGTCGTGGCTGATGAAGAAGTAGGTCAAGCCAAACTCGGCCTTCAGGTCCAGCAGCAGGTTCAAAATTTGCGCCTGCACCGATACGTCCAGCGCCGAGGTGGGTTCGTCGCACACCAATATGTCGGGGCGCAGCACCAGCGCCCGCGCAATCGCCACCCGCTGGCGCTGGCCGCCGGAGAGCTGGTTGGGGTACTGCTTGTGCGTGCGCTCGGGCATGCCCACCAGGTCCAGCATGTCGCGCACCTTGCGTTGTTGCTCCTGTGCCGTGCCCACCTGGTGCAAGGCCAGGGGCACGCGCACGATGTCGGCCACCGTGCGGCGCGGGTTCAGCGATGAATACGGGTCTTGGAAGATAGGCTGGATATGGCGGGCCAGGGCGCGGCGCTGGCTGGGGTCGATTTCGCGGCCGTTGATCAGCACATTGCCCGAGCTGGGCTCCATCAGGCCCAGTAGCATCTTGGCCAGGGTGCTTTTGCCGCAGCCGGACTCGCCTACCAAGCCCAGCGTTTCACCCTTGCGGATGCGCAGCGAGACGTTGTTGACGGCCTTGATTTCGCCCGGCTTGCTGAACAGGCCGCGCTTGAGTTTGAACACGCGGTTCAGTGCGCATAGCTCCAGCGCAATGTCTTCGCTGCCAGCCACAGGCGGTGCGGGTGTTTTGCGCATCATGCGGCCTCCGCCAGGATAGGGTTAGAAGCAAGCGCTACACAGCGCACGGCGTGTTGGCCGGAGAGCGCAACATAGGGCACGCTGCTGCTGCAGGCCGCTTGCACCTGCGGGCAGCGGTTGGCAAAGGCACAGCCTTGCACCTCGCCCACCAGGCTGGGTACCACGCCAGGAATGGCTTGCAGGTGGCTGCCGGGCAGGGTTTTGCCGCGCACGGGGATGCAGTTCAGCAGGCCACGGGTGTAGGGGTGGCTGGGGCGGGCAAACATCTCGGCCACGGGCGCGGTCTCTACCACTTCACCGGCGTACATCACGGCGACGCGGTCGGCAATGCGCGCCACCACGCCCAGGTCGTGGGTGATGAACACCACGGCCGTGCCAAATTCTTTTTGCAGCTCGCGTATCAGGCGCAGGATTTGCGCCTGGATGGTTACGTCCAGCGCGGTAGTGGGTTCGTCCGCAATGATCAGGTCGGGCTCGCACATCAGGGCCATGGCAATCACCACGCGTTGGCGCAGACCGCCCGACAGCTGGTGCGGGTACTGCCGCAAGCGGTCTGCTGCCTGCGGCACACCAGCGCGCTCCAGCAGGTAGACCGCGCGCTCGCGGGCCTGGGCCATGCTGACCTTGCGGTGCGCTCGCAGAGCCTCGCACAGCTGGTCGCCCAGCGTGTAAGAGGGGTTGAGCGCAGTCATCGGCTCCTGGAAGACCATGGACATGCGCGCACCACGTAATGCGGCCACCTTGCGCTCGGGCAGGGTTTGCAGGTCGATGCCGTCAAAGCGGATGTGGTCGGCGCTGCGAATGGCCTTGCGGGGCAGCAGGCCCATCAGCGCCAGCGATGTCATGGACTTGCCGCAGCCGGACTCGCCCACCAGGCACAGCATTTCACCGCGCTGTACCTGCAGGTCGATGCCACGCACGGCATGCAGCATGCCGTTGGGCGTGGGCAGGTCTACGCGCAGGTTTTTAACGTCTAATAAAGTTTCCATGCTGGCTCTCTTCAGTTGCGGCCATCGGGCGCGGTGAGGTCACGCAGGCCGTCGCCCACCAGGTTGATGGCCAGCACCAGCAGTGCCAGCACCACGCCAGGCACCAGAATCACCCAGGGCTGGAAGAACATATAGGCCTTGCCCTCGGCCACCATCAGGCCCCAGGAAGGCGTCGGGGGCTGTACGCCCAGGCCCAGAAACGACAGGGTGGACTCCAGCAAAATCGCATGCGCCATCTCCAGCGTGGCCACTACGGTGAGCGGCCCCATCAGATTGGGCAGCAGCTCGCGCAGCAAGATGTAGGGTGTGGATGCACCCAGGGACTTGGCGGCGGCGATGAATTCGGCATCGCGCAGCTGCTGCGTGGCAGAGCGGGTGACGATGGCAAAGCGGTCCCACAGCAGCAGCCCCAGCAGCACGATCACCACCTGCAGCGAGCCACCCACCAGCGACGCAGTGGCCAGCGCCACCAGCACCACCGGCATGGCCAGGCGGGTGGTGATGATGTAGCTCACCACGGCGTCCACACGGCCACCAAAGTAACCCGCCAGCACGCCCATGGTGGTGCCGATCAGCCCGGACACCAAGGCGGTGACCGCGCCGATGGTGAGCGATACCCGCGCACCGAACAGCAGGCGGCTGAGGTAGTCGCGGCCCAGCTTGTCGGTGCCGAGCACATGCTCCCAGCTGCCCTTGGCGTTCCAGAACGGCGGGATTAATCGCTGGCTGAGGTCTTGGGCGTAGGGGTCGTGCGGGCTGAGCCAGGGTGCAAATACGGCGGCAATCACCGCCACGCCGAGCAGAATGCTGCCCAGCGTCAGGCCCCGGTGGCCGAGTATGCGTAGCAGGCTGCGCCGCCAGGCGGGAACCGGTGGCAAGGCCAGCGTAGGAGAAGTTGCAATGGATAAAGAAGCCATGGTGTGTCCTAGCGTGTGCGCATGCGGGGGTCGAGTGCGGCGTTAAACACGTCGGCCAGAAACGTCAGGCCGATATAGAACACGGCAATGATCAGCACCACCGCCTGGACCACGGGGTAGTCGTTGCGCGAAATGGAGTCCCAGGCCAGTTGTCCCAGGCCTTGCATGGAGTACACCGACTCGATGACCACCGAGCCACCCAGCATGAAGCCCAGCTCAACCGCTGCCAGGGCCACCACCGGGATGATGGCGTTGCGTAGCGCGTGTTTGAAGATCACGCGGGCCGGGCTCAGGCCCTTGGCGCGTGCGGTGCGGATGTAGTCCGCGCCCAGCACGTCCAGCATGCCGGCACGCGTCAGGCGCATCAGCGACGGCATGGCGTAGTAGCCCAGCGCAACGGCGGGTAGCACAAAGTGTTGCCAGGTGGTGTTGCCAGCGACGGGCAGCCAGTGCAGGCCCACGGCAAACACCAGAATCAGCGTTAGCGCAAACCAGAAGTTGGGCATGGCCTGGCCCACCACCGCCACCATCAGCGCCAGCCGGTCGATCCAGGTGTCGCGGTACACGGCGGCCAGCACGCCCAACGGTATGGCCACAGACACGGCCAGCAGCAAGGCGATGCCGCCCAGCTTCAGGGTGATGGGCAGGCGCTCGCCAATGAGTTCCATCACGGTGTTCTGGAAGAAAAATGAGCGCCCGAAATCCAGGTGCGCCGCCGACCACAACCAGTCCATAAACTGCAGGGTGATGGGGCGGTTCAGCCCGTACTGGATGCGGACTTCCTCAATGGCCGCAGAGTTGGCCTCCGGCCCGGCGATGGCAGTCGCCAAGTCGCCTGACAGATGGAGCAGCATGAAGCTGACGACCGCGACCGTCAACATGACGCTCAAGGCCACCAGCAGGCGGCGAAAAATATAGTGCAGCATGGGTATGCCCTCTAAGTGGGAACGGAGGCACAAGGCCAGGCCAGCCCTGGTGAAGGCTGGCCTGCGTACTGCTTACTTCCAGCTGGCCTGGGCGAAGCGGGGCAGCTCGTCCACCTGGGCGGTGAACTTCAGGTCCTGCGTGAACACATAGTTGGTCGAGTAGGAGAACATGGGTGCCATATAGGCCTGCTCGCTGATGCGCTGCAGGGCTTGCGCATATTTTTTCTTGCGCTCGACCTTGTCCATGGAGGCGTCGGCGGTTTGCAGCAGGGCAATGACTTGCGGGTCTTTGCTGGTGTCGTCCGGGCCACCTTCAAAGTAGTTGCCGACAAAGGCCGACGCGTCATTGATGGAGAACGAGCCCCAGGACTGGAATGTCAGCGGCGCGCGGCCCGAATACACCTCGGTGCGCAGCACCGGGTATTGCACAAAGTGCAGGCGGGCACGGATGCCGATCTTGCGCAGGTCGCCAACCATGGACTCCGCATATTCACGCTCGCGGTAGGCCCACAGATCGGTATCGAATCCGTTGGGGTAGCCTGCTTCGGCCAGCAAGGTCTTGGCTTTGGCCGGGTCGTAGGGGTACTTCACCACCTTTTCGGTATCGCAGCCAAACTGGGTACGGAAGCAGGGCGCAAATACAGGTTGGCTACCACCACGCACCAGGCTGTCGGCCAGGCCTTTGCGGTTGACGGCCATGTTGACCGCCTGGCGCACACGCACATCTTTGAATGGCAGGGCCTCGGGCGTGGTGCCGTTGGCATTCATGGTCAAAAACCCAACGCGCATGGTTTCGCCGCTCAGCACCGTTGTGTTGGGCATGGACTTGAGCGACTCGGCCTGGTCGGACGGCACGCGCCAGATCCAGTCCACAGCGCCGGTCATCAGCTGCGCTGCCCGTGCTTCGGGGTCGCGTATCACCACAAATTTGATCGTGCCAATCTTGGGCTGGCCGACCGGGCTTTCCTTGAAGTAGGCGGGGTTCTTCACCATGGTCACGCCCTGGCCGGGTATGACTGCGGAAATTTTGTACGGGCCGGTGCCAATGGGCGCTTTGCTATAGCCTTCCAGGCCCACCTTCTTCATGTAAGCAGCGGGGTAAATCGGTGTGGGGCCTGCCAGGTAGTCCAGTGCAGCGGGGAATGGCGCCTTCAGGTTGATGCGCACCTGGTAGTCGCCCAGCTTGTCTACGCTCTTGATCCAGCCGGTGTTTTGGCGGGTGGCGATTTTGGCTTCTGGTGCAGTCACCACATTGAAGGTGTAGGCCACATCGTCGGCGCTGAATTTGTCGCCGTTATGGAACGTCACGCCCTGGCGCAGCGTGAGCAAAATCGCGGTGGGCGACTCCCATTTCCACGACGTGGCCAGCTGGGGTTTGAACTCGCCGGTGGCGGGGTCGCGGTAGATCAGCGTGTCCCACGCCATATTGGCCAAGACCACACCCTCGCGCATATTGTTGTGGTACGGGCTTACGTTTTCCACCTCGTTGTCGGATGCGTAAACCAGTGTGTCATTGGCTTTGCCTGCATAGGCAGCCGTGCTGCCAGCACCAATGGCGAGGGCCAGGCATGTGTGGTGCACCATGGTGGAGATTAACTGCTTCATTTCAAAGTCTTTCTTGGTGGCGTGGGTGGGTAGGCACATTCTTGTGCAAGAAGCAGACCGATGGTGCATTCCAATCCTTACAGAATGCGTATGATTGCGTTGCCAAAACGGCAATGGACAAACGCGCATGAACCACCCCCCTCTGATCGCCAAGCAACTGCAAGAAACGGCGCTGCGTTATTTCCTGGAGGTCGTGCGCACAGGCTCGATTGCCGAGGCCTCGCAGCGCCTGAGCGTGGCGGGTTCGGCCATCAGCCGCCAGATCACCCATCTGGAGGAATTGTTTGGCATCCCTTTGTTTGACCGCCATCCGCGCGGCATGGTGCCCAGCGCTGCGGGCGAGGTGCTGGCCGTGCATGCGATTAAGCTGGCCCATGACTCTGAGCGTGTGGTCCATGACATACAGGCTTTGCAGGGCATGCAGCGCGGGCGCGTCCGGCTGGTGAGCATCGAGGGCGTTGCCGTGGAATTCGTCCCCAAGGTGATCAGCGAATTTCTGCTGCAGCACCCGGGCATCCAGTTCCATCTGGGTGTGCATCCGCCGGGTGAGTGCACCCGTCGCATCCTGATGGGCGATGCAGACATTGGCATCACCATGAGCCGCCAGACAGAAAGCGGCATCCGGGTGGAACACCGGCAAGCTTCACCGGTGCGGGCGGCCATGCGTTTTGACCACCCGCTGGCGCAGTTCAAAAGCATCAGTCTTTCGCAGATGCTGGCCTATCCCTTGGTGCTGCCAGAGCCCAACACCACGGTGCGCCAGCTGTTTGACTTGGCTTGCAGTCTGCAGGGTTTGCGCGTGGAGCCGGTGGTGACCAGCAGCTATTTCAGCAGCCTGGAGGGCATTTTGCGGCACCACCCCGACAGCGTCACGATCTCGGCGGAGATATCGGTCCGCTACCAAGTGGCCCGCCAGGAGTTGGCGAGCGTGCGCATCCGCGACCGCAGTTTGGATTTGCGCAATGTGGAGGTACAAACCGCCGTGGGGCACAGCCTGCCGCAGGCGGCCCAGGCATTTTTAAAGCACCTGACGCTCGCCCTGGCGGGCTCGCTTCCCGATGGTGCGGTGTAGTTTTCTTATGAAGAAATTGGCCGATAGTGCATGCAATACCTGCGCAGGTAGCTATTTAAAAGATAGCGTTCGCTAACCTGGGCAGGTGGCGGCAGGATCTGCATCCAGGGCCTTGACCGATGCCGCCATGCTCTGCGCTGCGCGGCTGGTCAGCCGCTGTGCTCCTTGGGCCAGGGCGGCAATGCCGGAGCCCACCGGCTCGGCCTGGCTCCATTGGCAAGCCAGGTTGCGGCTGGCCACGCCGTTGCTGTCCAGGCGGCGGATGGTCCAGCTGAAACTGGCTTGCACTTGGCTGTCCACGGCGGCATCCCACTGGCGCAGCTGCACGGCGATGCGGTAGACCGGCTGGCTGGCCAGACGGCCACCGGTGGTCACGTCGATGGCACCCAGCTGCTGGGTGATGGTACTGGCCAGTGCGTCGTGCAGCTCGCTGTCGAACGGCGCGGCCCAGCGGTGCAGGTCCAGAATCTCCACCGGCGCGCTGGCGCTGCGCACCACCAGCTGTGGGCGCACCAGGCGTTCGGGCAGGGCGATAGGGGGAATTTCGACCTGCAGCGTGCTGGCCGGTGCGGCTTGTACGGCCGGGGCCAGGCTGTAGTAGCGCACGGCGGGCGTGGCGGCACAGCCCGCCAGGACGGCCAGGATGGCTAAAGCGGCCAGGGCGGTGATCGGATAGGTCAACTTCATTTCTTCTCCTCGGATTTGCCGCGCAGCAACGACTCGGGGTGCTGCTCCAGGTAGTCGGTCAGCACCTTGATGGAGGCGGCGGCACGGTTGACCTCGCGCAGGGTCTGGCGCAGGTCTTGTTGCAGGGGCGCGTCGTCGGACAGGGTGCGGCCCGCCGAGCCCAGCGTGGCGTTGGCGGTGGCCAGGGTGGTGCGCAGCTCTTGGATGGCCGCGGTGATCTCGGGGGCGGTGTCGGTGTTGAGCTTTTTCACCAACTGCTCGGTGCTGGCCAGGGTGCCGTTCAAGGTGGCCAGGGTGGTGCGCAGATCGGTGCTGATTTGCTCAAACGGCACTTTGTTGATCTTGGCGACGATCTCAGACACCTGGGTTTGCAGCTCGTCCAGGCCATTGGGCAGGGTAGGCAGCTCAATGGGTTCGTCGGCCTTTCCTTCCACCCGGTTGACGGCGGGCGCCTTGGGGAAGAAGTCCAGCGCCACGTACACCTGGCCGGTGAGCAAGTTGCCGGTGCGCAGCTGGGCACGCAGGCCTTTGCTGATCAGAAACCGGACGCGCTTGCGCTGGGCGGCAATGGGTTCAGAGGCCGGGCCGTTGCTGGAAGCACGGCGCAGGCGGTCGGGGTAGACCTCGATCAGCACAGGCATGCGGAAGTCGCGCCCGGCTTTGTCAAATTCGACCCCGATGGATTTGACCGCGCCGATCACCACCCCGCGGAAGTCCACGCTGGCACCGGGGGTCAGGCCGCGCAGTGACTGGTTGAAGTACAGCAGCAGCGTGTCGGCCGGACCGTCGGGGGCTTTCATGGCGGTGGTTTCGTCGTCTGCCAGAGTGAAGCTGGCGTTTTCGGCAGCTTCGGCACCGGGGGTGTCGTCGGGGGCGGCCAGGGCAATGCCGCCCACCACCACCGAGGTTAGCGACTGGGTGCGCAACTTGAAGCCGCTGGCATTGGCCTCTACATCGATGCCGCTGGCGTGCCAGAACCGGGTGTTGGTACCGACAAATTTTTCGTAAGGCGTGTTGATGAAGACGTTCAGGGTTACGCCCTTGCCGTCCTTGTCCAGCGCGTAGGCCGCCACCTGGCCCACCTGGATGCGGCGGTAGTAGACGGGCGAGCCGATGTCGAGCGAGCCCACGTTGCTGGCGTGCAGCACAAACTGCCGCCCGGTGGTGTCGCGGGTAACGATGGGGGCCACTTCCAGCCCGACGAATTGGCTGCTGGTTTCCTCGGATGTGCCTGCATCGGCACGGATGTACGCGCCCGACAGCAAGGTGCCCAGGCCGCTGATGCCGGCGGCTTCCAGGCGCGGGCGGATGACCCAGAAGCGGGTGTCGTCGGCGGTGAAACTCTTGGCCTCTTTTTGCAGCCGTACCGACACCACCACATGGGTGCGGTCCTCGGCCAGGGTGATGCTGCCCACGGTGCCGATGTCCACTTCTTTGTACTTGACCTTGGTTTTACCCGCTTCCAGCCCCTCGGCGGTACGAAAGCTGATGTCGATGGTCGGCCCCCGGCCCAGCACGGTTTTGACCACCAGGGTGATGCCCACCAGCGCCGCCACGATGGGGATCAGCCAGATCAGAGACGGCAACCAGCTGCGCGCACGGGTGATGGTGGGCGCGGGCAGGTCGGCGGGCGTGGAAGGCGTGTGGGGTTCAGGCGGTGGGGGTGGGCTCATGCTGTCCATTGTGCGTGGGGAGGGGAGGAGGATCGGAAGAAGGCAGGGGTTGCGGGCCGTCCCAGCTCAGGCGCGGATCAAAGCTCAGCGAGGCCAGCATGGTCAGCACCACCACCGAGCCAAAAGCGGCAATGCCGATCCCTGCGGTAACTTCGGCAAACCCCTGGATGCGCACCAGCCCGGCCAGCAGCGACACCACAAACACGTCCAGCATCGACCAGCGGCCAATCACCTCGACGATGCGGTACAGCCGCGACCGGTCTAGCCGGTGGCGGCTGCTGCGCCGCTGGGCCATCCAGACCATGGTGGTCAGCGCGCCCAGCTTGAACAAGGGCACCAAGAAGCTGGCTACAAACACAATCGTCGCCAGACCCCAGGCGCCAGTGACCCAAAAATAAATCACCCCGCTCAGAATCGTGTCGGTCTTGGTTTCCAGCAGGTTGCTGGTCACCATCACCGGCAGCAAATTGGCTGGCAGGTACATGATGAAGGCCGCCGCCAGCAGCGCCCAGGTGCGGGTCAGGCTGTGGGGTTTGCGGCGGTGCAGGGGTGTGCCGCAATGTTCGCAGGCCGCGCCGTCGGGCGCGTCTTGCCAGACGGCACCACAGTGGTGGCAGCCCAGCAGGCCCAGGGAGGCGGCGGTGACCGGGGTGACCGGGCTCATGCGCGGCTTTCCGGCTCGGCAAACGCCAGTTGCCAGAAGTTGCGCGGCTGGAACGACAAAATCGCCGTCAGCAGCACCGTCAGCGCCACAAACGCGCCCAGTGCCGGGCCGGCAATGACCTCGGCCGAACTGGTTAGTTTGACGATGGCCACCAGAATGCCCAGCAAAAACACCTCCACCATGCCCCAAGGCTGCAGCGACTGCAGTGCCTTCACCAGCTGGGTAAAGCCCGGTGGGCGGCGCTGGCGTGTCAGAGGAATCAGCAGGTACAGCAAGATCAACAATTGCAGCAGCGGAAACAGCAGCGTCGTGGCCAGCACCAGCATCGCCACCTCGCCCATGCCTTCTTCGGTCAATGCCATCACCGCCCCGACCAGGGTGGTGGTGCTGTGCTTGCCGCCTATCGCAATCGACACGATAGGGAATAGATTGGCCACCGCAAACATCAGCAGCCCTGCCACCACCAGCGGCAGGATGCGCTTGTGGGTGTCACCCATGTAGCGTTCCAGCTCCGTGCCACAGCGCGTGCAGCGCGCCGTCTCGCCGCTGGCCAGCGGGGTCTTGGGGTACACGGCATCACAGCCTTCACAAATGACGACGTGGGGAACAAGGTGCATGGTGGCTGGGTGTTGGCTCGGATAGATGGCGTAGGCATACTTTAGTCGGTTTGGGCCTGCGGCTTGCTAGGTCATCGCTTCTGGGTAAACTCATTTGATGCAATTCCACTTCCTGAGGCCGCTGGGCTTCGCCATCCACAGGACACCGTCCCCATGAGCCGTGAACTGCGCGATGCGTTTGGCTGCTTTGCCACTGGCGTGACGTTGGTTACTACGCACTGGAGCGGGCAGGACTGGGGCATGACCTGCAGCTCGTTCAACGCGGTGTCGCTGGACCCGGCCCTGGTGCTGTGGAACATCCGCCACAGTAGCGCCAGCCACGAGGCGTTTGTGCGCGGTGGCGGCTACACGGTGAGTGTGCTGGGCATCGAGCACAAAGAACTGGCCCAGGCCTTTGCCCGTGGCACCCAGGCCGAGCGCTTTATGGAAGGCCAGTTTGTGCGGCTGGATAGCCAGCGCCTGCAACTGGTGGACGCGCTGGCCTGGTTTGACTGCACGCTGCAGCAAGCCGTGACTGCGGGTGATCACGACATCCTGATAGGCCAGATCAACCACAGCGGCAGCCGCCCTGGCAAAGGACTGGTGTTCGAGCGGGGGCAGTTTGCGGTGGACACGCTGGAGGTTGGGGCTGCGTCCTCATCACCGTTTTGATACTGTTTGCATGACCGATTGGCTCGTGCCCGACTGGCCTGCTCCGGCCCAGGTGCGCGCCGTGTTCACCACCCGCGCCGGTGGCGTATCGGCCGTACCGTATGACGCTCTGAATCTGGGTGACCACGTGGGCGATGCGCTGGCCGATGTGCAGGCCAACCGCAACCGCCTGGCTACGGCCATCGCTGCCCAGCCGGTGTTCTTGCAACAAGTACATGGCCGCGGGGTGGCGCACCTGACCGGGCCGACACCGCAGACGCTGGTGGCCGATGCCAGCCTCACCACCCAGCCCGGCCTGGCCTGCACGGCCATGGTGGCCGACTGCCTGCCGGTGCTGTTCACCGACACGCGCGGCACCGTGGTGGCCGCCGCGCACGCGGGCTGGCGCGGCCTGCTGGGGACGGACGGGCAGGGCGTACTGGAATCCATTTTTAAAGAAATAAAGGCTCTGGCGCAGGTGGAGCCTGCGCAAGAAGCTACAGAAGTAATAGCGTGGCTGGGGCCGTGCATTGGGCCGACTGCCTTCGAGGTGGG
The DNA here is from genome assembly GCF_039922535.1 of Rhodoferax sp. Taxonomy (GTDB): domain Bacteria; phylum Pseudomonadota; class Gammaproteobacteria; order Burkholderiales; family Burkholderiaceae_C; genus Rhodoferax_B. The sequence goes on along the minus strand of NZ_JBDTEM010000225.1, from coordinate 4,964 downwards.
ACCGGAAGTGCCCGCCGCCTTCATTGCCCAAGACCCCGCCGCCGCTGCAATGTTTGTGCGCCACGGCCCGGACAAATGGCTGGCCCATCTGCCCGGCCTGGCGCGGCTGCGTTTGCGGGCGTTGGGTGTGCAGGGCATTTACGGCAACGATGGCAGCCTGGACTGGTGCACCGTCAGCAACCCCTCACGGTTCTTCTCGTACCGGCGCAGCGGGGTCTGCGGGCGCATGGCTGCCTGTATTTGGCTGCACGACTAGGGATGTGGCCCGGGCCTGTTCGGCCGCTTCGCGTTTCTTGATGGCTTTGCGCCGCCCCGGCGCACCCATCAGGTACACCACCAACGACACCGGGCCCAGGCCGTACAGTAGAAACGTGAAGATGCCCCCCAGTACAGTGCCGTTACTATTGGTCGCCTCGGCGACAGCCATCATGAGGGCCACATAAAGCCAGCCAATAGGGACTATGTACATATAAATTGTTGGTTGTTCATCCCCCACCGCCAGTCAGAACGAGCGCTTTCCAGAAACACCGCAGAGCTGGCTTTGCCAGACTGCTGGTGTTGCCCCCTGCAAGGGGGTTGGCGAAAAGCGCTTGCGCTGCAGCCTGGGGGTGTGTATGGATATACAAATTGTTTCAAAAACAGAGTGGTCTACGCAGTACCCGCAGGGTTTTAGCCCTTTTGGTCGGGTACCGTCTACAACCTAAAACGACCCGTGCCCTGCACAGGTCTGAAAAAATACCGCTTTGTGAGGATTCACTATGCATTCTGATCCAGACTGGGCCAAGACCGCCCAGCAATTCCAGCAGACCTTGGGCGACGGTTGGACACGGGCTTGGGCCGATGCCATCAAGCCCATCCAGGGGCTGGATTTGGGCGTGCCGGTGGGTGGCATGGCCACCGCACCCCAGGTCACTTTTTCGGCCACCAAGCTGCAAGCTTTGCAAAAACAGTACCTGGAAGAATCCGCCGCGCTGTGGAACCAGAGCATGGATGCCGCCGTTATCGCCAAAGACAAGCGCTTTTCGGCCAAGGCCTGGACGGAAAACCCCCTCACCGCGTACAACGCCGCCTCGTACCTGCTGACCAGCCGCACCCTGATGGGCCTGGCCGACGCGGTAGAGGCCGACGACAAAACCCGCTCCCGCATCCAGTTTGCGGTCGAGCAGTGGATGGCCGCGTCTGCGCCCAGCAATTACCTGGCAATGAACGCCGAGGCGCAAAAGAAGCTGATCGACACCCAGGGCGAAAGCCTGGCCAAGGGCCTGAAAAACCTGATGCACGACATGCAGCAGGGCCATGTGTCCATGACCGACGAGAGCCTGTTCGAGGTGGGCCGCAATGTGGCCACCACCGAAGGCGCGGTGGTGTTCGAGAACGAACTGTTCCAGCTCATCGAATACAAGCCGCTGACGGCCAAGGTCTACGCCAAGCCGTTTTTGCTGGTGCCGCCGTGCATCAACAAGTACTACATCCTCGACCTGCAGCCCGAAAACTCGCTGATCCGCTACGCGGTGGAGCAGGGCAACCGCACTTTTGTGGTCAGCTGGCGCAACCCGGACAAGTCCATGGGCGACAAGACCTGGGACAACTACATTGAAGACGCTGCTATTAAAGCAATAGCTGTAACCCAAGAGATCACGGGCGCTAAGACCATCAATGCCTTGGGTTTCTGTGTAGGCGGCACGATCTTGAGCACGGCCGTGGCCGTGCTGGCCGCGCGCGGCGAAAAGCCGGTGGCCAGCCTGACCCTGCTGACCACGCTGCTGGACTTTACCGACACCGGCATCATCGATATCTTTGTGGACGAGGCCATGGTGGCTTTCCGCGAAAAGCAGATGGGCAAAGGCGGCCTGCTGCCTGGCGGCGATTTGTCCAGCACCTTCAGCTTTTTGCGCCCTAACGACTTGGTGTGGAACTACGTGGTGGGCAACTACCTCAAGGGCGAAACCCCGCCGCCGTTTGACCTGTTGTACTGGAACAGCGACTCCACCAACCTGCCCGGCCCGTTTTATGCGTGGTATTTGCGCAATACCTACCTGGAAAACAAACTGGTGCAACCCGGCAAAGCCACTGTCTGCGGCGAAAAGATCGACCTGCGCAAGATCGATATTCCCGCCTACATCTACGGCTCGCGCGAAGACCACATCGTGCCGATTGGCGGTGCCTACGCGTCCACCCAGCACCTGCCGGGCCAAAAGCGCTTTGTGATGGGGGCCTCGGGCCACATCGCCGGAGTCATCAACCCCCCGGCCAAAAAGAAGCGTAGCCACTGGATCAGCGATGCCACCAGTTTCCCGGCCAAGGCCGAGGACTGGATCGCCGGTGCCCAGGAGCACGCCGGTAGCTGGTGGACCGACTGGTCGGCCTGGCTCAAGAGCCATGCGGGCAAGCAAGTTGCCGCGCCGACCCAGTACGGCAACGCCGATTACAAGGTGATTGAACCCGCGCCGGGCCGCTACGTAAAAGCCCGCGCACAGTAGAAGTCCGTATACAAAACCCAGGGTACTTGGTTCTACACTGAACCGCTAATTAACCGTTCCGTACACAGTGCGGGACGGCCCAGATTATTTTTCCCGACCCCATTACCAATTACCAACTAGACCCAGGAGCAAAAAATGGAAGACATCGTCATCGTTGCAGCAGCCCGTACCGCCGTCGGTAAATTCGGCGGCAGCCTTGCCAAAACCCCGGCCACCGAACTCGGTGCCCACGTCATCAAAGAAGTGCTGGCCCGCAGTGGCTTGAGCGCGGATCAGATCGGTGAAGTCATCATGGGCCAGGTGCTGGCCGCTGGTGCGGGCCAGAACCCGGCCCGCCAGTCGGTGCTGAAAAGTGGCTTGCAGCAAGGCACACCTGGCCTGACCATCAACGCCGTGTGCGGTTCCGGCCTGAAAGCCGTGATGCTGGCGGCCCAGGCCGTGGCCTATGGCGACAGCGAAATCGTGATCGCCGGTGGCCAGGAAAACATGAGCGCCTCGCCCCACGTGCTGCTGGGCAGCCGCGACGGCCAGCGCATGGGCGACTGGAAGATGACCGACACCATGATCGTGGACGGTCTGTGGGACGTGTACAACCAGTACCACATGGGCATCACCGCCGAAAACGTGGCCAAGAAGTACGGCATCACCCGCGACATGCAAGACGCGTTGGCCCTGGCCAGCCAGCAAAAAGCCGCTGCGGCGCAGGAAGCCGGTCGTTTTGTGGCCGAAATCGCCCCGTTCAGCATTGCCCAGCGCAAAGGCGACCCGATCGTCTTCTCGGCCGACGAGTTCATCAACAAGAAAACCACGGCCGAAGCCCTGGCCGGTCTGCGCCCTGCGTTCGACAAAGCCGGTGGCGTGACCGCCGGCAATGCCTCCGGCCTGAACGACGGCGCTGCCGCCGTGATGGTGATGACCGCCAAGAAAGCCGCCGCCCTGGGCCTGACCCCGCTGGGCCGCATCGCCAGCTTTGCCACCACCGGCCTGGACCCCGCCATCATGGGCATGGGCCCGGTCCCTGCATCCACCAAAGCCCTGGCCCGCGCGGGCTGGAAGGCGCAAGACCTGGACTTGCTGGAAATCAACGAAGCCTTCGCCGCCCAGGCCTGCGCCGTAAACAACGAAATGGGCTGGGACACCAGCAAGGTCAACGTCAACGGTGGCGCGATTGCCATCGGCCACCCCATCGGTGCGTCCGGCTGCCGCATCTTGGTCACGCTGCTGCACGAAATGCAGCGCCGCGATGCCAAGAAGGGCATTGCCTCGCTGTGCATCGGCGGTGGCATGGGTGTTGCATTGACCATCGAGCGTTAAGCATTTTTAAAACAAACAGGAGATAAATATGGTTCAAAAAGTAGCGTACGTGACCGGCGGCATGGGTGGCATCGGGACCGCCATCTGCCAGCGTCTGCATGCCGATGGCTTCAAGGTCATCGCCGGCTGCGGCCCCACCCGTGACCACGTCAAGTGGATTGCCGAGCAAGCGGCTCTGGGCTTTACCTTTTACGCGTCGGCGGGCAATGTGGGCGCGTGGGATTCCACCGTGGAAGCCTTCACCAAGACCAAGGCCGAACACGGCACCATCGACGTACTGGTGAACAACGCCGGTATCACCAAGGACCGCATGTTCTTGAAGATGTCGCGCGAAGACTGGGATTCGGTGATCGAAACCAACCTGAACAGCATGTTCAATGTCACCAAGCAAGTGGTGGCCGACATGGTGGAAAAGGGCTGGGGCCGCATCATCAACATCAGTAGCGTGAACGGCGAAAAAGGCCAAGCGGGCCAGACAAACTACTCGGCTGCCAAGGCCGGTATGCACGGTTTCTCGATGGCGCTGGCGCAAGAACTGGCCACCAAGGGCGTGACGGTCAACACCGTCAGCCCTGGCTACATCGGCACCGACATGGTCAACGCCATCCGCGAAGACGTGCTGGCCAAGATCGTCGCCACCGTGCCTGTCAAGCGCCTGGGCAAGCCAAGCGAAATCGCCTCCATCATCGCCTGGTTGGCATCCGAAGAAGGTGGCTACGCTACTGGCGCGGACTTCTCGGTCAACGGTGGTTTGCACATGGGCTGATGGCTTACGCCACGGTCTCTCAAAAACCCGCTTCGGCGGGTTTTTTTATGGGGCAGGCGCGGGAACGATGGTCACGCTTTCGCGCAAAACGCCGCCGCTTTGCGCGCTACCTTCCACGCCCTCGGGTTTTTGCATGCGGGCTTCGCAGTCTTTGCGGTCATCGCCCTGGAACACGGCACAGCGGCGCAAGGCGTTTTGTTGGTACTCCGACGGTGCGGCCGCCGTCAGGCCACCCCGGCGGGCCTCGGCCAGGGCGCGTTCGGCTTCAATCTTGCAGGTGGCGGCATTCTGGTTGGACTTGCCACTGTTGCACAGCGCCATGTCTTGCTTGTAGCGGGCCTGGGCACCGGCCGATGCGGCGGGGTCGGCGGCCTGCGCAGCGCCGGAGCACAGCAGGGCAGTGA
>NZ_JBDTEM010000224.1:0-4637 GCF_039922535.1 Rhodoferax sp. | reverse complement strand
CGGAATATCTACCGGCAGCACCGGGGCCTGCCATTGGTAGCCCGGTTGCAGCACGTCACGGCTGGGCAGGTTGCCTGCCCACTGGATGTTCAGCAGGTCGGCCACGGTCCAGGCGACCCAGTCTGCGCGAAACGGCCTTGCCGCCAGGTCTGCACTGGGCTGGTTGCGCCAGATGATGGCAGGAATGCGGTAGCCCGAAGGGGTGGACGGGCTGTGGCCCGTGCGGTCGCTGTCATGCCCAACCTCCTGGCCGTGGTCTGACAGGTACATCCAGGCCCGGTAGGTCTGCGGTGTGCCGGTATCCCGCGTCATCTGCAGCAGCGCGGCCACGATGCCGTCGTGGTAGAGCACCGCAGCGTCGTATTCGCGCCGGAACTTGCGCACCCAGGCGCTGCGGCCCACCTGGAGCAGGTCGGCATCGACTCCGTCTGCTGTGTTGTTGAATGGGTTGGCACCGTCTGGAAAGCGCAAGCTGTAGTGCGGGTGGGCGCCCATCAGATGCACCACCACCAGCTTGCGCGGGGTCGGGTCTTGCAGGGCCTCTTGCACGCAGTCCAGCAGCTCGCTGTCGAGCGAGGTGCCAGCCCGGCCCGGTGTGCGGTTGACCATTTCGACCACGTCGGCCAACCGTCCGTGCTTTTGCTCGATCGCCATGTCGTCGTGGTTGCTGATCCACCAGACTTTGTAGCCAGCCGCACGGGCCAAAGCCAGCAAGTGCAGCGGGTCTTGGCTTTCAGGCTGGCCAAAGTTGAACATGCTGCGCATCGCGGGCAAGGTGCTGGCATCCACCGACCAGGCGTTGCGCAGCACCTGCATCTGATTCCCCAACTGCGCCTGCTGTGCCAATAGGCGCGGCGTGGTGGGGCGGCCATAGCCGTACAGCGCCAGGTTGTCGCGGTTGATGCTGTCGGTGATGACCAGCACCACAGTGGCGGGCCCCGCCTGCGTCAGCGTGGGGGCGACGGCCTGGGCACGCTGCAGCGCCCGATCCCGCGCTTGCTGCTGGTCGCCCCACTGGCCACGCAGGGTGTGCAGGGTCTGCACCCAGTTCGGCCAAAACAGCAGCGGATGCAAGCGCCGCCAGGGTTTGCTGGCGTACGCCAGCAGAGTAGCGACCAGCAGCAGGCAGACCAAAGCCAGCGTCCAGCGTGCGTAAGCGCGCGCGGGGCGAGCGGCTGACAGAGCCAGCGACACCCGTGCGCCGCGCTGCGCGCACCAAGCCAGCAAGACGGCGCACGCCACCGCCAGCGCGGCCCAGACCGCCATCTCGCGCCACTGCATGGCGAGGTATTCGGCGCTTTCCCGAGGATTGGTATTGGCGGCAGAACCCAGCACCAGCGCACCTTCGGGGGCCGCCTGGTAGGTGTGCAGCAGATACGCCCGGACCAGCCCGTCCAGCACAAACGCCATCGCCCATGCCCAGACCATGGCCGTGCGCAGGTGGTGCACACCCGCGCCGCGCACCGGCCAGACCAGCCAGGCCAGCATGGGCAGCGCCAAAAGTGCCAGCTGCGCCACGCGCCGCCCCTCGTGCCCCAGGGCGATGCATACCAGCAGCACGGTCGCCAGCAAGGCGGTGGAGCCGTAGTTCAAGCGGTACGGGTGGGCAGAGGGATTCGGAAATTGCATGGCAAGGAGTGTAGAAGGGCGGCGTCGAACGCAGCGCCCCGGGCGACCCACTTGCTTGGCAGGGTGTGGCTATTTTTGTGGGCGACGATAGAAGGCGTAGGGCGGCGGTGCATCGCCGTGTGCCAGTGCCAGTTCAAACCGCGCGTCCTGGAGCAACAGCGAAACTTGAACCAACCCGTCTCGCACGCTGTTGAGGGCGCACACCAGGGTTAACAGCTGCTCGGCCGGCACTTCGTCAGATGGACCGTCGGCCATCAAAAACTGCTCCAGCCATCCTCTTGATTGGTGGCGGTTGCGGATTTCGGTTTTACGGGCGCAGAAAGTACCGTGGATTTGGCCGGGAAGGCGGCGTGCTGTGCCAGCTTTTTCGGAACCACGCCCGCACTGCGGGCTGCGCCGTTGCCCGCCATAGGACGGGGTACGAACTTTGAAGCCGCAGGCACTGGCCGGACGAGTGCCGCAGTGCCGCCGCCTGTGCCCAGCTTGAATACCGCCACGGCCTCCACCATATCCTGCGCTTGCGTATTCAGGCTGCTGGCTGCAGCCGCCATTTGCTCGACGAGCGCGGCGTTCTGCTGCGTGGCCTGGTCCATTTGGGTCACGGCTTCACCGACCTGGCTGACACCGGCGGATTGCTCCGCACTGGCGGCACTGATCTCGCCCATGATGTCGGTCACGCGCCGGATCGAGGTGACGACTTCCTGCATCGTCACGCCCGCCTGGTCGACCAGCACCGTACCTTGTTCCACCCGGTCCACGCTGGCGGAGATCAAGGCCTTGATCTCCTTGGCGGCCTCGGCCGAGCGGCCGGCCAGGCTGCGCACTTCGCTGGCCACCACCGCAAAGCCACGACCCTGCTCGCCAGCCCGCGCGGCTTCCACCGCGGCGTTGAGGGCCAGGATATTGGTCTGGAAGGCAATACCATCAATGACACTGATGATGTCCGAAATCTTCTTCGAGCTGTCGTTGATGCCCTTCATGGTTTCTACCACCTGAACCACCACGTCGCCGCCACGCACAGCCACGGTCGATGCACTCTGGGCCAGCTGGTTGGCCTGGCGCGCGTTGTCGGCGTTTTGCTTCACGGTGGAGCTGAGCTCCTCCATCGAGGCCGCCGTTTCCTCCAGCGCACTGGCCTGCTGCTCGGTGCGCGCCGACAGGTCGTGGTTGCCCTGCGAAATCTCCGCACTGGCCGTGGCCACACCTTCGGCGTTCTGGCGCACATTGCCCACCACTTGGGCCAGGCTGGCTTGCATGTTCTTCAGCGCCATCAACAGCTGCGCGGTTTCATTGTTGCCGGTGGCCTCAAACTGCAGGCTCAAATCGCCCGCCGCCACGGCGCGCGATACTTCCACGGCCTGGTTCAAAGGCCTGGTGATCGAGCGCACCAGCAGCCAACCCAGAAGACCCAGAAGGGCAATGGCGGCCAGCCCCAGGCCTACCAGCAAGCTGTACGCAAACACGTACGCCTTCTGCGCACGGTCTTGGGCCCGCTGGCCCTCGTCGGTTTGGCTTTTCACGAAATCGTCGGCCGCAGCCAGCGCTGTAGTCTGGAGCGGAGCCACTTCGGTCAGCAGCAGCTTGGTGGCTTCGGCGTTGTTGTTCGCGGACCCCAGCTCCACCACCTTGTTGACGGGCACCGTCATCGCATCGATAGCCGCCTCCATTTTGCCCAGGCTGGCCCTGCCAGCGGTACTGGTGACCGTGTCATGCAGTTGCTTGTCCCAATTGGTGTAATCACTGCGAACCTGGGCCAGACGCTGGGCCATTTGCTGGATGCTGGGTACATCTTCCAGCATCACGATATTGCGCGTGATGACTGCACGCTGGTACAGGTTGTCTTTGATGTCATGGCCCAGCGCAATTTTGGGCATCCGGTCCTGCGTGATCAGGCTCAATTCCGCCTTGATCGAGTCCATGCTGCCCAGTCCGGTCACCACCAACAGCACCAGCAGCAATGCCGCCAGAACAATGCCAGCGGTCAGGCGCGTGCCGATTTTGAGATCTTTGAAGTTCATGGTGTGGCTTTCAGGACGGTGGAAAAGACCTACCAGACCGATTTGACACCGCAACCAAATTGCAATCAAGTGTTTCAAATGACGCCATCGGTAAAGATTTATGTACCCCTCAAATCAGCCGCTGCAGCAATGCCACCGTAACGGCCCGGGCCCTCTTTGCAGGATTGCGATGGCCAGCATCTTTACGCTTTCTATACAGCCCGGACCCACCTCTCTACCCCGTTTTTACGGCCGCTTACATACGCTTACTCCATCAATTTCAAACGAAAGTGGGGCGGTATGGATGTTCTATGGATCGCAGGCTTGGGCCTGCTGTGGGGGGTGATGGCACTCATGGTGGCGGGCTTCCAGAAGCTCGAAAAACCCAAGGGAGGCCGCGCATGATCCCGCTCGAAATGCTCTATGGCCTGGGTGGTTTGTGCGCCGTGCTGCTGCTGGCGTATTTGGTCTATGCGCTGATCTGCGCTGAGGAATTCTGATGAACGCGAACGCTTGGGGCCTGCTGGCCCTTTATCTCGTGGTGCTGCTCGCCGCGGCTTGGCCGTTGGGCCTGTGGCTGGCGCGCCTGGCCGATGGGCGCATTCCTGGCTGGATGCGCCGCGTGGAAGCCCCGCTGTACAAGCTGGCCGGCACCGACCCCGACAAATCCATGCACTGGGCGCACTACGCGCTGGCGCTGCTGGCCTTCAACACACTGGGCGCGCTGGTGGTTTACGCGCTGCAGCGGCTGCAGGTCTGGCTGCCGCTGAACCCACAAGGCATGGCGGCGGTGTCGGCGGATTCGTCCTTCAACACGGCGGTGAGCTTTGTCACCAACACCAACTGGCAGGGCTATGGGGGTGAGTCCACCATGGGTTACCTGACGCAGATGCTGGGCCTGGCGGTGCAGAACTTCTTGTCGGCGGCCACCGGCATCGCCGTGGTGTTTGCGCTGATGCGCGGCTTTGCGGCGCGGTCCACGGCGGTGATCGGCAACTTCTGGGCCGACAT
>NZ_JBDTEM010000223.1:0-11878 GCF_039922535.1 Rhodoferax sp. | reverse complement strand
GTGGATCTCAAGAGCGAATTGTTCACCTACACCATTGATGAGAAGGCGCTGGCCCACGCCCGGCTGATGGATGGCAAGTTGCTGCTGGTCACGAATACGCTAGACCTGAGTCCGGCCGAGGTAGTGCGCCGCTACAAGTCACTGGCCGACATTGAGCGCGGCTTTCGGGTGCTCAAATCCGAGATCGAGATCGGCCCGATCTTCCACCGCTTGCCGCAACGCATACGCGCCCATGCGGCCATTTGCTTTACTGCCCTGATTCTGTACCGTGTCATGCGCAGCCGCCTGCACGCCAAGGACACGCAGCTATCACCGGAGTGGGCTCTGGACAAGCTGCGGCGCATTCAGCACCAACGCATCACGCTCAACCACACCCAGCCCGTCACCGGCTTGTCCACCATCACAAACGAGCATGCCGCCATCCTGGCCGCTCTGAACGTCAAAAAACCATCTCTGAACTCCCAGCTGGACCTTTTGTAGTGGAGCGTTTGCTACGCTCAACTATAGGAATCAACACGTTACGCGTTTAACTGTCGAACTCGGGCTTACTGCATGACGGCGAGTTCAGCATCGACAAAAACCACATCGAGCGGCTGATGCGCCCCTGGGCGATGGGACGCAAGGCTTGGCTCTTTGCCGGCAGCGAACTAGCCGGCCAGCGGGCCGCGATGGTGATGAGCTTGGTGCAGTCGGCCAAGCTTCATGGGCGCAATCCGTGGGCCTACCAGAAGTACTTACTGCAGCGGCTGCTCATGCATCCGAATCCCGGATCGCAGAGCTGCTGCCGCATCGCTGGCGCACTGCTGGTTTGAATCATCAAGATGGGATGGCTGGCCGCTTACGTTCTACCAGCCCAGCTACAGCCCACAACTCAACCCGGAAGAAAGGCTCAATGCTGATCTGAAACAGAAGATGGGCAAGCGTGTTCCCGTCAGAACCAAGGCCAAATTACGCGAGGCTGCGAACGACCATATTACGATGTTGGAGCAAAACGTTGAGTGCATTATTGGCTACTTCCAATATCGCCGGGTTCGATAAGCTGCTTAAAACTTTACAGGGCCGGAGCAATAGGCTTGGAAACTAAGTCAACACCTACAACAACCACATTCCACAACGTGCGTTGAACGACCTCTCGCCTATCGGGGCCCTTCAGGATAGGCTCAAGAAATCTTCCGAGCTATTCGTGAAGCGGGTATATAAACAGAAGCAACTTGAAAGCTAGACCATAGTGCTGTCTAAAAATATTTGCACTCCAGCTTCGCATAAATTTAATACCCGTTCAAATCCTTCATCGTTTCCGTAGTAAGGATCAGGGATTTCCTGGGAATTAACTTCCGTTTTTTTGGCGAGAAACATTTTCAATTTATATTTAAATTTTAGCGGGCAAATACGTTGCAATTCACTATAATTCGAGTTATCCATTGCAAAAATAAAATCAAACCGTTGGAAATCTTTGTTTTCAATAGGACGAGAACGAGTTTTTCTCACCTCATAACCTCGGCGCTCTAATGCAGCAACGGCTCGGGTATCTATCCGCATCTTATTTTTACTTGCATGGGTACCCGCAGATTCAAAATAAAAAACTTTCGACAATCCCTTACGTCGTACTAGCTCCGTAGCCACTATCTCTGCCATGGGAGATCTACAGACATTAGCTGTACAGACCATCAATATATTAATCATAGAATTAATATTTCAATTAATGTTGTACCTTCCAGGCGAAATAATATTATCCGGATCAAAAGTGGATTTAATAGAATTAATCGACTGCCAATAAGATGGATCTCGGGAAATAATATCACGCATCACATCCGCACGCGCTCTATAAATTTCCAACCCTTGCGTATGAATATAATCCAATAATTCATCAGCACATCGATGCGCATTATCTACTTGAGTCACCTGATTTCGATCAAATAAAATATTTATTATGGCAACAAAAGAGGTGGCAGTTTCAATATTTATCGTCATATACAATATATGATCATATCGTGCAGCCAACTGCTTCATACCTTCAATTAAACGTACCACGACCTTCCCATCAGGTGGCAATGCAGGACTAATAAACATTAAGCCGCAGTTAGATTGATCCAGTTGTGTAGCCTTAAGATCCGTACGATCATATTTCCATAGCAAATTCTCAATAGCAACATCCGTAGGAACACCTAGCGCGAGAGCATGCAAGGGCCTAATCGCCGAAATAGCCGCAGCATTGGCTCGTGCAAATGGTAAAAATCGCAAGTTATGCATCACGATATACCCAAAATCTAATAATCCATCCGTAATAATACTTACTCGCGCGATACGCTTCATGCGCTGCTTAATCTCTTTGATTGCTGCCGCTACTTGGCCTCTATTTCCTGTGATTGCTCCAAGGCTCGTCCACTCGTTAGGTGCTACAACATGGAGCGCCTTTTCAGCTTCAATTAAGGCATCAGTATTATTGAAATGGCAAAACTCTTTAAGATAGCTTGTCATTCCATACATCATGGATGCTTGGCTACGGGCTTTATTAGCGATATGTGTCACCGACGTCATCAACCCTTCTCGCTTAAGACGGCCCAATTCATCAATAAATAAACCTAGATTCGAGCTGTCGCGTAATGCAAGTGACACTGCAACTTCTTTTGGACGACGTGGCATTAATCTAAAACAAGCACTCGTCACAATTCCAAAATTTCCCTGAAAAAAGAGCCCGTCAAGCATAGGGCCCAATCCGAAGGGATGGCTATGAGCTAAAGGAGACTCCTCACCCAATCGCCGAAATCCAGTTTTTATAATTTGTCCCGATCCGCATACCACTTCCAAGCCAAATAAATCGTCTTTACGTGGTCCAAAATAACCCACGCCTCGGTCCAAAGCATTTCCAATCAAACTTGTTCCACGCGCCGATCCAGTGACATTAAAAGTAAGCTCTGGGCAGTGTGATTGCAAGAAATCATACAACTGTCCTTGGGTAACACCAGCCTCCACCACGGCAATAGGATTCGAAATCGATATTTTGTCCGCATTAAGAATTCGATTCATACCACTGAGATCAACCAAGGCGCAACCCGCCGTTGCGGGTGATGCTGACCCATAGCCCCAATTCAACCCACACGATATTGGATAAAGTGGACTTTTATTCTGGCGCGACTGCAGGACGAGTTGCTGAACTTCACTGGTAGATGTCGGCTTATGAATTTTCGATACTGGATGGCTGCGTCCGGTAATGTTAGTGCCGGTCAAGTTATCTAGAGATGCTTGCAAGCTCACGTCAAATTCTCCAAATAATTGGTGACACGCAAAAGTATTTTTCTCTAGTGAGTCTACGACAGCGGTCGTTAAAAAATTTGGAAATCCCATAAAAAAAGGGGCCGAAGCCCCTTTTTTTGATTTGACACCTTAGGGTGCAAATTACTTGACGCTACGGCGGCGACGCGACGCAGCCAATGCTACCAAGCCCAAGCCCAGCAGAGCAACGCTGGTTGGCTCAGGGACACGGTTGAAGTCAACACCACCAGAGGCGTTGTTTACTGCTGCCAAGCCGGTTGCAGAGTTTGCATCAAATCCATTAGTAGTATTGGTGAAGCTGCTGAATGCCAAGTCGTAGAAAGGAATCGGATCAACGAAGAAAGTCTTGCCAGCACCAGTGAGCGCAAAATTCATTGTGGCATTTAAAGATGTCCCTGCCAAAGCATTGAGAGATGAAACACCCACTACCGATTGACCAGTCCCAAGCAAAACGGTGTCTGCGGAATGGACAACAGTGCCACTGTTTGGATTAGTGTTATCAGCTGCAGTGAAAACACTGTTGTTGGCCACACCGTTGCTAACCTCACCATACAAGGCAATATTCAAAGCGGTGACGTTATATGTGCTGCCAGCAGCTCCGTAGGTACCGGATGTAATAGACAGCGTGTAGCTATATTCAGCCCAAACTGCATAGCCACTGTTATTGCCAAGATTCAAACCTGAATCACCTGCACCAACACCTTGAAAAGAGGTGAAATTAATATAACCAGTGCCAGCTTGCGTTACAGCACCGCTATTTAGCGTAACCAATGTGGACGCAGAACCATTGATGAAGTTAGAAGTGAAGTTAGGGGTAGCGTAGCCGAACAACGAAGTGTTGACGGTGAAGCTAGGTGTAGGTGCCGCCAAAGCTGGCATAGCAAAGCCAGCAACAGCGACAGCGGCGGAAAGGACGGCTGCTTTAAATGCGAATTTCATGTGAACTCCTAAATTGAAGAAACGAGGGACTTGATGTGAGACTAAAAGCAATGTGTGTGCCATTTTAAAATTTTGATAAAAATCAATGACTTACATGGAAATTTTGTATTCACGCCATCGTGAGTGTAAAAAATTCCGACTCTTAAATAGGCCCCAAATCTGCTCGTACTGAAAAGATCATGTCTTACTGGCGGCTAACGCACACACGCCTGGTGTTCACAACAGGCCCGCCTCAATTTTTTCGCACCTAGCGACATACCAGTTTTGTGCTTTACTGCCGCGGCCGCCACGGCATGTGGGCAAGCTGGCATGGTTTAAATCGACACTCAAAGGTCCTTAACCTGCACATCGGTGACGTCAGCCAAGTCACGGTCGGCTTTAGAGCGGCCTTTGGACTGCTTGGCATAGGGCTGCCATCGGCTGGCGGCTTGGGAGGCTTTGCTCCAGCCAGTGCGGGGATTCACACGCATGACCCAAGGAGTCATTGGCTGACCCGTGAGCTTGGCCCACAGCGCGCCCAGCCCCCACATGATGGCCAGCGCCACCACGACCAACAAAAGGCTGGCGGCAAACACGAGACCCATTGCCAATACGACCACACGAACCAAAAACCGCACCATACTCATTACAAAATCTGCCACACATTTCTCCATCGTCTCAGGGCACAGGCCTGTAGCTTAGTCTTTGTAGTTTGTGGGTGAAGCCTGGAATGCAAGCACTGCACCCAACCCGCCTGGCGATCGCCCATAAAAAAAGCCACCTTGCGGTGGCTTTTTAAGAATTCTGAAAAGAATTACTTGGCAGCAGAAGCAGCGTCTTTGGCAGCGTCCACAGCGGTAGCAGCAGCGCTGGTAGCAGCAGCAGCAGCGTCGGTTGCAGCGGAAGCAGCAGCTTCAGCGGCAGGAGCTGCAGCAGGTGCTGGTGCTTCAACAACAGGTGCTGGTGCAGGAGCTGGCTCTTCTTTTTTGCCGCAAGCAGCCAAAACAACAGCAGCCATCAAAGCCGCGAGTACAAGCGATTTGTTCATTAGAAAATTCCTTAAAGAGATAGGGCGTAGAAACAATTTCCGGAAATCGTCAGCATAACTTTACGTGTATGTGACCGAGAGAAAGCACTCGAGTTCTTTCAACTCAGCCCTCGATTATAAGCTTCTTCTTCTGCAATGCCCAAAAACCCTTACTCGTAAATACAACAAGCAAACTTACAACCCCAGCGTAGACGCTGCAAACGCCGGACTGCTTTTGCGCAGCCACTCACCCTGCGCCTGCTGCAACAGCACCCGCCGCTGGGTGTCATCTCCGCAAATGCCACTGCTGTGTTCCAGGTCCAGACGGCGCATCGTCCATACAGGGCTATACAGGGCGCTAGGCATATCTTGCGGGTCGGCACTACGGCAGGCGCGGCAGTCGATCAGGTGCGACCAGGTAGTCCGCCACGCCACGAAACGGGCATGGCGGCGGACCACCTCGTCGTATGCAACAGCCAGCATGGTGAACTGCCGTCCTGGCCGCGCCCAGGCGTGTAAAGATGTGCAAACGTCGCGTTCACCCAGTGGCCAGTCCTCAAAAGTTGGGTCGCTGACGACGATTTCGCGCCAACCTTCATGGGCTGCGCAGGCCAGGGCATCGCGCACCATTTGCTGGAACGCTACCCGGCCCAAAAATCGGCCTGTGGGGCGTTGGGGCACTTCGGGGGCGGGCAACAGGTCGTCCATGGCGAAACCTTTCAGTGGGAATGCACCCAGCCCGCAGCGCACCACGACAGCACCAGGGAGCGTGCATCGGCGCTGGCGCGGGCCAGCTCTTTAGCCCCCAGTGTGCGCGCATCGGCCAGGCGGCGCATCAGCGTGGCATCGCGCCCGGCGGCTCGGAAGCTTTCGCCGTTGATGAAGATGTGGTGCGTGTCGTAGAACATGCGGCTGCGCGGATCCAAGGTGATGGCGCCCAAGGGCTCGGACGGCTCGCTGGCCTCAAACCAAACCTGCGCCTTGGGCTCGGTCAGCACCTCGCCCAGGGCACATTGCAGTGCAGTCGGGTCGTCCAGCAGCTCTTTCAATGCGGCTTGCGCAAAATTCTGCAAAGCAGCCGGAATGGCCCCCGGCGTATCGGTGGCGGGCTGGTCGGCATCGCCGTACAAGGCCTCACCGACCGCATCCTCGGCCTCCTCGGCCATGCGCTGCATGAGTTCGCGGACCAGCTCGGCACGCTTCGGGGCCCGAAAACCTACCGAATAGGTCATGCACTCGCCCACCGCCACACCGTCGTGGGCGTAACGCGGCGGCAGGTAAAGCATGTCGCCGGGCTCCAGTACGAACTCTTGCTCGGGCACAAAGTTCGCCAGTATCTTCAGCGGTGCGCCGTCTACCAGGGTCAGGTCTTTTTGCCGACCGATACGCCAGCGGCGCTGGCCGTGGGCCTGCAGCAAAAACACGTCGTAGCTGTCAAAGTGCGGGCCGACGCCGCCGTCGTCGGTGGCAAAGCTCACCATTACGTCGTCCAGCCGCGCGTCGGGCACAAAGCGAAACTGCTGCAGCAGGTCGTGTACGGTGGCAGCGTGGGTATCCACCCCCTGTACCAGCAAAGTCCAGCCGGGGGTTTTCAGCGGCGGCAAGGCGCGGCGCGGCAAGGGGCCGTTTTTCATCTTCCAGCCGGTGTCGGTCTGGGTGACCAGGCGCGACTCAACTTCGTCCTGCTCGGCCAGCGCGAACAGGGCGCTGCGGTCTAGCAGGGCATGGAAACCGGGGATGGCCTGGCGGATCAGCAAAGGCTTCTTTTGCCAGTAGTCGCGCATGAATTGCTGCGGGCTGAGTCCGCCCAACAGCGGCAAAATTTGGGTGGTATCCACAGAGTTCCTTCAATATAGGTTTTGACACGCAATTACGACTGACCCCCACAGACGGGCATAACCAGCCGATTCCAGGAACCCGTGGAACCGGCTTTGCCGGGCCACTAGGTTCGCCCCCAGCAAGGGGGTTGGCGAAAACGCGAAGCGTGTAGCCTGGGGGTGTGCAATGACTACAATTCTCCTATGGAAATTACCCAACAATGTGTGGTCGCTCTGACCTGGACGCTCAAGGACACCCTGGGCGTGGAACTGGACGTGCTCGACGAGCCGGTAGAACTTTTGGTGGGCGGCGGCGATCTGCTCAAAAAGGTAGAAGATGAATTGCAGGGCCACCAGGCCGGTGACGTGCTGGACTTGCACCTGGAGCCGGAGGAAGCCTTTGGCGACTTCAACGACCAACTGATCTTTCTGGAGGCGCGTGGACTGTTCCCTGAGGTGCTCGAAGAAGGCATGAGCTTTGACGGCAACGCCCTACCCGAGGGCATCAGCCCCGAAGTGCCCCGCCACGGCCTGTACATTGTCTCCGAAATCTACCCCGAACACGTGGTGCTGGACGGCAACCACCCGCTGGCCGGGATGGCGCTGCGCCTGAAACTGACGGTGGCCGGTGTGCGCGAAGCCACCGAGGACGAAATTGGCCGTGGCACCACCGGCACCAGCTTTTTCAACGTATCGTCCAGCGCCCCCGACGGCGACTACCTGCACTAAATTTCAAGCCAAACAGGCCTCCAGCGCACACCCTACTTGCGCTGGCAGCTATTTAAAGAGTAGCGTGCGCGTGGGTGGTACCGGCTTCCAGCACCTGCACGCAGCGCTGCCACACCGCATCGGGGCTGTCGATTTTGAAGCCGAAAAAACGGTCTTTGGCCCGCACCACCATCGCCCGCACGGTGGATTTTTCGCCCTTTCCCAGATGCACCCACACGCTGCCCCACAGTTGCAGGGGCAGCGCGCTGTCGCAATGGGCCTGGAAACCGCCGCTGGATATCTCAATGACATCCAGCGTGTGGATTTCAGTGCCCTCGGCGCGTTCCAGCCGCAGCTCGGCCGGACATTTGAGCGAATAGCGCGGGTGCGCCCGCAGTGGATGGGCCGCACCGGCTTCGGCGGCGGGAGCCATGGTGGGCAGCACGGGCTGGTATTCCGGCAGGTTGTAGATAGTGTGCAGCAAGGCTTTTTTGCGCGCATCCAGGCGCTCGAAGCCAGGGGTTTTCTGGTTGAAAAAATAATCCAGTAGCTCCGGGGTCATCACCGGGTCGTTGGTGGTGAAGTAGCGGCGGCGCGGCAGCTGGATGTTGGGCAGCTCCAGTTCCATGAAGTAGCTGTGCAGGTTTTTCCGCTGCCGTTTGGGACCATAAACGTGTTTGAAAAGCTGCGGCGCGGCGTGCAGGTCCAGGCTGGCCCCGACGGCGGGCGCACCGTTGGCAAAATCGTAGCTGTCTACCGGGGTGGCGCGCAGCCGCTGAAAGAACAGCAGCGACTCGTACATCTCGATGCGGTTCGGGTTCACCGCAATCACGATATGCCGGGTGTCGAAATAGGTGGCGCAGTAGGTGAACATGAACTTCATCAGCGGGAACAGAATCGCCCCGCCGGTTTTGCGGAAGTCCGGGTGCACCGCCAGGGCCGACACCTCGGCGATGTTGCCACCCACCTCGCGCACCGTGTTCAGGTCAAAAATGGCCTGCAGCGGAAAGCCAAACACGCTCTCGCGGATCAAGGAAATGGTGCCCACCACCTGGCCGTCGATCTTGGCGCACAAGGTGGTGGTGGTGGGCAGCGCGTGGTAGAGCGTCACGCGCATGCCGCTGGGGTCGGGCTGCATGAAGCCTGCGTTCACATAGGCATCGTGCAGCAGACCAAAGCAGGCCTGCAGCTCTTCGCGGGTCTCGGCGATCTTCAGCACCAGGTTGGCGGCAGGCGCGGGATCGCAATCAACAAACGAGCGGTACACCGCAAACCGCACGGGCCGGGGCGCAGCGGCAAACAGCTTGCGAATCCCCTGGTGCAGGAACTTGCGCGCCGACGCGCTGACAGAATGGGAAGCCGCTTTTGCCATACCTGTGCCTCCGTGGATGGAATGCTTTACACCATCGTACCCAGCCCCCGCCAGCTCCGCTACCGGGCGCGCCCTTATGATGTTTGGCGGCCTTGCACGGCCCGCTTTCAACCATCCGAAAAGACCCCTCTTGAACTCCCTTTTTGCGCACCGCGCCTTTCTTCGCCTCTGGATTGCCCGCATCTTCGGCACCCTGGGCAGCCAAATTTTGATGCTGGCCGTGGGCTGGCAAATGTACGACCTGACCGGCAGCGCCTGGGACCTGGGCCTGGTGGGCTTGCTGCAATTTCTGCCCGCCCTGCTGCTGTCGCTGGTGGCCGGGCATGTGGCCGACCGGGTGCACCGGGGCAAGATTGTGGCCACCTGCGTGGCCTTGCAGGCGCTGGTGGCGGTCACGTTGCTGTGGGTCACGCACGAAGAATGGGTGAGCCGCGAATGGCTGCTACTGGTGTCGCTGGTGCTAGGTGCCGCCCGGGCCTTCCAGATGCCGGCCCAGCAGGCCCTCACGCCGCTGCTGGTGCCACCGGCCCTGCTGCCACAGGCCATGGCGATGAGTGCGGCTGGCATGCAGGCCGCCACCATCGGCGGCCCGGCACTGGGCGGGGCGATCTTTTTGGCCGGGGCCAGCGCGGTGTATGCCAGCGGCGTGCTGCTGTTTGGCGTGAGCGTGGTGCTGCTGTCGGGCCTGCGCTACGACCACGTGCCGCCGCCGCGTGAACCCATGACGCTGCGCAGCGTGCTGGCCGGGGTGCATTTCATCTGGGAACACAAACCCATTCTGGGTGCCGTGTCGCTGGACCTGTTTGCCGTACTGTTGGGCGGGGCCACGGCCCTGCTGCCGATGTTTGCCAAAGACATCCTGCACACGGGGCCCTGGGGCCTGGGCTTGCTGCGCGCCTCCCCGGCGGTCGGGGCGCTGGCGATGTCCATCGTGCTGGCGCGCTGGCCGCTGCAGCGCAAAGTGGGCCGCACCTTGCTGCTGGCGGTGGCCGTGTACGGGCTGTGCATGGTGGTGTTTGGGGCGTCGACCAGCCTGCTGCTGTCGCTGGCGGCGCTGGGGATTTCGGGCGGTGCCGACATGGTCAGCGTGGTGGTGCGGCAAAGCCTGGTGCAGTTGGAAACCCCTAACGCCATGCGCGGCCGGGTTAGCGCCGTGAACTCGGTGTTCATCGGTGCGTCCAACCAGCTGGGCGAATTTGAATCGGGGGCCACCGCTGCGCTGCTCGGGCCGGTGGGCTCGGTGGTGCTGGGCGGCATCGGCACGCTGATCGTGGCCGCGCTGTGGCTGAAGCTGTTCCCCGGCTTGGCCCAGCGCGACAAACTGGGCTGATGTGGAACAGGTCGATGCCGTCGTCATAGGTGCCGGGGTGGTTGGCCTGGCCGTCGCCCGGGCGCTGTCCTTGCAAGGCCGCGAAGTGCTGGTGCTGGAAGCAGCCCATGCCATCGGCACCGGCACCAGCGCGCGCAACAGCGAAGTCATCCACGCCGGTATTTACTACCCGACGGGTTCGCTCAAAGCCCAGTTGTGCGTACAGGGCAAAGCACTTTTGTACACCTACTGCGCCGAGCGCGGCATTGGCCACCAGCGCTGCGGCAAGCTGATCGTGGCCACCGATGCCGGGCAACGGGCGCAGTTGGAGCGCATTCGCCTGCAGGCCGCCGCCAACGGCGTGCACGACCTGGTCTGGCTAGACCGCGCCGCCGCCCGGGCACTGGAGCCGCAGCTGGAATGCAGCGGCGCGCTGCTGTCGCCCAGCACCGGCATTGTGGACAGCCACGCGCTGATGCTGGCGCTGCTGGGGGATCTGGAGCACGCGGGTGGAAATTTGGCACTAAATAGCCCGCTGGCGCATATGGAATCTGCGCAGGCAGCTATTATTTTAGAAGCAATGGATGGTACCCGGCTAAAGGCCCGCAGTGTCGTCAACGCCGCCGGGCTGCACGCCCCTGCCCTCGCCCGCCGCTGCGCCGGGCTGGATGCGCGGCACGTGCCCACGCCCTACTTTGCCAAGGGTAACTACTTCACATTGACTGGCCGCGCCCCCTTCCGGCATCTCATCTACCCGGCCCCGCAGGCGGCGGGACTGGGGGTGCACTTGACGCTGGACCTGGGCGGCCAAGCCAAGTTCGGGCCCGATGTGCAGTGGGTGGACGGCCCGGACGACCTGGCGGTCGACCCGGCGCGCGGCGATGCCTTCTACGTCGAGGTGCGTAAGTACTGGCCCGGCTTGGCCGACGGCGCGCTGCAACCCGGCTACGCCGGCATCCGCCCGAAAATCCAGGCACCGCACGAGGCGGCCAAGGACTTCCTGATCCAGGGGCCGGAGACGCATGGCGTGCCGGGCTTGGTCAACCTATTTGGCATCGAGTCGCCGGGGCTGACGGGCTGTTTAGCGATCGGAGGCTGGGTGGCCGGGATGCTGTGAAATATCCGCTTAAAAACACCCTCTAGCGCACAGAGTACCTGCGCAGACAGCTACCATTTCGATAGTGTCTGCGCGCGGCTGCATCAGGCGCCGATGTAGGCCGTCTTCACCGTGGTGAAGAACTCCTGCGCATAACGACCCTGCTCGCGCGAACCGTAGCTGCTGCCCTTGCGGCCACCAAACGGCACGTGGTAGTCCACACCGGCGGTGGGCAGGTTCACCATCACCATGCCGGCCTGGCTGTGGCGCTTGAAATGGGTGGCGTATTTCAGGCTCGTGGTGGCAATGCCGGCGGCCAGACCGAAAGGCGTGTTGTTGGCTTCAAACAGTGCTTCTT
>NZ_JBDTEM010000222.1:0-2280 GCF_039922535.1 Rhodoferax sp. | reverse complement strand
GCCCCAGGCCGCCGTGCGCTACAAGGGTGTGGCCGTGGGCAAGGTGACCCACATCGGTTTTGATCCCGACGTGGTGGGCAACGTGTTGATACGCATCGCCGTGGACGACACCACGCCGCTGTCGCCCACGGCCTTTGCCAGCCTGAGCTACCAAGGCATCACCGGCCTGGCCTTTGTACAGATCGACGATGCAGGCCAGCCGCAAGCCCCGATTCCCCCGGGCCGCAGCGGCGTGCCGCGTCTGCCGCTGGAGACCTCGCAACTCGGCAAGCTGACCCAGCAAATCCCCCACATCCTGGAGCAGGTGGACGAAGCCACGCTGCGCCTGAACCAGCTGCTGAGCGATGACAACCAAAAGCTGCTGACCGGCGTGCTGGCCAATACCGACCGCGCCACCACCAGCCTGGCCCAGCTCAGCGCCCGGCTGGAGCAAACCGTGACCCAGCGGCTGGATCCGGCGCTGGCCCGCATACCGGCCCTGGCCGACAACACCCAGCAGGCCATGCACGCACTGCAAACCGCCGCCGACACCGCCAACGGCAGTTTTGCCGCCATCGGCCAGACGGCGGCCCGCCTGAACGAAAAAGGCGGTGTGATGGACCGGCTGGCCGACGGCACGGGCGCACTCTCGCACGCCGCAGATACCTTTGGCAGCGCCACCTTGCCGCGCATCAACCGGGTGGCCGACGACGCATCCCGCGCGGCGCGGCAACTGGGCCGCACGGTGAACGGCATCAGCGAGCAACCGCAATCGCTGATCTTTGGCGGCGGCGCTGCCGTGCCCGGCCCGGGCGAGGCAGGCTTTGTGGCTCCGGCTGCGCAACCCTGAATACGGTTTACCGAGGATTTGCTATGGATATAAGAGCTGTTGGTGCAGGTAGAGTCTGCGCGAAGTGCCTATTTGGCTTGGTGTTTTTGGCCCTGGGTGCCTGCTCGGCTTTGCCCGACAAACCCCTGCGCGCCACCCAGTACGACTTCGGCCCGGCTACGGCTACGGCTACGGCTACGGCCTCGGTGGCCACTACCGCCAGCTTGCCACCGCTGGCGCTGGCCGACGTGGAAGCCCCTAGCATGAGCGACGGCGGCACTGCCATTGTGTACCGGCTGGCCTATGCCGATGCCCAGCAACTGCGCCCTTATGCCCAGGCCCGCTGGAGCGTGCCGCCCGCGCAGTTGGTTGGCCAGCGGCTGCGCGATGTGTTGGGCCAGCGCCGGGCGGTGCTGGGTGCCAGCGACAGCGCCGGTCTGGCCCGGACCAGCGGGCCTGCACCCCGGTTGTTACGTGTTGAGTTGCTGGAATTTACCCAGCTGTTCCAGTCGCCTGCCGCCAGCACGGGTCTGGTACGGCTGCGGGCCACGCTGGTAGAGCGCACGCCGCTGGGCGACAGTTTGTTGGCCCAGCGCTCTTTTAGCCTGCAGCGCCCGGCCCCCAGTGCCGACGCGCCCGGCGGTGTGCGGGCGCTGGCGGCGGCCACCGATGCCCTGGCGCAGGCGCTGGATGCCTGGCTGGACACCGTGGGGCGTTAAGTTTTTACCACTTTCAGGCCGCGATGGCCTGCAGGGCGGCTTTTGCGGGTGCGGTCTTGGCCGTGCCAAAGGCGATTTCGCCCGACAACTGGCCGCCTTCTTCGATCACCAGCTTGCCGTAGCGCACCTTGCCGGTGACTTTGCCGGTGGCGTAGATCACCAGTTTGTCGCGCACCGTCAGCTCGCCGTCAAAGGCCCCGTGGATTTCGGCAATGTCGATCTCGGCCGAGCCCTTGAAGGCCCCGGCGGCGGTGATCTGCATCAGGCGCGAATCCATCGTCGCCTCTACCGTGCCTTCGACCACCAGGGTGTCGCAGTCGGTAATCTCCACGCCCTTGAGCTTGATGTTGGGCCCCACGGTGAGGGTGCTGCCGGTGGCTTTGGCGGTGGGCTGGCCAGCCGCGGTTTCTACGGGAATGTCCACGGTGTCGGCGACCGACGGGGTCGCCAGGGGCTGGGGCCGCTGTGCCAGGGTTTGGGCCTGGGCCAGGTTGGTGCGCACGCCAAAAGCTTCGGGTTCACGCTTGCCAAAAAACGGGGTTTGTAGAGCCATGGGAGTTCCCTTCATGAAAGAAACCCATGGTAGGGGTCCAAGCCGGTTACATATCCGAACAGGATGCAAGGTATGTAACAAAATGGAAGCTAATCCACCGCAAAGATTCGTTCAAAATTCAGCCGAATGGCCGGTGCACGGCGTCATGGACAATGGTGGTTGCAGGACTTGCGCAAGTCCGTTGACTGCCCGAAGAGCCC
>NZ_JBDTEM010000221.1:0-32935 GCF_039922535.1 Rhodoferax sp. | reverse complement strand
TCTCGTCGGTCACGGTAACAACGGCGCTGAGCTGGCGCTCTTCGAACCAGGTTTTCAGCCCGCCGTGCAGCACGATCACCGGCTGGCCGCTGGGCAGGTTGCCGATCTCGCAGAGCCGCCAGGTCATCGGCATGCGCATGCCCATGCCGATCGCCTTGCTGAAGGATTCCTTGGCGCTGAAACGGGTCGCCAGGTAGCGCACGCCGCGCTCGGGGTTGCGTTCGCTGCGCTGGCGCCAGATGGTCAATTCGGTATCGCTAAGCACTTTTTCGGCAAACCGGTCGCCGTGGCGGCCCAAGCTGGCGCGGATGCGGCGCACGTCGCAGATGTCGGTGCCGATACCGTAAATCACCTCAGGCCTCGGAGGCAAAAGCTGCATCAATGCAGCGCAGGTAGTCTTGCACCGTGGCAGCGTAACCCAGCTCCAACGCGTCGGCCACCAGGGCGTGGCCAATGGACACCTCTTGCACCATGGGGCAGCCGCGCAGGAAGGTGGTGAGGTTGTCGCGGTTCAGATCGTGCCCGGCGTTGACTCCTAGATTAATAGCTGCTGCCGCGCGCCCTGTCTGCACAAACTGGTCAAAAACCTCTTGAAAATTCGCTTGGCCAAAGGCACTGGCAAAGGTTTCGGTGTACAGCTCGACCCGGTCGGCCCCCACCGCTTTGGCCAGCGCCATGGAGGCGGGCACCGGGTCCATAAACAGGCTGACGCGCACGCCCAGGCTTTGGGCCTCGGCAATCAATGGGCGCAGGCGCTCGCCGTCTTGCGCCAGGTTCCAGCCGTGGTCGCTGGTGAACTGGTCTTCGCCGTCGGGCACAAAGGTGCACTGCTCGGGACGGCACTGGCGTACAAAGTCCATCAGGTTCTGGAACGGGTTGCCTTCGATGTTGAATTCGCGGCCCGGCCAGGCTTTCAGCAGTGTGGACAGCTCGGTCACGTCGTCCGGGCGGATATGCCGCGCATCGGGCCGGGGGTGCACGGTGATGCCCTGCGCCCCCGCCTCCAGGCACAGCGTGGCCGCGCGGGCGACGCTGGGGATACCCAGGTGCCGGGTGTTGCGCACCAGGGCGACCTTGTTGACGTTGACGGAAAGCGCGGTGTGCGCGGAGGAATGTGTCATAAGGCTTGCAGGTCCATCATCAATTGCCGCGTATGCAGCGTTGCCATGCCGCAATGGTAGTGCAGCACCGCGCGCAATTGGGGCTTGAGACCATTCAACACATCGGCGCAGGCGCGCAAAGTGGCGGTAAAGGGTGCACCGGCTTGCAGCGATTGCTGCAGCGAGCGCCACTGCGCGCCACTGAGGCTGGCGCGGTCGTCGGCCTGGCTTTGGCGCAGGCCGCCCTCGGCCACCAGGCTGTAGCGGCCTGCAGGGTCCAGTGGCTCCAGCGTCAGGGTCTGCACGTCCAGCGACGGCAGCAGGCCGATTTCGCGCAGCAGCAGCAGCTCGAACGCCCGCAACGCCGGTTGCAGCGCCTCACCGTGTTCGGATGCCAGCACCTGCACCGCGACGGCGTAGGCATCGAACAGCACGGTGTGCGGATCGTCGCGCGCCAGCAGACGCATCAGCAATTCGTTGAGGTAGTAGCCGGACAGCAGCGCGTCGCCGGTCGGCATCACGTGCCCGCCCACCCACTCCGCGGCCTTGAGGGTGCGGATTTCGGCATCGCCGCCAAACGACAGCCGCAGGGGCTGCAAGGGCAGCAGGATGGGACGGAAGTTGGAGGTGGGTTTCTTCACCCCCTTGGCCACGATGGCCATACGGCCCTGGTGGCGGGTGAAGACTTCCAGTATCAGGCTGGACTCGCTCCAGTCGTAGCGGTGGAGTACGTAAGCGGGTTCATCGAGGGTGCGTTTAGTGGCCATGGTCAGACAAAATGCACGCCTAGGCCTGTCGCCAGCCTGGGAATGTGCTGGGTCAGTCTCCGTAGCCGAAAGAGCGCACACGGGCTTCGTCATCCGCCCAGCCGGAGCGCACTTTGACCCACACTTCGATGAACACCTTGGCGTCCATGAGTTTTTCCAATTCGACACGGGTTTCCATGCCGATGCGCTTGATGCGCTCGCCCTTGTCGCCAATCACCATGGCTTTGTGGCCATCGCGTTCGACCACGATGGTGGCGGCGATTTTCAGCAGGCGCTTCTGGCCTTTGCGGGCGGGCGGCTCTTCTTCGAACTTGTCGATGATGACGGTGGAGGTGTAGGGCAGTTCGTCGCCGGTGAGGCGGAACAGCTTTTCACGCACGGTCTCGGCGGCCTGAAACTTCTCGCTGCGGTCGGTCAGCTCGTCTTCGGCGTACCACCAGCCTTGCTCGGGCAGGTATTTGGCGCAAATGGCAAACAGGCGCTCTACATCTTTGGCGTTCTTGGCCGACATGGGCACAAATTCGGCAAAGGCGTGGCGTTCTTGCATGGTTTGCAGCCACGGGGCGATGTCGCCGCGGCGGTGCACGTTGTCCAGCTTGTTGGCGATCAGCAGCACAGGGATGTCCTGCTTGAGCAGCGACAACACCTTGGCATCGGCCAGGGTAAAGCTACCGGCTTCCACCACAAACAGAATCAGGTCCACGTCGCCGACCGCGCCCAGCACGGTTTTGTTCAGCGAGCGGTTCAGCGCGTTGTTGTGGTGGGTCTGGAAACCGGGGGTATCCACGAACACAAACTGGGTGTTTTCGCGGGTGCGGATGCCGGTGATGCGGTGGCGCGTGGTTTGCGCCTTGCGCGAGGTAATGCTGATCTTTTGGCCCACCACGGCATTGAGCAGGGTGGACTTGCCGACGTTGGGCTTGCCAACGATAGCCACCAGGCCGCAGCGCTGGCCCGTGGTGTCACCACCGGGGGCCACTTTTTTCAGACCAGCCAACATCCCTTCCAGCGAGGACAGGGCATCTTCAGGGGTATCGGGCGTATTAGCGGACTCGGGAACGGGATCAGGGGTTTGGCTTGCGGTCATTTGGAGGCTTTCACGGCGACGGCTTTAGATTGAAGTTTGACCAGCATGGCAGCCGCCGCAGCCTGTTCACCAGCGCGGCGCGAGCCGCCAATGCCGCGCTCGGTTTGGCCGAGCTCAACAATTTCACATTCCACATCGAAGGTCTGCCGATGGGCAGCCCCCAAGGTGCTGACCACGCGGTAGGCGGGTACTTTCATTTTGCGGCCCTGCAACCACTCTTGCAACTCGGTCTTGGGGTCTTTGCCGATGGCCTGCATCTGGGGGTTGATTTCCACCTCTTTGAACAGGCGGTGCACCAGGGCCTCGGCAGCCACGTAACCAGCATCCAGGTAGACCGCGCCAATTACGGCCTCCAGTGCATCGGCCAAGATCGACGGGCGCTTTTGGCCGCCGGAGCGGGCCTCGCCCTCACCCAGGCGCAGCACGCTGGGCAAATCCAGCACCACGGCCAACTGGTGCAAGGTGTCTTGCTTGACCATATTGGCGCGCACGCGGGACAGATCGCCCTCGGGCAGGTCTTTGAGGCGGGTGTAGAGCAAGCCTGCGACCGCCAGGTTCAGGACCGAGTCGCCCAAGAATTCGAGTCGCTCATTGTGGTCGGCCGAAAAGCTACGGTGGGTGGTGGCACGCACCAGCAATTTACTATCGGAAAAAACATGCTGCAGCCGTTGCTGCAGCGCTAAAAGGCCATCGTTCACGCTATTTGCTGGTTCCGCTGTACTTGATGAGCAAAAACGCTGGGCCCACCAATTCGATTTCTTTGTTGTAGGCGACGGACACCACGACCTTGTCGCCGTTCTTGGTCACTTCCAAATCCTTGCCCGACACGGACGAGATGTCGTCGATGGTGGCGGCTTTGTCAAAAATAGTACGCACTTCGGGCACGGTGTTACCGGTCTTGGACTTTTCCAGGGCTTTCAAAATCGCCTGGTGCTCAATCACAGTGGGCACCACCTTGGCACCCACCACGAACACCGAAAAGATCACCACGCCCAAAAAGACGACACCAAAAAAAGACAGGCCGCGCTGTTTGGACCTCAATGCATGTTTCATAGCTTGCCCTTTTAAACCTAGTGGAACGCGCCAATGCGCTTGATATTGCCAAAATTCATCCACACAAAGAAGGCCTTGCCGACAATGTTTTTGTCGGGCACAAAGCCCCAATAGCGCGAATCCAGCGAGTTGTCGCGGTTATCACCCATCATGAAGTACTGGCCTTCGGGGACTTTGCAGACCACGCCTTCAACGCTGTATTGGCAGTTTTGCCGAAACGCGAAGTCGTCGGCACCTTGCACAAAAGCGGGGCGGCTGTCGTCATTGAGCAAGCGGTGCGGCTGGTCGCCAAGCTTTTCTTCAAACTGCTTGAAGTAACGCATCTGGTCTTCGTCAAAGAAGTCAGGAATCTCCTTGGTGTCCATCACTTTGCCGTTGATGGTCAGGCGCTTGTTGATGTAGGCCACTTCGTCACCCGGCACACCCACCACCCGCTTGATGTAGTCCAGGCTGGGCTTGGGCGGATAGCGAAACACCATCACATCGCCGCGCTGGGGCGGTGTACCGTCGGTAATCTTGGTGTTGATCACCGGCAAACGCACACCGTAGTGGAATTTGTTCACCAAAATCAAGTCACCCACCAGCAGCGTGGGGATCATTGAACCCGAGGGGATTTTGAACGGCTCAAACAAAAATGAACGCAGCAAAAACACCGCCAAAATCACCGGGAACAAACCGGCGGTCCAATCCAACCACCAAGGTTGCATCAGCAACCGGGCACTGGCATCGGGCACCACTTGGTCGACCTGGGTGATACCCATTTTTTGCAGTTCGGCCAGGCGCTGGGCCGAAGCGGCCTCCAGCCGCAGCACCGCCTGTTGGCGGCGAGGGAAAAAGTAAAACTTCTCCGCCAGCCAATATAAGCCTGTCACCAAAGTCGCCAGAAACAGCAGTAAGGCAAAGTTGCCCTCTAGCATGCCCATGTACCAGGCTCCACCGTAGGCGACAAAAGCCGCCAGAATCATTGCCGTCAGAACTTGCATCAATCTTCCACCTGCAGAATTGCCAGAAAAGCCTCTTGCGGCACTTCTACCGAGCCGATTTGCTTCATGCGTTTTTTACCTTGTTTTTGCTTGTCAAGCAGCTTGCGCTTGCGCGAAATGTCGCCGCCATAGCACTTGGCAATGACGTTCTTGCGCAGCGCTTTGATTGTCTCACGGGCAATAATGCCGGAACCAATGGCGGCCTGGATGGCCACGTCGAACTGCTGGCGCGAAATGATCTCGCGCATTTTGGCCACCACCGCCCGGCCCCGGTACTGCGACTGGCTGCGGTGGACGATGATCGACAAGGCATCGACCTTTTCGCTATTGAGCAAAATGTCCACCTTGACCACATCGGCCGCGCGGTATTCTTTGAACTCATAGTCCATCGAGGCATAGCCCCGGCTCACCGATTTGAGCTTGTCAAAGAAGTCCAGCACGATTTCGGCCAGCGGCATCTCGTAGGTCAGCACGACTTGGCGGCCCTTGTAGGCCATGTTCATCTGCACACCACGCTTCTGGTTGGCCAACGTCATCACCACGCCCACGTACTCTTGCGGCATGTACAGGTGCACGGTGACAATGGGCTCGCGGATTTCTTCCATGCGGCTGGAGTCGGGCATTTTGGCGGGGTTTTCCACCATGGTGATGGTGCCGTCCGAGCGTGCCACCTGGTAGACCACGCTAGGAGCCGTAGTGATCAGGTCTTGGTCAAATTCGCGCTCCAAGCGCTCTTGCACAATTTCCATGTGTAGCAACCCCAAGAAACCACAGCGAAAGCCAAAGCCCAACGCCTGCGATACCTCGGGCTCGTAGTGCAGCGACGCATCGTTGAGCTTGAGCTTTTCCAGCGCATCGCGCAGCGACTCGTATTCACTGGCTTCGGTGGGGTACAGCCCGGCAAACACCTGGGGCTGAATCTCTTTAAAGCCGGGCAAAGCCGCTTCGGCCGGGCCAGCGTTGTTGGGCAGTTTTTTGTCCAGCGTGACGGTATCACCCACCTTGGCTGCCTGCAACTCCTTGATGCCCGCAATGATGAAGCCCACTTCACCCGCTTCCAGCGACTGGCGTACTTCGGTACCGGGCGTGAACACCCCCAGGTTGTCGGCGTTGTAGCAAGCTTCCGAGGCCATCATGCGGATGCGCTCGCCCTTGGCCAAGCGGCCATCGACCACCCGCACCAGCATCACCACGCCCACATACGGATCGAACCAGCTGTCGATGATCATGGCGCGCAAAGGGGCTGCCGGATCGCCCTTGGGCGAAGGCACCTTGGCCACGATGGCTTCCAGAATTTCGTCAATACCCACGCCGGTTTTGGCCGAGCACGGAATTGCATCCGTGGCATCGATGCCGATCACGTCTTCGATTTCCAGCTTGGCGTTGTCCAGGTCGGCGTTGGGCAGATCAATCTTGTTCAGCACCGGCACCACTTCCACGCCCAGCTCCAGCGCGGTGTAGCAATTGGCCACGGTTTGGGCTTCCACGCCCTGGCTGGCATCCACCACCAACAACGCACCTTCGCAGGCCGACAGTGAACGACTCACTTCGTAGGAAAAGTCCACATGGCCGGGGGTGTCGATAAGATTCAGGTTGTAAATCTGCCCGTCCTTCGCCTTGTAATGCAGGGCGGCGGTTTGCGCCTTGATTGTGATGCCACGCTCTTTTTCGATGTCCATCGAGTCCAGCACCTGGGCTTCCATTTCGCGTTCAGCCAAACCGCCACAGCGTTGAATCAACCGGTCTGCCAGCGTTGATTTACCGTGGTCGATGTGCGCGATGATGGAGAAATTTCTGATGTTTTTCATCAACGAGAAGCTTTATTTAAAGTGAAATCACTTGCATGGCCCAGGTTGCACTGCACCCCTGGTCCATGAAAGTCATGGGTAATAAACGAAAAAAGGGCGCGTCGAAAACGAACGCGCCCTGAACCAACAATCTTTGGCAACTGCGATAGCTGGAACTTCATTGTAGGCAAAAAGGCGGGCTTGCAAAGTCTGGACAACCGGGCAGGTCATGCGTTGCAAGGCCACAACAAGGAACTTATGCACAATTTATTCACAGGACGGTGGATAGGTTTCTGGACAACTTGTGGGTGGTTTGTGGACCACCTGTGCACCATGGGGAAGACGTCCCGCATCGTGGTTTCCAGCATTTTTGATATGTCTAAAACCTACCAAGGAGCCCCCTGATTCTATCCAAAATCGTTGCTAGAGCTTTTAAAAGTTAGTAGGTACAAACTTTCGACCGATTTTCGAGAGTCTCATGAAATTTGGATGACAACGTATTTTTCCTAGGATATGGCCTCCAAAGCCCCCACAAACCTATAAGGATTTGGGGGCTTTGGTCCAACGCACTTACTTCACAGGCCGAATCAACGCGTATTGCGCCCACTCGCCCCGGCGCAGTAGCAGGTTGATGGGCTTGTTTTTATCCATCTTAGCCACTGCGGCTTCGAACTCCTTGACGCTGTTGACCTCGGCGTTGGCAATGGCCACAATCACGTCGCCCTCTTTCACTCCGGCGCGGGCAGCGCCTTCGGTAGCGCTATCGACCTTGACACCGCCTTTGAGCTTGAGCTCTTTCTTCTGCGCATCGGTCAACTCGCTCACCACCAGGCCCAGTTGCTGTCCAGCGGACGATGCCTTGGGCTTGTCTTCTTTGCCAGTGGCTTTTTTTACAGGTTTATCGTCTTCGATCTCGATGATGGATACCGTCAGTTCCTTGGTCGCACCGCGGCGGAACACCGTCAGGCTACTCTTAGAGCCGGGCTTGGTATTACCCACCAGGCGCGGCAGGTCCGAAGACTTTTCGATTGTCTTGCCGTCAAATTTGGTGATGATGTCACCGGCCTCCACACCCGCTTTTTCGGCGGGCGAGCCGGTTTCAACACCACGCACAAAAGCGCCTAGCGCCTTGCCCAGGCCCACCGACTCCGCTATTTCCTTGGACACGGTTTCAATCTGCACACCGATACGGCCACGCGAAACACGGCCCGACACACGCAACTGGTCGCTCACCCGAGAAGCTTCGTCGATCGGAATTGCAAACGAGATGCCCATGAAGCCCCCCGAGCGCGAGTAGATCTGGCTGTTAATACCCACCACCTCGCCCCGCATGTTGATCAGCGGCCCGCCGGAATTGCCAGGGTTGATCGCCACGTCGGTCTGGATGAAGGACAAATAGTCACCGGTGTCACGCTGTTTGGCGCTAACGATGCCTGCCGTGACCGTGTTGTCTAGGCCAAAGGGCGAACCAATCGCCATCACCCATTCGCCCACCTTAAGGCGGCCTACATCACCCAGCTTGACTGCGGGCAAGCCGGTCGCGTCGATCTTGACCAAGGCCACATCGCTGCGCTTGTCGTAGCCGATGATTTTGGCTTTGAATTCGCGTTTGTCGGTCAAAGTGACGACCACCTCATCCGCACCTTCAACCACATGGGCGTTGGTCATGATGTAGCCGTCTGTGCTCAGAATAAAACCCGAGCCTACGCCGCGTGGAACCTCTTCTTCAGGCTGCTGCTGGGGCTTTTGGGGGCGTGGCGTTTGGCGCGGCATCTTCGGGATAGGCACGCCGAAACGTTTGAAAAACTCTTGCATGTCTTCGTCCATGCCATTGCCTTGCGCCTCATGGGTCGAGGCTTTTTCCAGCGTGCGGATGTTGACCACCGATGGCCCGACCTGCTCCACCAGATCGGTGAAATCCGGCAGCGTGCGGGTTTGCGCCCACACTGGCGCAACCGGCACCAAGGTCGCCACCGATACCAAAGCGATGCTGCACATCAAAGCAGCCGAACGGATATTTTTCAAACTGACTTGGAACATCGTCCATCCCTTCACAAAAAAAAAGAAGTCCCATGAAGACTTACGCAGCGCCTGGCCGGCGGCCCTCTGGGCCTTCAGGGCTGGGTAAGTCCGGGCCCTATTTCGCCCGCGTGAGTCCTTGGACAAACGCCTTTAAAGTGGTTTGCGGTGCTTCGCCCACCGCCGTCAACCACCATGCACCAACCCGGCGGGTAAGTGACTGGGTCGCGCCTACAGCCATTGCCCCCTCTTGGACATGGCGTTGGGGCTCATAAGGTTCGGCAAACAAGGACACCGAAGCCAGGCCATCTGAGAAAACCCACTGCACCGTGTTCTCGATAGGCCCGCCCACTGAACGGCGGAAGCAGCTCATGGGTTTGAAGCCGGGTACGCCATGTTTCAAGACCCAGCCCTCCGACAACGCCGTGGTTTTAACCATGGCCGCCGTCTCTACCTTGTAGCCGGTGGTGTTGGCCATCATTTGGCCGAGTTTGTCCATCTTCACGGGTGCGTCAAGTTGCAACTCAGAGAAGGCCGCCTGCTCCAGCACCTGGCCATCGACATCCAGGGTCTGCAACTTGACCACCAAGCCGGTATTCTTTTCGCTCCAGATGCGGTATCCGTAGCGCAGACGGTCTTTGGGCTTAAGGACCACCACGTCGGCATCAAACCCCGCCACCCGGTCGCTACCCACCCGTTTGGCCGCATAAAACGCGGGGATGGAGAAGTCCCCCGCCTCCAGCAAATTGGGGAACAAGCCCAACGATTCGCGCTTTTCTGCCACCGCCACCTTGGTTTCGGGCAAAAAGGTAATGACCTGGTCATTGTGGCGAAAGGTGGAGCGTGGCGCACCGGTCAAAGACTCGACCCGCTCCATCTGCTGCGCACCGTCGCACACATGCCAGATCCGCGCGCTGGACATGCTGCCGGGACCATAGGACACCACAAAGGTGCCGATATAGGCACGCTTGCCCGAGGCCTCGTGCATACGCATCAGCCATTCGCTGACGCCGCGCTCTGGGATGGCGGCGGCAGAGGCCGGCTCTGCAGGCACTGGCGTCGCACCATGGGCTAGAGGCAATAGCGCCGCCCATAGCGCAGCCAGCAACAATCCTTGGCGGGTTTTGATTGGCATATTGCGGCTGTATGGCACTTTAGCGGGCGGGAATCTCGTAGGTGGCATTGCTGATAAAGCCCGCAGGCATCTGCAAAGCCGAAGTGCCGCCAAACTGCCTGTGCGCAGCCATCAGTGCGTCCAGGCGCGCATCACGCAGCATGGTCTGGGGGGGCGCATCGTCGGCATTGGCCTTCGCCACGGTTTGCACTACGGGAGCGGCAGGAGTCGCCTGCGCCAGTTGCTGGCCTGCCGGAACAGCTCCCAAACCACCGGCCACATTCCAGCCTACAGCCACGACCGCCAGCAAAGAGGCTACGCCCGCGACCATCTTCCAGCGAAAGCTGGGCGCGTTGGCCGCAATATCGTCCGACTCGTCTTGGACATCAAACAAGGCCTTGGCGCTTGATTCATATGCGGCGATAGCTATTAAATTAGTAGTATTTACGGCGGGAGCTAAAACCGGCTCCAACGCCAGTCGGCTCTGGAAGCGGGCCAGAAAGCCCTGGTCATCGGCACAAAAAGCCAAGTCGTTGGAACGCAACACATCGCCCACCACATGGTAAGCATGCCAGGTGGCCTGGGCTTCGGGCTGCTGCGCCACCCGCTCGACCGCCAGCGCAAACGCCTCGCCGCGCAATTGCCCATCGGCCAATGCCGACAGGGCATCCTGCGGGGTGTCAATGTGTTCTTTGGCCATGTTCTTCACCTTGTTCCTTGTTTTGCCTACCAGCGCTTGCCAGACTGGTTTTCCAGCAAGGGCTTTACCCGCGCTGAAATCGCTTCCCGGGCCCGGAAAATGCGCGACCGCACCGTACCAATCGGGCACTGCATCATTTCTGCAATGTCCTCGTAGCTCATGCCTTCGATCTCACGCAAGGTCACAGCCTGGCGCAAATCCTCGGGCAGCGCCTCCAGGGCGACATTGACTGCGTTCGATATTTGCTTGGCTGCCAGCACCGTGTCCGGGGTGTCGGGACTGGTTGGTTCATTCTTTCGGTAGTAAGTTTCATCCTCGTCATCAGAAGGTCGCATTGCAGCCTCGGATACGGTGGGATCGCGCTTGAAATCCATCAAAGTCTTCTTGGCGGTATTGATGGCGATACGGTACAGCCAGGTATAGAACTGCGCATCACCCCGAAATTTAGGCAGGGCGCGGTAGGCCCGGATGAAGGTTTCCTGGGCGATGTCTTCCACCAGGTCAACATCGCGCACCATGCGCCCAATCAGGCGCTGGATGCGACGCTGGTACTTGACCACCAGCAGGCCATAAGCCCGCTGGTCGCCCGCCACCGTGCGCTCGACCAGCATCAGGTCGCTATCGGTGGCCGTAGCCGGAGTGGTCAAGAGAGGAGGAGGTAGTGCAGTCATGGTTCAGATCCGAGCGCACTAGGGGTGTCATTTGGGGGTCTGGCGGGCGAATATACCGCACGGCGCAGGCTGCGCCAGTGCGCGGGCTGGCTTGCCCGTTCAGCCCAGCACCACAGTGGTCGCCCCGCACCAGGGCGCAGGCACAGCAGCAAGTAGTGCTGCAGATCTAAATGGACGCTGACATGCACCGCGCAAGCCACGTCCTTGGAGTTCCAGAACCATTGCTGACCGTCCCAGCGCAGGGCCGCCGCCGGTGTTTTCCACCAGCCAAAAATGGCCAGCAGCCCCGCACCCACCACGGCCAGCGCCGCTACGCCCTGCCGCCAACCCCACACGTCCACTTGCCAGCACCAGCCCGCCACGGTGGCCGCGCCCAACAGCCACAGCGCAGCCTGCGCCCCGGCCTGAAAACGCGAACGCCCCACCGGATAGGTCACCGGTGGGGCGTTATGCATTGGAATCGTGCGCTCAGGATCGGCTCAACTTTCATGGCTTTAGCGGCAGAGGCGCCACGGAGCCATGCAAGTTGCTTCACATTACACGCGCTTGAACACCAACGTTCCGTTGGTGCCGCCAAAGCCAAAATTGTTCTTCACCGCCACGTCGATCTGCATGTCCCGGGCCGTGTTGGCGCAGAAGTCCAGGTCACATTCCGGGTCTTGGTTAAAGATGTTGATGGTGGGTGGGCTTTTTTGGTGGTGCAGCGCCAGTACGGTGAAAACGCTTTCAATGCCACCTGCGCCGCCCAGCAAATGGCCGGTCATGGACTTGGTGGAATTGACCACCAGCTTCTTGGCGTGGTCGCCGAACGCCAGCTTGATGGCATTGGTCTCGTTCGCGTCACCCAGCGGCGTGGAGGTGCCATGGGCGTTCAGGTAGTCCACCTGGTCAGGGTTGACACCGGCGTTCTTCAAGGCCATCTGCATGGAGCGGCGGGGACCGTCCACGTTGGGAGCCGTCATGTGAAAACCGTCGCCGCTCAGGCCAAAGCCGACGATTTCGGCGTAAATCTTGGCACCGCGCGCCTTGGCGTGTTCGTATTCTTCGATCACCAGCACGCCTGCGCCTTCGCCCAGCACAAAGCCGTCGCGGTCTTTGTCCCAAGGGCGGGAAGCGGTGGCGGGATCGTCATTGCGGGTGCTCAGGGCACGGGCTGCGGCAAAGCCACCCAAACCCAGTGGTGACATGGTGGATTCGGCGCCGCCGGCCACCATCACGTCGCAATCACCGTACTCGATCATGCGGGCCGATTGGCCGATGGCATGCAGGCCGGTGGTGCAGGCGGTAGCGATGGCGATGTTCGGGCCTTTGAAGCCAAATTTGATCGACACGTGGCCCGAAATCATGTTGATGATCGAGGCCGGTACAAAAAATGGGGAAATGCGCCGCGCGCCCCGGCTGGTGAACTCGGCATGCGTCTGCTCGATCATCGGCAAACCGCCGATGCCGGAGCCGATGTTGCAGCCTATGCGCGTGGCTTCTTCAGGGTCCAGCGCGTCGCCGGTGGCCAAACCGGAGTCGGCCACGGCTTCGATCGCCGCCGCCAGCCCGAGGTGGATGAAGCGGTCCATGTGGCGCGCTTCTTTCTCTGGGATCAGGGCGGTGATATCAAAGCCTTTGACTTCGCCGCCAAACTTGCATGCGAAAGGGCTGGCATCAAACGACTTGATCAAGTCAATGCCCGATTGACCGGCCAGCAAAGCCGACCATGCATCGGCCACAGTGTTACCTACGGGGCTGACGCAACCTAAACCTGTGACGACGACACGACGGGACATAAATGTATGGGGTGTAGTGGGCAGCGCGAAGCTGCAGAAAACGGCACCGGGTGCCGCTTGTGCCTTCTGGTATCGACTGGCCGCATCTACACGGGGTGGCGCACTGCCAGTCGATGCAGAAGCGGATTAGCCTTTGGGGTGGCTGGTCGCGTAGTCGATCGCGTTTTGCACGGTGGTGATCTTCTCGGCATCTTCGTCCGGGATTTCGATGCCAAACTCATCTTCCAGTGCCATCACCAGTTCAACGGTGTCCAACGAGTCTGCGCCCAGATCGGCCACAAAAGACTTTTCGCTGGTGACTTGGGCTTCTTCCACACCCAGTTGTTCGGCAATAATTTTTTTAACGCGTGCTTCGATATCGCTCATAGTTCCCTCTGAGGGTTGTAAAAGAATCCGTGATTTTAGCCGGGCTGCAGAAGATCCCCTGCCCAGACTGCCGTACGGATAGAACGGCTGGATTTTGTGTGACTTAGTAGCTTGACTGCCGCCACTGGGTGGCTACATGTACATACCGCCGTTGACGTGCAACTCCTGGCCCGTCACGTAGCCCGCCTGGGGCGATGCCAGATAGGCCACCGCATGCGCCACATCGGCGGGCAAGCCCAGCTGGCCCAAGGGAATCTGTGCCAGCAGGGCTTTGTGCTGCGCTTCGGGCAGGCTGGCGGTCATGTCGGTGTTGATAAAGCCAGGGGCCACGCAGTTGACCGTGATGTTGCGTGAACCGAGTTCGCGCGCCAAGGCCCGGGTCATGCCCGCCACACCGGCCTTGGCGGCCGCGTAATTGGCCTGGCCCGGATTGCCCGAGGCACCCACTACCGAAGTGATGCTGATGATGCGACCATAGCGCTGTTTCATCATGGTTCGCATCACCGCGCGGCTCATGCGGAACACGGCCTTCAAATTGGTGTCCAGCACATCATCCCAGTCGCTGTCTTTCATGCGCATGGCCAGTGTGTCGCGGGTGATACCAGCGTTGTTGACCAGCACCTGCAAGCCGCCAAACTCTTTGGTAATGCCGTCGATGACCGCCTCGGCCTCGGCCAGGTCGTTGACATCCAGCTTCTTGCCGCTGCAACCAGGAAAGGCCGCCAGCGCTTGGGTGATGGCGGCCGCACCGGCATCGCTAGTAGCCGTGCCAATGACCGTCAGGCCGCGTTGCGCCAATTCCAGCGCGATGGCCGCACCGATGCCGCGCGAAGCACCTGTCACCAGGGCCACCTGGCCTGCAAATTCAGTGGCGCTCATTCGGCGGCTCCCAAAAGATGGGACTGGACCTCGGCCATGCTGGCGGGGTCAAACAAAGGCAGGCCGACCAGACCCGCATCGATACGCTTGACCATTCCGGCCAGCACCTTGCCAGGGCCGCATTCGACCAAGGTGGTCACACCGCGGGCCTTGATGGCGGCCACGCACTCGACCCAGCGCACCGGGCCGAAAGCCTGGCGCACCAGGGCATCGCGGATGCGGTCGGCATCGGACTCCACCGCCACATCAATATTGTTGACCACCGGGATTTGCGGCGCGGCAAACACGGTTTGCGCCAGTTTCTCACGCAGCTTCATGGCGGCTGGCTGCATCAGGCTGGAATGGAACGGGGCCGACACTGGCAAAGGCAGGGCGCGCTTGGCACCGCTGGCTTTGAGGACCTCGCAGGCTTTTTCGACCGCAGCCTTGCTGCCCGCAATCACGGTCTGGCCAGGGTCGTTGAAGTTCACCGCTTCCACCACCTCGCCAGAAAATTCAGTGCCTGAAGCACGCATGGTGCCAGTCACATCTGCACAGCATGATATTACTTTAGTAGCATCCAGCCCCAAGATTGCGGCCATGGCACCGACACCCACCGGCACCGCGTCTTGCATGGCCTGGGCCCGAAAGCGCACCAGGGGTGCGGCCTGCGCCAAGCTCAGCACACCAGAAGCCACCAGCGCAGAATATTCGCCCAGCGAATGGCCCGCCACCACAGCAGGCGCTGCGCCGGTTTCGGCCATCCAGGCCCGGTAGGCAGCGACTGCCGCCACCAGCATCACCGGCTGGGTGTTGGTGGTCAGAGCCAACGCTTCCTTGGGGCCGCCTTTGATCAGCAGGGCTACGTCTTCGCCCAGTGCATCGGAGGCTTCTTGCAGGGTTTGGCGTACCACGGGGTGGTCGCCCCAGGCATCGAGCATGCCGACGGACTGGGAACCCTGGCCGGGAAAGATAAAAGCGAAATGGTTCATGGATTTTATGGGTCAAAAATGCCGCTAGCGCTTATAAAGCCTGCGCAAAATGCTACAAATTAAGCAGCACTGCACCCCAGGTAAACCCGCCGCCCACACCTTCAAGCATGAGGGTTTGGCCTTTTTTGATTTTGCCGCTGCGCACACCGGCGTCCAGCGCCAGGGGAATCGATGCAGCCGAGGTGTTGCCATGCTGGTCCACGGTCACGATGACCTTGTCCATCGATATCTTGAGCCGCTTGGCGGTGCTTTGCATGATGCGGATATTGGCCTGGTGCGGAATCAGCCAGTCGATATCGTCGTGGGTTTTGCCCGCCTTGGCCAAGGCGGCGCGGGCGGCTTCTTCTAGCACACCGACCGCCAGCTTGAACACTGCGGGACCGTCCATGATCAACATGGCATTGCCCACCACCGTACCGCCTGAAACTTGGCCGGGCACGCACAAAATACCCACGTGCTTGCCATCGGCATGCAGGTCGCTGGCCAAAATACCCGGTGTATCCGAGGCTTCCAGCACCACAGCTCCCGCGCCATCGCCAAACAGCACACAAGTGGTGCGGTCAGAGAAATCCAAAATGCGCGAGAACACCTCGGCCCCGATCACCAGCGCCTTGCGGGCCGTGCCGGTGCGTATCATCGCGTCGGCCACCGTCAGGGCATACACAAAACCGCTGCACACAGCCTGTACATCAAACGCTGGACAGCCGTGGATGCCGAGTTTGTTTTGCACGATGCAGGCGGCCGAGGGGAAGACCATGTCCGGTGTGGACGTAGCGACGATGATCAGGTCGATGTCCTGGGCCTGGACACCGGCTGCCTCTAGGGCGTGCCGAGCGGCATGCACCGCCAGGTCACTGCAAGCGACATCGGCATCGGCGAAATGGCGGGCCCGGATGCCGGTGCGCTCCACGATCCAGTCGTCTGAAGTTTCCACGCCTTTGGCAGCCAGCTCGGCCACCAAATCGGCGTTGGTCAATCGACGGGGAGGGAGATAGCTACCGGTGCCGGTGATGCGGGAATAAAGTCTCGTCATGCGCTCATGGTTGCGGTCGTGTCCGGTGCATTGGCCGCAGATACCGCCAAAAGCGGCGCTGCGTGCGCAATGCGGGCCTGGACACGGTCCAGCAGGTTGTTTCGGGCTGCATCATACGCCCGGTGCAATGCCTGCTCAAACGCAAACGCGTCGGCCGAGCCATGGCTCTTGAACACCAAACCACGCAGACCCAACAAGGCCGCGCCGTTGTAGCGCCGATGGTCCATGCGTTTTTTAAGCGCCGTTAACACCGGAGTAGCGAGCAATGCCGTAAATTTGGTGAAAATATTGCGCGAGAACTCAGCGCGCAAAAAGTTGACGATCATGTTGGCCAGGCCTTCGCTGGTTTTCAGCGCCACATTGCCCACAAAACCATCGCACACAATGATGTCGGTGGTGCCCACAAAAATATCGTTTCCTTCGACGTTGCCGTAGAAGTTCAGGTCGCCCGCACGCGCAGCCGCGCGCAGCAATTCGCCTGACAGCTTGATGGTCTCGTTGCCCTTGATGGCTTCTTCGCCAATATTCAGCAAACCGACCGTGGGGTTCTCGTTGTCGCTGAGTACCGACACCAAGGCTGAGCCCATCACCGCAAACTGCAGCAAATGCTCTGCCGTGCAATCCACGTTGGCACCGAGGTCGAGCACCGTGGTGGCGCCACCCTTGGCGTTGGGAATTTGCCCGGCAATGGCGGGGCGGTCGATGCCGTCCAGGGTTTTGAGCAGATAGCGGGCAATCGCCATCAAGGCCCCGGTATTGCCTGCCGACACCGCCGCCTGGGCTGCGCCGAGCTTGACCTGGCTGATCGCCACGCGCATGGAAGAATCTTTTTTCTTGCGCAGGGCGATTTCAATCGAGTCGTCCATCCCCACCACCTCGCTGGCCGCCACCATCTGGGCGCGCGGGTGCACAAAGCTTGCGAGGCTGGCAGGCAAACCTACCAATAGCAGCGAAACTTCGGGGGTGTTGTCCAGAAAATGGCGGCAGGCCGGCAGCGTGACGCTGGGGCCGTGGTCGCCACCCATGCAATCCACAGCAAGTGTGATCATGGCGTAGCAGCGCCCAGCGGGGCGCAAAGGCTGGAGAGTGCAAACATCAAAGCAAAGGCCCGTGGCTACGGGTTACGTAGCACCGGGCCCTGGATGGTGAGCGCAGATCAGGCTTCAGATTTGTTCTTCAGCACCTGGCGGCCACGGTAGAAACCGTTGGGGCTGATATGGTGGCGCAGGTGGGTTTCACCGGTGGTGGATTCCACTGCGATACCGGGCACGTTCAGTGCGTTGTGCGAACGGTGCATACCGCGCTTGGAAGGGGACTTTTTGTTCTGTTGGACGGCCATGGTCGGCTCCTAAGTTAAATGCGTTTAAAGCTAAACGCTAAAAGATTAGACAATTCACGAGAGGCCACTCAACTTTGAAGTCAAAATGCTCAAAGCCTTTTCGCGCTAAGCCTTAGATTATAGCCCAAGCTTGCGTAGCTGCGCCAGCCTCTAATCCGCGCCCTCGCCACGCAGCTTAGCCAGCGCGGCAAACGGATGGGGCTTTTCAGACAAGGCGGCCTCAAAAGCCGGGTCCACCACCTCCAACGTGACCTCTACCGGGCACACGTCGTGGCGCGGCACCAGGGGGATTTCCATCAACAGCTCATCTTCGACCAAAGTGGCAAGATCGAACGCAGGATCGAGCGCCAGAATGTCTTCTTCGGACTCGTCGTCCAGTGCGGCAGCGGTTTCTTCATCGGCGACAAAGCGGAACGAGCGGTCTACCGCCAAAGGGATGTGGATCGGGGTCAGGCAGCGCTGGCAGGTCATGGGCAAGCAGATATCTGCCTGGATGTGCAGCCAGATTTCAGGCTCACCGCTGGACACGGGACGCAACTCGCCTTGGGCGCCCCAATTCACAGCCAAATCGGCCTCTGGTGCAGAAGCCTCCTGCGCAAGTCGCTCGTATTTTGGTAGCAAATCTTGGGCTGTGCGGGTGCCCGCCGCCTGCGCAAAGGCGCGAACGTCCAGGGGGGTAGAAGCAATCTCGGTTTTCATGGGCACAGTGTAAGAGAATCCTCGAATGCACTCCCCTTTGCCCTCCCCTCCTCCCCGTGCCCTGGTTTTAGGCTCGACTTCGCGCTACCGCCGTGAGCTGTTGGAACGACTGCGCATCCCTTTCGAAGTCGCCGCGCCAGATGTGGATGAAACCCCGTTGCCCGGTGAATTGCCGCAGGATCTGGCCCTGCGCCTGTCGCTGGCCAAAGCCCGGGCTGTGGCCACCCGTTTTCCACAGGCGATCGTTATCGGCTCCGACCAGGTGGCGGATTTGCATGGTGAGCCGCTGGGCAAGCCGGGAAACCACGCCAACGCCGTGGCGCAATTGCGCCGGATGCGTGGCCACACCGTCGTGTTCCAGACCGCGCTGTCGGTGGTCTGCCTGGAAACCGGCTTTGCCCAAAGCGCGCTGGCCCCGGTGCAGGTGCTGTTTCGCGACCTCAGCGATGCCGAAATCGAAGCCTACCTGCGGGCCGAGCAGCCCTATGACTGCGCCGGCAGCGCCAAAAGCGAGGGCTTGGGTATCAGCCTGCTGGACAGTATCTACAGCGACGACCCCACCGCCCTCATCGGCCTGCCGCTGATCCGCACCTGCCAGTTGCTGCGCGCCGCCGGAGTAGTGCTGCTATGAGCCTCGGAAAACTCTACCTGGTCCCTGCACCGTTGGACTTTGGCTGCGCAAGCTTGACACCTCTTGAAGACGTGATGCCCATGGGCACGTTGCGTGTGGCCGCCCGCCTGCAGCACTGGGTCTGTGAAAACGCCAAGACCACCCGCGCCTACCTGAAGCGGGTGGATGCACTGGTGCCCTTGGCGCAGTCCATCCAGACCTTGCAGATCCAGGAACTGCCGCGCGAAGTGCATAAAAAAGGCGACCACGGTGGCAACTTCGATGCCAAACCCTTGCTGGCCGCCGCGCTACAAGGGTTTGACATTGGGCTGGTCAGTGAAGCGGGCATGCCTGCGGTGGCCGACCCGGGTTCGTCGGTGGTGCGCGCCGCACACGAGCTGGGGCTAGAGGTGGTGGTGCTGGTGGGCCCCGTATCGCTGCTGCTGGCGCTGGCCGCCAGCGGTTTGAACGGGCAGAATTTTGCGTTTGTGGGCTATGTACCCCAGGCCGAACCAGAACGCGGCCAGAAAATCCGCGAACTGGAAGCCCTGGCACTGAAAACCGGGCAGACCCAGATTTTTATTGAAACACCCTACCGCAACGCGTCCCTGCTGCAGGGACTGCTACAAACTCTGCAGCAAAACACCCGCCTGGCGGTCAGCAGCGGGATGACCCTGGCAGAGCCCCGTACGGTGAGCGACACCGTCAAAGGCTGGCGGCAAAAAAACAAGGCGGGTCTGGTCACTGACCAGCCCGCCGTGTTCGCCATTGGACGCTAAGGGACGCGGATTAACGCAGCGCGGGAATGTTCTTTAAAGCCCGCACCGAGCCTTCGCCAATCGCCGCACCGAAGCGCTTGGCCAAACGTTCGGCCACGTTTTCGCGGCGGGT
The DNA here is from genome assembly GCF_039922535.1 of Rhodoferax sp. Classification (GTDB taxonomy): domain Bacteria; phylum Pseudomonadota; class Gammaproteobacteria; order Burkholderiales; family Burkholderiaceae_C; genus Rhodoferax_B. Next base: position 13,088 of record NZ_JBDTEM010000221.1, on the reverse strand, counting down.
GTAGTCCACCAGCTCTTCGGCCTTGACGACCTCGCGGGCCACGTAATCCAGGTTGCCCAGGTGGTCGGCCAGGCCCATTTCCACCGCTTGCTGCCCGCTCCAGAACAAGCCGCTGAAGGTTTCCGGGGTTTCTTTCAGGCGTTTGCCACGTCCGGCCTTGACCGCGTCGATGAACTGCGTGTGGATCTGGTCCAGCATGCTCTGGGCGTAGGCCCGTTGTTTCTCGGTTTGCGGGCTGAATGGGTCCAGAAAGCCCTTGTTTTCACCGGCGGTCAGCAAGCGGCGCTCCACGCCCAGCTTGTCCATCAAGCCGGTGAAGCCAAAGCCGTCCATCAGTACACCAATGCTGCCGACGATGCTGGCCTTGTCAACAAAAATCTGGTCGGTTGCCACCGCTATGTAGTAGGCCGCCGAGGCGCAGCTTTCTTCCACCACGGCGTAGACCGGCTTGTTGTATTTCTTCTTGAGGCGCCAGATTTCGTCATTGATGATGCCGGCCTGCACCGGGCTACCGCCGGGCGAGTTGATCAGCAGCACCACGGCTTGCGCCCCCTCGTCCTCGAAGGCGCTGCGCATGGCCGCTACGACAAATTCGGCCCCGGCATCGGCACCAGCGGCGATTTCACCCTTGATTTCAACCACAGCGGTGTGTGCCGTGGTTTTGTCGGTGCTGGGCGTGGTGCGCGACAGGCCAATCCAGCCCGCAACCACCAAACAGACCAGCCAAGCCAAGCGGACGAAATTGCGCCAGCGCCGGGCAGATTTTTGCTCGGCCAGCGCCGCAAAAGCCAGTTTTTCCAGGGTCGCGCGCTCCCAGCCCGGGGTATCGGTGGGGCTACGGCCCGCTGTGCCCCCAGAACCTCGCTCAGGCGGCACGGGGGCGGGGGGTTCGCCAGGAAGAATCGGGTCGGTCATGGTTAAAACTCAACAGGTTGCAATTGCGCCCGAGTATGCCAGTGCACCACCCCGCTGGACTCGGACAGGGCAATCTTCACCAGCCCGCCACGGCAAGGGCCTCCACCGCAGTCGCCGGTATCTGGCCGATAAGCCGCGCCGTGGGTAGCGCATAGCAACCATTCACCGGAATCGTCAAAGATGCGGTTCGGCTGGTAGTCCAGCTCCATGGGCACGTGGGTGCAGCGGTTCAGGTAGGCATGGGCCTGCCCGTTGTAGCGGATGGCAAAGGCACGGCAGGTCTCGCCCAAATAGGCCACATCAAACGGCACAGCATCGCCGCCGTCGCTCAGGTCCGCCGTGTTGCACAGGGGTATTTCTTGCATGGTGTCCAAGCTCCCAAAATCAGCCATGCGCCAGCAGCCAGGCATGCAGTTCGGCCACCGAATGCGCCACAAAACGCGGCTTGAGTGCCGCAAACGCCTCCGTGGTGTGCGCGCCGTAGCCCACGCCCACGCTGGCGCAGCCTGCATTGACGGCCATTTGCAGGTCGTGCGTGGTGTCGCCCACCATCAGGGTGCGCTCAGGCGACACGCCAAATTCGCGCATCAGCTCATGCAGCATGCGCGGGTGCGGCTTGCCCTGGGTTTCGTCTGCAGTGCGGGAGCCGTCAAAGAGGCCCTGCAGCTCCACCGCTTGCAAGGTCTCGTCCAAACCACGGCGCGACTTGCCCGTAGCCACCGCCAGGCAGTGCTGGCGGGCCTTGAGCGCGGCCAGCATGGGCAGCACCCCGGCAAACAAGCTGATGTCATGCTGGTGCACCAGATAGTGGTGGCTAAAGCGCGCGCCCAGTTCCGCGTGCTGGGAAGCGGGCACATCGGGCGCCGCATGGGCCAGGGCGGGGATCAGGTCCATGCCGATCACGTACGAGGCCGCAGCATCGCTGGGCACGGTGCCGCCCACGTCGCGCACCGCCTCCTGGATGCTGCGGGTGATGATGGCCGTGGAATCGAACAGCGTGCCGTCCCAATCGAAGGCGATCAAATCAAATTGGCGGGCCTGGCTAACGCCCATACACGTCTTCAAAGCGGACGATATCGTCCTCGCCCAGGTAGCTGCCCGACTGCACTTCGATCATTTCCAGCTCGACCCGGCCGGGGTTCTCCAGCCGGTGGGTGGTGCCCAGCGGGATGTAGGTGGATTCGTTTTCGGTGACCAAAAAGGTTTCCTCGCCTTTGGTGACCTTGGCGGTGCCGGACACCACGATCCAGTGCTCGGCGCGGTGGTGGTGCATCTGCAGCGACAGCGTACCGCCGGGCTTGACCACAATGCGCTTGACCTGGAAACGTGCGCCGTTGTCCACGCTGTCGTACCAGCCCCAGGGGCGGAACACCTTGCGGTGCAGCTGGCCCTCGGAGCGCCCCTGCTTCTTGAGGCTTTCGACGATCTTTTTCACGTCCTGGGTTTTATCCTTATGGGCCACCAGAATCGCGTCAGCGGTTTCCACCACCACGATGTCGTCCACGCCCACGCAGGCGATCAGGCGGCCTTCGGACAGAGCCAGGGTGTTGCGGCAGTCGTGCAGTAGCACGTCACCCTGGGCCACATTGCCCGCGTCGTCCTTGGGCAGCACCTGCCACAGCGCGTCCCAGGCACCTACGTCGGACCAGCCCGCCGCCAGCGGAATCACCACGCCAGGCGGCAAACCGGCCTGGCCGGAGGCGATGCGCTCCATCACCGCGTAGTCGATAGAGTCGCTGGGGCAGGCGGAAAACAGCTCTTTGCCGACGCGCACAAATTCGCCGTCGGTGCTGCCTGCGTCCCAGGCAGTCTGGCAGGCGGCCAGGATGTCGGCGCGGCACACGGCCATCGCCGCCAGCCAGACCGAGGCCTTGACCATGAACAGCCCACTGTTCCAGGAATACGTGCCGGCGTCCAGATAGCTTTGCGCCGTGGCCTGGTCGGGCTTTTCGACGAACCTGGCGATGGTGGATGCACCGGCATCGCCGTACAAGGCGCCCGACTGGATGTAGCCGTAACCCGTTTCGGGGCTGTCGGGCGTGATGCCAAAGGTGACCACCGCCCCCTCTGCTGCCAATAACGCACCTTGGCGCACCACGGCCTGGAAGGCGGGCTTGTCTACGATCACGTGGTCGGCCGGCATCACCAGCAATACCGGATCGGTGCCGTCACGCAATGCGGCCAGCGCAGCCAAAGTCAAGGCGGGTGCGGTGTTGCGGCCCGTGGGCTCCAGCACGATGCTGCCGGGCTGGCCCATCAGGCGCAGTTGCTCGGCGATGACGAAGCGGTACTCCTCGTTGCACACCACCATGGGCGCGGCCAGCGTGCCCAGGCCCAGCCCCTCGACCCGGCGTACCGTGGCCTGCAGCAGCGAGTCGTCGCCAATCAGCGGCAACAGTTGCTTGGGGTACTTTTCACGCGACAAAGGCCATAGGCGGGTGCCGGAGCCACCAGAAAGCACAACGGGTTGGATCAGCATAAAACTCCAAAAGGTAAAAAAACCAAGGGCCTGAGAACGGATTCACAGGCTATTGGTTTTTATTATTGCAGAGCAACATGGCGCATTGCAGCGCCAACACAGGGTTTTAGCCCGTATTGCGCAGCGCCGCCGCAATACCGTTGATAGAAATGTGGATACCAATCTGCACCCGCTCGTCGCCCTGCCCGGCCCGGTAGCGCCGCACCAGCTCGACCTGCAGGTGGTGCAGCGGGTCGATGTACGGGAAACGGTGGCGGATGGAGCGCTGCAACGAAGCATTGCCCGACAAACGGTGCTTCTCGCCAGTGATCTGACTCAGCGCGTTGGCGGTGCGGTGCCACTCGGCTTCGATGCTGGCAAAAATGCGCTTGCGCAGCTTGGCATCGCTCACCAGTTCGGCATAGCGCGAGGCCAGGGCCAGGTCGCTCTTGGCCAGGACCATGTCCATATTACTCAGCAAGGTGCTGAAGAACGGCCACTGGCGGTACATTTTTTGTAGCACGGCCAGAGCGTCCTTCTTGCCTGCAGGGCCGTTTTCGTTCAAAAATTCCTCTACCGCCGAACCAAAGCCGAACCAGCCTGGCAGGGTCAAACGGCACTGGCCCCAGCTAAAGCCCCAGGGAATGGCGCGCAAGTCTTCGATCTTTTGCGAGGGCTTGCGGGCGGCGGGGCGTGAGCCGATGTTCAGCTCGGCAATCTCGCGCAGCGGCGTGGATTCAAAAAAGTAAGTGGTGAAACCCGGGGTTTCGTACACCAGCGCCCGGTAGGCGGCCATGCTGGCGGTAGACAGCTGCGCTGCCGTCTTCAAGAAAGCCGGGGTGGCGGACTTGGTGGGCTGCAGCAACGTGGCTTCCAGGGTGGCGGCCACCAGGGTTTCCAGGTTGCGGCGGCCAATCTCAGGGTTGGCGTATTTGGAGCCGATGACTTCACCCTGCTCGGTCAGGCGGATCTGGCCGCGCACCGTGCCGGGAGGCTGGGCCAAAATGGCCTGGTAGCTCGGGCCACCGCCACGCCCCACTGTGCCGCCCCGGCCGTGGAACATGCGCAAGGTGATGTTGTGGCTATTAGCAAGTTGGTCAAATAGATCGACCAGCGCAATCTCGGCGCGGTACAACTCCCAGTTGCTGGTGAAGATGCCGCCGTCCTTGTTGCTGTCGCTATAACCCAGCATGATGTCTTGCTCGGCCCCGCTGCGCTGCACCAGCTCGGCCATGTCTGGCAGGGCGTAAAACTCGCGCATGATGGGCGCGGCGTTGCGCAAATCTTCAATGGTTTCAAACAAAGGCACCACGATCAAATCGGCAATGGCCTTGTTGTCCAGCGTGCGGTGCATCAGGCCGACTTCTTTTTGCAGCAGCAGCACTTCCAGCAAATCGCTCACCGTCTCGGTGTGGCTAATGATGTAGTGGCGGATGGCCTGCGCGCCATAGCGGGCGCGGGACTCGCGGGCCGCCTCGAAAATCGCGATTTCCTTGCAGGTGTGCTCGGAATAGCTGGCCCCCACCACGCGCAGCGGGCGCGCGTCATTGAGCAAGCCCATCAGCAGCGTACGCTTAGCCATTTCGTCCAGGGCGGAGTAATCGGCCTGGATGCGGGCCGTAGCCAGCAGTTCGGCCACCACTTCTTCGTGCTTGTCCGAGCTTTGGCGCAAGTCCACCGTGGCCAGATGGAAGCCAAACACTTCCACCGCACGGATCAATGGGTGCAGGCGCTCGGCCGCCAAGCTGGCACCGTGGTTGGCCAGCAAAGAGGCTTCGATGGTGCGCAGATCGGCCAGAAAATCTTCGGCCAGCAGATAGGCATTTTGCGGCGCGACGGCGTGGCGGGCGGCATCGCCCCCGGTCAGGCCCTTCAGGGTGGCGGCCAGGCGGGCGTAGATGCCGGTCAGGGCCAGGCGGTAGGGTTCGTCCTTGCGGTGCACATTGGTGTCGGGCGAGCTGGCGGCCAGCGCCTGCATGGCGGGGGTCATGCCTACCAGGCCGGCCGACAACGACAGCTCACCGCCCAGGTAATGGACCTCGGTCAGGTAGTGGCGCAGGGCCACGTCGGCCTGGCGGCGCAACGCGTACTCCAGCGTTTGGGCCGATACATTGGGGTTGCCGTCGCGGTCGCCGCCAATCCATTGGCCCATGCGCAAGAAGCTGTGCACCGGGTGTTCGCCCAAAGCGCCTTCCAGGTCGGCGTAGATCTTGGGAATCTCGCGCAGAAAGGTCGATTCGTAGTAGCTCAGCGCGTTTTCGATCTCGTCGGCCACGGTCAGCTTGTTCATGCGCAGCAGCCGGGTTTGCCACAGCTGCATGACGCGGGCCCGTAACTGCGCCTCGTTGGTAGCCAGTTCGCGCGGTGCCAAGGCATCTTTGGTGGTGCCGACCAGGGTGCGCTCGCGCAGGGTGTCGCGCACCGTCAGCAGCCGGGCGATGTCGCGCTCGGCATCCAGAATGCTCTTGCGCTAAACTTCGGTGGGGTGGGCGGTGAGCACCGGGGACACGTAGGCGTGGGCCAGGGTCTGCGCTATGGTTTTGGGCGCTATTCCCGCCCAGCGCAAGCGCGACAGCGCCACTTCGATGCTGCCTTCTTGGGTGTCGCCCGCACGCTCGTGCACGGCCCGGCGGCGGATGTGGTGGCGGTCCTCGGCCAGATTGGCCAGATGGCTGAAATAGGTGAATGCGCGCATCACGCTCACGGTTTGGTCGCCGGTCAGCGCCTTGAGCAGCTTTTTCAGCGCCTTGTCGGCCTCGGCATCGGCATCACGGCGGAAGGCCACAGAAAGCTTGCGCACCTGCTCGACAAGCTCAAACGCAGCCACACCTTCTTGCTCACGGATCACATCACCCAGAATGCGGCCCAGCAGGCGGATATCTTCTACCAGAGGCCGTTCGTTCGCCTTGTCACGGCTGGCAGACCGTGCCGCTGCGGGAGCTACCTTAGTGGCAGCGGCCTTGCTAGGATGGGCCTTGGCTACGGCCGTTTTGGCGGCTTTGGGGGCGCTGGGAGAATCTGCCGTGGTCATGCGTGGACTTCCTAAAAGTGCTTAAAAGGGTGGGGCAAACCCCATGCTAGCATCCAACTCCCCCTGAAATGCCGCCAATTTCTTCTAAAGATTACCAACAGGTTACCGGTTTGAGCGCCCCATCCTTGCACACCATGCACATCACCATCGCCACCCGCGAGAGCCGTCTGGCCCTCTGGCAGGCCGAACACGTCCAGTCCTTGCTACAGCAACGCGGTCACACCGTCACCCTGCTGGGCATGACCACGCGCGGCGACCAAATTCTGGACCGCTCGCTGAGCAAGGTCGGCGGCAAAGGCCTGTTTGTGAAAGAGCTGGAAGTGGCGCTGGACGAAGGCCGCGCCGACATCGCCGTGCACTCGCTGAAAGACGTGCCCATGGACCTGCCCGAAGGCTTTGCCCTGGCCTGCGTGCTGGAGCGCGAAGACCCCAGCGATGCCTTTGTGTCCAACCGCTACGCCACCCTGGCCGATGTGCCGCAGGGCGGCGTGGTCGGCACCTCCAGCTTGCGCCGCACCGTGCTGCTACGCGCCCTGCGTCCCGACCTGCAGATTGCACCGCTACGCGGCAACCTGGACACCCGCTTGCGCAAGCTCGACGAAGGCCAGTTCGATGCCATCGTACTGGCCAGCGCCGGGCTGCTGCGCCTGGGCCTGCCCGAACGCATCCGCAGCCGCTTTGCGGCCACGGACATGCTTCCAGCCGCTGGCCAAGGCGCTTTGGGCATCGAAATCCGCGCCGACCGGGCCGACCTGGTGGCCGCGCTGGCCCCGCTGGCCCACGCCGCCACCTGGCAGGCCGTGGCCGCCGAGCGCGCCGTCAGCCGCAGCATGGGCGGTAGTTGCTCGATGCCGCTGGCCGCGTTTGCCACCTGGGTCAACGGTCAATTGGTGATAAATGCCGCCTGGGGTGATGCCGAACAGCCCGCGCCGCTGGTCACCGCCCGCGCCCAGGCCGCTATTTCCGATCCGACCGATCTGGCCAGCGCCACCGCCCTGGGCGAACAGGTGGCGGCGCAGTTGCGGGCAGGTGGTGCCGTCTAGCGTGGTCCAGGTCGTCGTCACCCGGCCCGCGCAAGATGCCCAGCGCTGGGTGTGCGAGCTATCAGCACAAGGACTGCAGGCCATCGCCCTGCCCTTGATCGCCATCGCACCTGCCGCCAACGCGCTGCCGGTGCAGCAAGCTTGGCAAAACATGGCTAACTACCAGGCGGCCATGTTCGTCAGTGGCAATGCCGTCAGCCATTTTTATGCATCAAATTGGCCTCTAGCGCAGGATATATCTGCGCTAGAAGCTATCAATACCAGAGCATGGGCTACCGGGCCCGGCACCGTGGCGGCACTGCACCAGGCGGGTGTGGCAGCCACGCAGATCGACGCGCCGGATGCGGCGGCAGGCCAGTTCGACTCCGAAGCCTTGTGGCACATCGTCGCCCGCCAGGTGCGAGCGGGTAGCCGCATCCTGGTGGTGCGCGGCAGCGACCACACGGGTGAGGCGGCAGGGCGCAGCTGGCTGGCCGAGCAACTGGCTGCTGCCGGTGCCCAACTCGATACCGTGGTGGCCTATGAGCGCCGCATGCCTTTGTTCAGCCCCGACCAGCGCCGCCAGGCCCAGCAGGCCTGTGCGGACGGCAGCGTCTGGCTGTTCAGCAGCTCCGAGGCCATCGCGCACTTGCAAACCCTGCTGCCCGGCCAGGATTTCCGCGCCGCCCGCGCCGTGGCCACCCATGGCCGTATCGCGCAGGCCGCCCGGAGTGCGGGTTTTGGTGTTGTTTGCGAGTCACGTCCTCTGCTGGCCGACATAGTGGCCTCGATAGAATCGCTGGCATGAATGCCGAGCTGCCCCCCGAAAATTCCGTTCCGCCCCCCCCGGCAGTGCCCCCTAGCGCCAAGGGTTCCGGGATGCTGACCCTGGTGGCAGGGGGCGTGGCCGTACTGGCCCTGGTCAGCAGCGGCATGCTGTGGCAAAAGCTCAGCCATATCCAAGAACAACTGGCCCGCCAAAGCGCCGATGCCGGTGCCCAGGCGGTCGAAGCCCGCACCATCGCCCACCAGGCCCAGGACCAGGCCCGCGACATTGCCGCCCGCCAGGCCGTCACCGATGCCCGTGTCAGCGAAACCACCCTGCAACGCAGCCAGCTCGAAGACCTGATGCAAAGCCTGTCGCGCTCGCGTGACGAAAACCTGGTCGTTGATATCGAATCCGCCGTACGGCTGGCCCAACAGCAGGCCCAGCTCACCGGCAGCATCGAACCCCTGCTGGCCGCCCTGAAAAGCGCCGACGACCGCGTCACCCGCGCCGCCCAGCCGCGCCTGGCCCCGCTGCAGCGCGCCATCGCCCACGACACCGACCGCATCAAGGCCGTCACCACCACCGACACCCCGGGCCTGCTGGTCAAGCTGGACGAACTGGTTCGGCAAGTAGATGAGTTGCCCACCGTCAACGCCGTAGTGGCCGCCTCTGCCGTCGGGGTAGGCATAACCGCGCCCCCGCTGGCTGCCGAATGGTGGCAGCGCGCGCTGGACGTCGTACACCAGGAAGCCCGCAAGCTGCTGCGCGTCAGCCGCATCGAACAGCCCGAGGCCGCCCTGCTGTCGCCCGAACAAAGCTTCTTTCTGCGCGAAAACCTCAAGCTCAAGCTGCTCAATGCTCGCCTGGGCCTGCTGGCCCGCCAGCTCGCCTCCGCCCGCGCCGACCTGAACGCCGCCGCCGCCGCGCTGAACAAATATTTCGACCCCGCCTCGCGCAAAACCCAGGCCATGGCGACCCTGCTGCTGGAAGTACAGGGCCGGATGAAGGCCGTGGAACTACCGCAGGTCGATGAAACCCTGGCCGCCTTGGCTACAGCCGCGGCGGGTAGATAAGCGATGCGCGCAATTGCTTGGCTCCTGGCCCTGTTTGGCGTGGCGGTGGCAGTCGCCCTGCTGGCAGGTAACAACCAAAGCACCGTCACCGTGTTCTGGCCGCCGTACCGGGTCGATTTATCGCTGAACCTGGTGCTGCTGCTCACCGTGGCGACCTTCATCGCCTTGCACCTGGCCTTGAAGGCCTTGTCGGCCCTGTTCGCCATGCCACAGCAGGCCCAGCGTTGGCGGCTGCAGCAAAAGGAGCGGGCCACCCATTCCGCGTTGCTGGATGCGTTCTCGCACCTGCTGGCCGGGCGTTTTCTGCGGGCCCGCAAGGCCGCCGAAGTGGCCCTGCGCCAAGAGCAGGCGCTGCTGGCCAGCGGCCACCCCCTGGCCCACGGCGACAAGCTGCGCGCCCTGGCCCACCTGGTCACCGCCGAAAGCGGCCATTCGCTGCAAGACAAAGCCACCCGTGACAGCCACCTGCAGCAAGCACTGGACAGCACCGCCCAGCGCAACACCGTGGAAACCCAGGAAACCCGCGAAGGCGTACAACTGCGCGCCGCCCACTGGGCACTGGCCGACCGCGATGCCGATGCTGCCATGCAATGGCTGGATGCCCTGCCCCAAGGCGCGGCCCGCCGCACCCTGGCCCTGCGCGTGCGCCTCAAAGCCACCCGGTTGGCGCGCCAGACCCTGCCCGCGCTGGAAACCGCCCGCCTGCTGGCAAAACACCGGGCCTTCTCGCCCGCCGCCGCGCAAAGCATTCTGCGCGGCCTGGCGCTGGAGTTGCTCAATACCGCCTACGACCCGGCCCAATTGCAACGCGCCTGGGCCGAACTGGACCCGGCCGAGCGCCTGATGCCCGAGGTGGCCATCCAGGCCGCCCAGCGCCTGGTGACATTACAAGGCGACACCGCCCTGGCCCGGATCTGGCTGCTACCCATCTGGGAACAAATGGTGGCCCACCCCGAACAGGAGCACGCCTTTGGTACCAAGCTGGTGCGGGCGCTGGAGGCCGGGTTCTCCGCCACCGACAGCCCGGCCGACCTGCCCTGGCTGCACCGCATCGAAGCCGCCCAGCAGCGCAACCCGCGCGATGCCCGCCTGCAGTACCTGGCCGGCATGGCCTGCCTGCGCCACCAGCTGTGGGGCAAGGCCCAGCAACTGCTGGCGCAATCGGTCCACCAGTTGGAAGACAACGGCCTGCAGCGCAGCGCCTGGCGCGCCCTGGCCGACCTGGCCGAACAGCGTGGCGACACGGCGGCTGCACAGGCGGCCTACAAGCAAGTCGCTGGGCTATAGGCACACCCCCGAGGCTGCCGTGCCTCGCATCTTTTGCCAAACCCCTTTCAGGGGGCAACACCCGCAGTCCCGCTCAGCCAGTTCTATAGTGTTTCTGGTGGGCTGGCGTTCCGTCACTTGGGCTGGGATAAATACCTGAATTTCGGCTTATTTTCAAGGCTTAAATAGGCCGTTGGCGCAGTAGCTACGTGCACAAGAAGCTACAAAAAGCATAGTTAAAAATAGTAGCAAAAAATACCCCGATACCCCAAAAAAAATGGACCCGAAGGTCCATTTTTTGATTGCCAGGTCAGTGGCTTAGAACGGCAAGTCCATCTTGCCTAGGTCGCGCTTAGTTTCCACCATCACCAGCGGCTCCGCCTGGATGGGCGCTACCGCAGGACGTACGCGCGGTACATGCGCCACGATGGGCTCGGCGGCAATCGCGGCCTGCACGGCTGCAACACGCTCGGGGCTAGTGCCGACCCACTGCAGACCGGAGTTCTGGGCCAATTGGTCCAGTTCGGCGGTCGGCAGGGCAAACACGGGCTTGGGTGCCACCACCGGTGCGGCCACTACCGCTGCGACGGGCGCTGCCACAGGTTCTGCGGCAACCGGTGCGACGACCTCGGCCACCACGGCAGCGATAGTGGCTGCGGGTGCCGCCACCGGCTCTGCCACCACCGGTGCAGCGCGCTCCACCAGGGACTCGGCTTGCGGCTGTACGTCCGACTCCACCGGGTTGGGCACAAACGCAGCGGGCTCACCGGCGTTGTCACGCGGCGCACGCTCCTTGCGGTCGCGGCCATAACGGTCACGCGAACGCTTTTCGCGGCGCTGGGGCTCTTCGCCTTCAGGACGGGCTTCGTCGGTGCGCTCAGCAGATGGCTGAGCTACATCTTCGGCTTCAGCCTGGTCCGCTACGGACTGGGCGGCGCTGGCCTGGGCCGCTGCGAAATACGACGGACGCTCGGGGCGCTCGGCGGGTTCACGGTCCATGCGGGACTCGCGCTCGGCACGCGGTTCGCGGGGCTCGCGTTCGGCACGCGGCTCGCGCTCGGGACGGGGGGCACGAGCGGCTTCGGCCACAGCTTCACCATTGGCTTCAGGCTGGGCTTCGCGGGGTTCACGCAGGTCAGGACGGGGCTCGTCCTGGCGGTCACGGCCTTGTGCAGGGGCACCGTCTTCACGCGGGCCACGGCCACCACGGCCACCGCGGGGGCTGCGTTCGCCACGCTCGCCACCGGCGGCGTTGCGGGACGTGCGCTCTGGACGCGCCTCGGAGCCACCGACTTCAACGTTAGCGGCTGCGTCATTCACAGCGCCTTCGCCACCCATGGCTTGGGCATCCACATCAGAACGCTCGCGCGCTCCCTGTGGACGCTCGCCACGGCCACGGCCACCCCGGCTGCCGCGGCCTTGGGTTTCGCCATCGGCACGCGGTGCGTCATTGCGGTCTGGGCGCTCGGCCCGTTCCGGACGGTCTGCCGCATTGCGCGGAGCACGTTCTGGGCGGGCTTCCTGGCCATCACGGGGTTCGCGTGTGTCACGGCCTTCGGCGTTGCGGGGTCCACGGTTGCGGCCTTGGCCCTCACCACGGTCGGTACGGCCTTCGGGCGCTTCATCGCGTCCGCCACGGCCATTGCGGCCACCGCGGCTGGCACCGTCGCCACGCGGGTTACGGGGTTCGCGCTTGTCGTCGGACTTGGCGGCTACGGGTGCAGGTGCGGCAACGGGCGGGGCCACCACCACAGGCGCGGGGGCAGCACCAAACAGGTTTTTCAGCCAGCCGAAAAAGCTGGTTTCCACCGGAGCGGCCACGGGCGCAGGGGCGGCGACGGGGGCCACCACAGGCGCGGGGGCCACGGCCTTGGGCACGGCTTGCGGTGCGGGTGCATCTGGCAGCACGCCCTTGATCACCGGGGTTTGCTTGTTGGTGGGCTCTTGCGAGCGGCGCGTGACCGAGGTGGCTTCGTCCATCACGTCGGCCATTTTGTAGCTGGCTTCGATGTGGTCCAGGCGCGGGTCGTCGTGCTTCAGGCGCTCCAGCTTGTAGTTAGGCGTTTCCAGCGTCTTGTTGGGCACCATCAGCACGTTGATGCGCTGTTTGAGCTCGATCTTGGCGATTTCGGTGCGCTTCTCGTTCAGCAGGAACGAAGCGACATCCACTGGCACCTGGCACATCACCGAAGCGGTGTTGTCCTTGAGAGACTCTTCCTGGATGATGCGCAGAATTTGCAGCGCGCTGGATTCGGTGTCGCGGATATGGCCAGAACCACCGCAGCGTGGGCAAGGAATCGAAGCCCCCTCGCTGAGCGCCGGGCGCAGGCGTTGGCGGCTCATTTCCATCAGGCCGAACTTGCTGATGGTGCCGAACTGCACGCGGGCGCGGTCTTGGCGCAGCGCGTCGCGCAGGCGGTTTTCCACGTCGCGGCGGTTGCGCGACTCTTCCATGTCGATAAAGTCGATCACGATCAGGCCACCCAAATCGCGCAGACGCATCTGGCGGGCCACTTCTTCGGCGGCTTCCAGATTCGTGCGGGTAGCGGTTTCT
>NZ_JBDTEM010000220.1:0-3499 GCF_039922535.1 Rhodoferax sp. | reverse complement strand
GTTGGTGCAAGCCCTGGGCAATGCTGCAGGCCCAGCGCTGGACCCCGGCGTGGCCGACCTGCTGACCCGCAACGTGGCCGATGTGGCCCTGCAACAAGAAGAGTTGGGCGTGCCCGCCTGCCTGCTGGTGCCCGACCAGATCCGCAATGCCATTTCTCGGCTGGTGCGCCGCGTAGCCCCTCGGCTGCAGGTACTGGCACACAGCGAAATTCCCGAAACCCACACCATCCGCATTGGCCCTATTCTCAAAGGTGCACTCACATGAACATCCAACGCTTTCACGCCGCCACGTCCCGCGAAGCTTTGGCCAAGGCCCGCGCGGTTTTTGGTGAGGGGACGCTGATTTTGTCCAACCGCCCTACGCCCAACGGCGTGGAAGTGGTGGCCACTGCAGAAGACTCTCTGTCGTCCCTCGATCGGCCCAATGCGGCACCGACCCAGACTCCTGCGTCGGCCGCCACCATGGCCATGGCACAAATCCCGGTGGAAGAAGACACCGAGCAACTGGCCATGAGCACGCTGTCGTTCCAGGACTACGTGCGCGAACGCATGTTGCGCCGCCGCCACGAAAGCAGCCCCGACCTGCGCGACGAGATATTTCCACAAAAAGCCTCCGTACCAGCCTCGGTACAAGCCACACCCGTACCCATGCCCCCGCAACCCCAGCGCGCCAAACCTGCCGTGCACGCCGTGCCGTTCCCGCCGCCGGTCGCCCGCGCCAAAGCCGCCCCAGCTGCCGCCACCATCAACTCCAAGGGCATCGTGGACGAACTGCAAGCCATGAAGGACATGATTGAAGAGCGCTTCAACACCATGGCCTGGCTGGGCAAGACCAAACAGGATCCGATCCAGTCCAATCTGATGCTCAAGCTGATCCGTGCCGGCTATTCGCCCGACTTGGCCCGCGCCGTGATGGAGCGCATGCCCGAAGAGGCTACGCCTGCCGAAGCCATTCGCTGGCTGATGGGCGTGCTGGAGCAAAACCTGCGCACCGATGCAGGTAGCAAGCCCATCTTTGAGCAAGGCGGTGTGTTCGCGCTGGTGGGAGCCACCGGCGTGGGTAAAACCACCACCGCCGCCAAGTTGGCCGCACACTGCGCCCGGGTGCACGGCCCCAATAGCGTTGGTCTGATCACACTGGACACCTACCGCGTTGCGGCCCACGAACAATTGCGCGCCTTTGGCCGCATGCTGGGCGTGGTAGCCCACTTGGCGCACGACCGCGCGGCCCTGCAAGACCTGCTGGGCCTGCTGGGCAACAAACGCATGGTATTGATTGACACCACCGGTATCGCCCCCAAAGACCCACGCAAGCGCGACATGATGGACGTGCTGGACCTGCCCGGCGTGAACCGCCTGCTGGTGCTCAACGCAGGCAGCCATGGCGATACCATGGACGAGGTGCTGACCTCGTTCAAGACCCGAGGCGTACAACAGGCCATCCTCTCCAAAATCGACGAAGCCGCCAAACTCGGCCCGGCGCTGGATGCCATCATCCGCCACCAGTTGGTGCTGCGCGGCGTGTGCAATGGCCAGCGCGTACCTGAAGACTGGGAACCCGCCGATGCCAAGAAGCTGGTGCGTACCTCGATGCGCTCGACCACCAAGTCCGCGTTTGATCCCAAGGCCGCTGATTTGAACTTTTTCTTTACCCCTGCACCGATGGAGTCCAGCCGCAAGGAACGGGCGCATGCTTGACACCAGTGCCGACCAGGGGGAAAGCCTGCGCCGTATCGCGCCGCAAGCCGCCTGGAGCGTGATTGCCATGGTGACCCGGGGCGACACCGCCACCGAGTTGCCCCTGCTCTGGCAAATCTGCGCGGCATTGCAAAGTTTTAGCCTGCGTATCACCGTACTGGACGCAAGCTCGGCAGAAACGGAAGACAATCCAGGTTTACTGAATCTGTTGGACCACGCACACTGGCAAGAAGATGCAGCCGATGACCCACCGCATGAAGCGCCCCCATGGCACGTGGTGCCCGCCCGCTTGGGACTGAGCCGCCTGGCCCTGCAGACCCGCCAAGATTCCGCTATGTCACCCGCACCGCTCCAAGCCCTCAGCCACCTCAGCCACTTATTTCGCAGCTGCGATCTGGTCGTGGTGTATGCCGATGCCCAACTGCTGGCGACCCTGATGCCGGGCAGCCAGATACGCCCCTTGCTGGCCGTCACGCCGCGCCGCGCCTCCATCATTGGGGCTTACCAGAATTTCAAGAAACTGCTACTACAGGCCCGGCTGGTGCCGCTGATTGCATCGGTGGTGACCGCGCCCTTCAGAAACGCCGAGCTGCAGGCGAGAAACACCGGGCGGACGTTGCAAAACTGCGCCCACCTGCACCTGGACTGCCAGACCGACTTCATGACCGTGCGCTCGTTCCCACAGCAGCACGCCCGCTGGGACGACGCGCACCAGATCGCCCTGCGCCTGATGGCCAGCGCCATTCCCATGGTCCATGGGGTGGGAAGCCGTTGATGTACACCGCCAAAGGCCATCTGGACCGCGAGCACATGCTGCGCCAGTATGTGCCGCTGGTACGTCGGCTGGCGCACCACATGATTGCCAAGCTGCCACCCAATATCGAGCTGGACGACCTGATCCAGGTCGGCATGATTGGCCTGTCCGAGGCCCTGACCCGCTATGAAGTGGCCCAGGGCGTGCAATTTGAGACCTTTGCCACCCAGCGCATCCGCGGGGCCATGATTGACGAGCTGCGCGAGGGCGACTGGATGTCGCGCGGCTCACGTAAGAGCCAGAAAGAGATTGAGCGCGCGGTGCAGCGGCTGGAGCAAAAGCTGGGCCGCAGCCCGCTGGAGTCCGAAATCGCCACCGAGCTGGAAATGACCCTGCCCGACTACCAGGAGCTGCTGGGCAAGGTGCGCGGCACGCAACTGGTGTACCTGGAAGACATGAACGGTGGTGCCGAGGACGGCGCAGGCTTTCTAGACCGGCACGTAGCCGACGAAACCGCCGACCCGGTCAGCCTGCTGCGCGACCACCGCCTGCGCTCTTCACTGGTCGAGGCCATCAAGACCCTGCCCGACCGCGAGCAGTACATCATGAGCATGTACTACGAAAACGACATGAATCTGAAAGAAATAGCGGCGGTGCTGGACATTACCGAGTCCCGCGTCTGCCAGTTGCACAGCCAGTCCATCGCCCGGCTACGCGCAAAAATGCGCAGTCACTGAACACCCCCAGTCTGCAGTGCTTCGCATCTTTCGCCAACCCCCTTGCAGGGGGCGATTCCAGTGGCCCGGCAAAGCCGGCTCCACGGAATCCCTGGTAGGGGTATTTCCACCTTGAATTTAAGTCGCGGATTCAAGAACAAAGTGCACCGATAAAAAGCAGGTGGGTCAAGGGCGAATAGGATCCGAGCCCTCCGACCTGCCAGTCTAAAAAAGCACGATGCACTACACACACTTGACCCAAGACGAACGATACCAAATTGCCGTCCTTCGCCACCAAGGCCTGAGCTGCGCGCACATCGCCCGAGAGCTT
>NZ_JBDTEM010000219.1:0-9081 GCF_039922535.1 Rhodoferax sp. | reverse complement strand
AGTCCAGCGGCTCCAGCTTTTTTCGCAGGCGACTGACCAGCAGGTCCACAGCGCGGGTTTGCAGGTCTACCTCGTGGCCACGCAGACGGTTCAGGATGTCGTCGCGGCTGAACACCTTGCCGGGCTCGCGGGCCAGCAAGGTGAGCAATTCAAATTCGGTGCTGGTCAGGTCCAGTGCTTCCATACCCAACCCGCCCTGGCGCAGCACACTGCGTTTGTCCAGATCGACCACCAAGCCTTCGAACTGCAGCAAGTAGCCAGTATCGGGCACGCGCTGGCGGCGCAGCACCGTCAGCAGCCGGGCCACCAGCTCGCGGGGCTCGAAAGGTTTGGGCAGGTAGTCGTCAGCCCCCAGCTCCAGGCCGACCACCCGGTCCATCACCTCACCACGGGCGGTGAGCATGACGACCGGGATGTCGCTGTCTTTGCGGATGGCGCGGCACAGCGCAAAGCCATCCATCTCGGGCAGCATCACGTCCAGAATGGCCGCGTCAAAACCGCCCTGGCGCAGCAAGGCCAGACCGGCGCTGGGGGTCAGTGCGCAGTCCAGTGCCAAGCCAAAGCGCGCAAAGTACACGCCCAGTGGCCCACCGAGATCGGCATCGTCGTCAATCAGCAGGATTTTGGGCATAGGCCATCGTCCTATCCGCCGTGGCGAAACCAGCCGCCCCGGCGCTGCATGAAATCGCGCACCTGTTGTTGCTGAGTGGGGTTTAGCGCGTCAAAAAAGTTGGCGGCGGCGGCAATCACTTGGGGACTTTGGCTGCGCAGGGCGGCGGTTTTTTCTTCCACCATGGCCTGGGCTTTGCTGCGGTCAAACTGCGTCCCGGCCACCAGGGCCTGCATGTCGGCACGCGGGTCGGTGCTGTTGCCCATCAAAGCTTTGCGCTGGGCTTGCAGCGTGTCGCTCAGGGTGCCCAGCAGTTGCTTTTGCGCGTCGTTCAGGTCGAGCTTTTTGCCGACTTTCTCTATCATCTTGACGCGGAACTCGGCCGCGCGCTGCTCGTTCATCGGGCCGCCCCAGGCGTGCTCGCCGCGACCGGCGCAAGCGCTGAGGGCACCGACCAGCAGGCTAGCACCGAAGATGCCGAATAAGGTTCTTTTGAGGGTTCTTTTAAAGGTGGATGGCATGGTGTGGATCCTGTGAAATAAAGGGGTTAAACAAGGCTCCAATGGTGCCGGGGCGGGTGCCTCGCGTCCTCTCGGGGCGGTATCGGTTTGTGTCGTTTTATGTCTGGGCCGCTAAAAGAGCCCTTCAATACTATGCTTTACATAGCGATACATGCATGACCGATAATCGCTGGCCCGAGATTTAATGGGTTTGGCACCTGCAACGGCGGCCAGCACCTCGCCCCAGATGGGCCCATCGCACCCGGCTCTGTGTAAGTTTGTTTTTTCATGTTACATAAAGTTACATTGAGTGTGATAAAACCGAGCCCAGACTATTCTGAGCGCCCCCCTGACTCCATGCCCAAGACCCGAGATGAAGCTCCTGCGTGGCTCACGCTCAGCACCACCACACGCCTGTTTTTACCGATTTTGTTGCTGATCGTGGTGGTGGGCACCGTGCGTTACCAGTTAATGGTGAAGATCGAGACCCGCTCTGCCGAGGCCCACTTTGCGCAGGAAGTGCAGTGGGTCCAAAAATACTTAGTACCCACCATAGCGCAGATGATGGAGAGCGACAGCGCCGAGCCGCTGGCCACTTTACTGCGCACCGAGTCGCAATCCAATCCCGATATCGCCATGCTGCGGTGGCATTCTGGCGCGCAAACGCTGGAATCACACAACCTGCAGCCAGCCCAGGCGCAATACCCGGCGTGGTTTGTGACCTGGTTGCAGATTGCCCCGTATACCGCCCGCCTGGATGTCACAAGCACCGGCGGCCACAGCGGCGAGCTGACGGTGCAAATCAGCCCGGTTTTTGCATTCAACAGCGCCTGGAGCCGGGTCCGCGTGCAGCTGTGGATTGGTGCCGGTAGCATATTGACGATTCTGGGCCTGATGTTCTGGGTCTTGCGCATCAACCGCCGCGTGCTGCAGCGGCTGGCCGTGGCGACCCAGCAGTTTCAGCGCGGCAACCTGGCCACGCGCATGCAGGTGACCGGGCCGTTGGAGGCCCGCACCCTGGCCACTACCTTCAACAATATGGCGGGTGAGGTGCAGACTCTGGTGGCATCGCTCACCCACGCCCAGGCCGCTCTACAAATTGAAAAAGAGCGCGCCGAAGTCACTCTGTCGTCGATTGGCGATGCCGTCATCACCACCGACCTGGCCGGATGCATCCTTAGCCTGAACGCCGTGGCCCAGCAGCTCACCGGCTGGACCCACCAGCAGGCCCTGGGCCACCCGCTGGGTGAGGTGTTTGAGCTACTGGAGGAGCCTGGCTGGGCTGCGGGCCATGCCAAGCAAACCCCGCTGTACCAAACCACCAGCGTGGTGCACGCCACCCACCAGACGCTGCTGCACCCGTCGGGCGAACGCATCGCCATTGAAACCACCGCCGCACCGATACGCCAGGCCGACGGCACCGCCATGGGCTGCGTGCTGGTGTTCCGCGATGTGAGCGAGAAGCGCCAGTTGATTCAGGAGATCTCGTGGCAGATCGGCCACGACGTGCTCACCGGCCTGCACAACCGCGCCGCCATGGAAGAGCCCTTCAACCTGGCCATCCTGCAAGCCCGCCACCACCACAAACTGCTGGCCGTGTGCCTGCTGGACCTGGACCATTTCCAGCCCATCAACACCCGCTACGGCAGCAGCTGCGGCGACCGCTTGCTGCAGCAGGTGGCCCAGCGGCTGACCGAATTTGCCGGGGACGACCACGGCCTGGCCCGCCTGGGCGGCGATGAATTTGTACTGCTGCTGAAAGACCAAAACGACCTGACCGAGGTGCAGCAGCAGGTAGACCGGGTACAGGCGCTGCTGACCGCGCCGTACCAAATCGACGACCAGACCATAGCCCTCACCACCAGCATCGGCATCGCCGTCACGCCGCGCGGTGAAATGCACAGCGAAACCAACCTGGACACCCTGCTGCGCCACGCCGACCAGGCCATGGTCCAGGCCAAGCAAACCGGGCGCAACCGCAGCCACCTGTTCGATGCCCAGCGCGACCAAGAGGTGCAAACCCACCACCACCAGCGCACCCGCATCCACCAGGCCCTGCTAGACGGCGAACTGCGCCTGTACTACCAGCCCAAGCTAAACATGCGCACCGGCACCGTGTTTGGCATGGAAGCCCTGCTGCGCTGGCAGCACCCCGACCAAGGCGTGGTCGGCCCGTACCACTTTTTGCCGCTGGTGGAAAACACCGACCTGATCATCGATATCGGCGAATGGGTGCTGCAGCAGGCACTCCAGCAGATGCAGCAGTGGGCCGCGCAAGGCCTGCACTGGGTGGTTAGCGTCAACATCGCCGCGCGCCACTTCCAGCAGCCCGATTTTGTGGACCGGCTGGGCAGCATCCTGGCGGCATTTCCACAGGTATCGCCCAGCATGCTGGAGCTGGAGATTCTGGAATCCGCCGCACTGGAAGACGTGCAGCACATGCGCAACGTGATGGCCGCCTGCCAGCAGCTAGGTGTGCAGTTTGCGCTGGACGACTTTGGCACCGGCTACTCGTCCCTGGCCTACCTCAAACGCCTGCCCGCCAACACCTTGAAGATCGACCAGGCCTTTGTGCGCGACATGCTGGAAGACCCCGACGACCTGACCCTGGTGGAAGCCGTGGTCGGCCTGGCAAAGGCCTTCAACCGACAGGTCATCGCCGAGGGTGTGGAAACCGTGGAACACGGTCTGCTGCTGCTGCAACTGGGCTGCGACCTGGCCCAGGGCTACGGCATCGCCCGCCCCATGCCGGCCGACACGGTGGCCGCCTGGGCCGCCAACTTCATCCCCGGCAAAGCCTGGCGCGCTTGGGGGGCCATGCAGTGGGACACCGCCGACTTCCCCCTGCTGCTGGCCGAGCACGACCACCAAACCTGGGTCGCCAGCATCGCCGCCCACCCCGCCGATGCCGAGGCCAACTACCCGGCCCGCTTTGGCAACTGGTATGCCCAGCGCGGTAGCACGCAGTACGGCCAACTGCCCGCCTTCACCGCCGTGGGCACCGCCATCCTGCGCCTGCGCGACCACAGCCAAGTACTGGCCAAAGGACCGGTGAACGGACAGGCCGTGGACATGCCCAAACTGCACGATCTGCAAGCCGAACTGGCCACCCAGCTCGCCGCCCTGCTGGTCGAAGCCACGCAAAAACAAGCCAGCAGGCGGGCTACCCGAAACTTCATGGTGTACAGCTAAAGCTATTAAATAGATAGCTGCCTGCGCAGACGCCATCTGCTCCAGCGGTTGATTTAGTGCTTATTTTCAGTCAACCAGGCAGTCACTTTGGCCTGGTCGGTTTCCGCCCGCAGCGCCAAGAAAGCCACTTCGGCCTCGGGGTACTGGCGGCGCAAGAAGTTCAACCACTGCTTCAGCCGCCCAGCCCGCGAGCGCGGCTCCAGCTGGCTGCACACCAGCTGCCAAAAGGCGGCGACCAGCGGTTGCAAATCGGCCCAGGACAGGTGCATCGCATCGGAGTCAGCCCGAATGGCCAAGGCCAGGCCCGGGTCGGTCACCATGCCGCGCCCCAGCATCAGAGTGTCGCAGCCCGAGGCTTTGAGGCAGCGGCGGGCATCGTCTACCGTCCAGATTTCGCCATTTGCCACCACCGGGATACGCACGGCCTGGCGGATGTCGTGGATGCGCGCCCAGTAGGCGGGCGGGCGGTAGCCATCGGCCTTGGTGCGGGCGTGCACCACGATCTCGGTGGCCCCGGCCTCGGCGATAGCCAGCGCGCATTCCACGGCCCGGCTGTCGTCGTTGAAACCCAGCCGCATCTTGGCCGACACGGTCTGGTGCGCAGGCACAGCACGCCGTACCGCCGCCACAATCTTCACCAGCAGCTCCGGCTCATCCAGCAGGGCTGCGCCGCCGCCGTGGCGGTTCACCACCTTGGCCGGGCAGCCAAAGTTCAGGTCCACACCCATGGGGCCCAGGCTGGCCAAGCGCCCGGCATTTTCGGCCAGGCACACCGGGTCCGAGCCCAGCAACTGTGGCCGCACCGGCACCCCGGCCAGCGTGCGGCTGCCGTTCAGCAGCTCGGGCACCACGCGGATGAAAGCCCGCTCGGGCAGCAAGCTGTTGGTGACGCGGATGAACTCGGACACGCAGCGGTCAATACCGCCTACCCGCGTCAAAACATCGCGCAGCACAAAGTCCAGCAGCCCTTCCATCGGGGCAAGGATGAGGCTCACCCCCAGACTCCAGTGCTACGCGTCTTGCGCCAACCCCCTTGCAGAGGGCGATACCAGCGGCCCGGCAAAGCCGGTTCCGCGGTATCCCTGGTAAAGACAGCCCGCGCCGCCATTGCGCGTACGCGGGTCAGAAAGAGCCTACAAAGTCCTTCTTGCCGACTTCGACGCCGTTGTGGCGCAGGATGTCGTAGGCGGTGGTGGTGTGGAAGAAGAAGTGCGGCAGGGTGTAGTTCAGCAGGTAGCTGGTGCCCACCAGGGTCTTCTCGTTGGGGGTACCGGGGCGCAGCACGATGGTGCGGTCGGCACCGGCTTCGATGTCGGCCGCGGGCAGGCTTTGGATGAACGCCAGGGTTTTGGCGATGCGGGCTTGCAGGTCTGCAAAGCTGGCTTCGGTGTCTTCGTACGCAGGCACGTCCACACCGGCCAGACGGGCGGCACCGCCCTTGGCAAAGTCGGCAGCGATCTGTACCTGGCGGGTCAGCGCAAACATGTCGGGGAACAGGCGCGACTGCAGCAACACGCTGGGGTCGATCTTCTTGTCGGCCGCGTGGGCTTCGGCTTTTTGCAGCACAGTGCTCAGGCCGCCCAGGATTTGGGTAAACAGGGAAACAGAGGCTTGGTGGAGGGACAAGGACATGGTGTATTTCTAGGTTGGGGTAGGTTGGAGTAGAGGGGCCCAGAGCGTGTTTACGCTCTCAGGAGGCAGGAGTCTACGGCGTTCGGCCCGGCCCGGCTGGGGCCGCCGCTAAATCCGGGAAAATAGCGGTGATTCCTTTTTTTTCAAAAACACACATGACCGACACCACCTCCCGCCCCGCCTTGCCCGACCACCTGTCCGCCGACCCGCGCAGCCCCCACCACGTGGCCGCTGTGTTCGAGCACGACATCGGCATCCGCCTGAACGACCAGGAGCGCGTGGACGTCGAGGAATACTGCATTAGCGAAGGCTGGGTCAAAGTGCCCGCAGGCAAAACCCGCGACCGCAAAGGCCATCCGCTGCTGATGAAGGTCAAGGGCAAGGTCGAGGCGTACTACAAATAAAGCCGGGCAAGACCCCGCCAGCACGGGGTAGCCGTTGCGGTGCTAGACTGATTTTTGCCTTGGAAGCGCGGCCTGTAACCAAGGCAACCCGAGAAAATCATTCCTACCGGAGACACCCATGATGGTCACCCACCGCAGCTTCACCAAATCCCTTTTTGCCACCGCCATTCTGGCCATGGGCATCGCAGGTTGCAGCTCCATGCAAGCCTCCAACAAAGTGACTTTGACCGCGCAAATGACCGCCGCCCAAGAGGTGCCTGCTACGGCCTCTTCCGGCACCGGCACGGCCGAAGCCTGGCTGAACAAAGACACCAATCTGCTCACCTGGAAAGTCAGCTTTTCGGGCCTGACCGGCCCCGCTACCGCCGCCCATTTCCACGGCCCGGCTGCGCCTGGGTCGAACGCCGGTGTGGTCGTACCCTTTACCGGCACCACCAGCCCGCTGGAAGGCCAAGCCACCCTGACCCCCGCGCAAGCCGCCGACCTGCTGGCCGGCAAGTGGTACGCCAATGTGCACACCGCCGCCAACAAGGGTGGCGAAATCCGTGGACAAATGGTGCCCAAGATGTGATGCAGGGCCGCCGCGGCACGCGCAAACAGGTGCACTCTAAAAACTCCTAAATTGATAGCTGGCTGCGCAGGTGCAATATGCGCCAGAGGCACTTTGGAGGCCCAACATGTCGTACCAATTATTTTTGAGGCCCATGGCCGCCTTGGCTCTGGCCGCGCTGCTGTGTCCGGTACCCGTGGCCCTGGCAGCCGACGCGCCCGCTGCAGTGGCCGACAGCGATGTGCACGTCGAGCGCGCTAACGGTGCGTTCACGGTGGACATGGTGATCCATGTGCCGGTGGACGCTGCCCGGGCTTGGGCGGTGTTGACCGACTTTGAGCACATGGCCGACTTTGTGCCCAACCTGACCAGCAGCCAGGTCAGCGACCGCAGCGACAACCAGCTCAAAGTCACCCAAAAAGGCGTGGCCAAGTATGGATTTTTCTCGACCAAATTTGAGTCGGTGCGCGAGATCCACCTGGTCCCCACGCACGAGATCCGGGCCCACGGCGTGGGCGGCAACATCCAGCGCATGGAAAGCCTGATGCAATTGGAGCCCGACGGCTCCGGCACCAAGCTGACCTACCACGCCGAGGTGCTGCCGGGCTTCTGGTTTCCGCCGCTGATCGGGCCATCCATGGTGCAGCACGAAACGGCCGAGCAGTTCTCCGCCATGCTGCACGAGATGACCAAGCGGCCCTAGAACGTGTTCAGGTTGAACGCGTTCTAAGTTGCCAGCTTATTAACGGCGCCAGTCGTTGCCACGGCCTTCATTCCAGTGCCGATGGTGGCCCCAGCGGGGTGGCGCGTACACCACCTGCGGCTGCACATAGACAGGAGGGCGTTGGTACACCACGGGCTGTGGCTGGTAATACACAGGGGCAGGCCGCACGTACACCGGCGCAGGTTGGTAGTACACCTGCGCAGGTTGCTGGTAGTACACCGGGGCGGGTTGCACATACACCGGCTGGGGATTACCGCCGTACACCTGCACGCCGGGCACGCCGATACCAATCGACCAAGACACATCGCTGCGCGCTTGCGCCACGCTGGCCGCGCCGAGTGCGCTGATGGCCAACACGGCGGCGAACATAAAACGTTGGAACTTCATACAGATCTCCTTGTTGCGATTCCAGAAGCGCATTGCTTCCTACTACTGACAACGCGATAGACCGCATCTGGTGGACAAAGGTGCCCACAGAAGGGTTGCCAAACGTAACAGTGCGGTCCGCGCCCCTAAAATCAGAGCATGAGCGCACCTACCCCCTCCCCAGCACCCGCCACTGCAGCCGCTGAGGCCGCCAAGCCCAGCAACTTCTTGCGACAAATCATCGAGTCCGACCTGGCCGCGGGCACCTACGCCAGCCGCCGCTGGGCTGGCAGCCCGGGCGATGCCGCCCACCACGCCGCAGGCCAGCCCGACCCGGCCAAAATCCGCACCCGCTTCCCGCCCGAACCCAACGGCTACCTGCACATCGGCCATGCCAAAAGCATCTGCCTCAACTTCGGCCTGGCGCGCGATTTTGGGGGCGTATGCCACCTGCGCTTTGACGATACCAATCCCGAAAAAGAAGACACCGAATACGTCAACAGCATCATCGACTCGGTCAAATGGCTGGGCTTCGACTGGAACGGCAGCCTGGGCGACTACAGTGCCGCACCCTACCAGGCCAGCGACTACTTCGACTTCATGTACGCCGCCGCCGAAACCCTGATCACCGCAGGCCACGCCTATGTGGACGAGCAAACCGTAGAGCAAATGCGCGTCAACCGCGGCGACTTCGGCAAGCCCGGCGTAGACAGCCCGTTTCGAGCCCGCACGCCCGAAGAAAACCTGGCCCGCTTCCGCGAAATGCGCGACGGCAAGCACGAAGACGGCTCCATGGTGCTGCGCGCCAAAATCGACATGGCCAGCCCCAACATCAACATGCGCGACCCGGCCATCTACCGCATCCGCCGTGCCACCCACCACCACACCGGCGACACCTGGTGCATCTACCCGATGTACACCTTCGCCCACCCCATCGAAGACGCGCTGGAGCAAATCACCCACAGCATCTGCACGCTGGAATTTGAAGACCAGCGGCCGTTTTACGACTGGCTGCTGGAGCATTTGGCCGAGGGCGGCCTGATCAGCCAGCCCGTGCCGCGGCAGTACGAGTTCGCGCGGCTGAACCTCACCTACGTCATCAC